>DAOTVV010000237.1:0-36190 GCA_034436255.1 Anaerolineae bacterium
ATTGATTGACGAGCTTCGCCGTCTGCTCGGCCTCAGGTGCTGTGGCAACGAGGGGCAGCGGCGGCTTCCCCGTGACCTGCGGGTCAGTCTCGGACAGGTGCGCGTCCAGGCCGGGCCCGCGGAACACGATCGCGAAGCGGTGCTCCCGTACCGGCAAAACAAACGTTTCCACGCCCGGGATGCGTATTCCCTGGAGCAAGCGGCAAAGCTCGGCCGACTTGTCGCTGGCGATGCGGCCAGCGCGACGGTCGGTGAGTACGCCGTTCGCATCCACTGTGCAGAAGTTGCCGCGCACAGCCACGTCGTCGGGCTGCAGTGGGAAGCCGATGCCCAGCACCTCGAGCACGCCTCGGCCGATCTCATACTTGATCGGATCATAGCCGAACAGGGCGAGGTGTGCGGGGCCACTGCCAGGCGTGATGCCGGGGCCAACCGGCGAGCTCAGGCCGCAGACGCCAACCTTGGCGAGGGCATCAAGGTTAGGCGTGTTCGCCGTCTCGAGTTCGGTCTTGCCTCCTGGCTCGACGGGCAGCCCTCCGAGCCCATCCATTACCAGCAAGACGATCTTCCTGTCGTTCTGAACGTGCAGTGACTTCATCAGATCTAGATAGTCCATTGTGGCAACTCCGTTTGGGTCATCCGGGCTGGTTGTGCGCCAATGACCGGCACAGCTAGGGGGACGGACCGCCTGGGCCCGTCCCCCTAGAATGAGCCTATGAACGAGCGGCCCTAGCGGATGGCCAGCTCGGTCTGCGGATCGAAGATGTGCAGGTGGTCCATGTTCATGACGATTTCCATCTCGTCCCCGGGCTCCACGCGGGTGCGCGGGTCAACGCGGGCGATGAACTGCTTGTTGCCGGTCATGCAGTAGAGGTAGATCTCCGAGCCCATCAGTTCCACTACGTCAATCTTGGCGCGAACGCGAGCCTCGCGCACTCCAGGTGGAACGAACTGATCGGAGTGGCAGTCCTCTGGGCGCATGCCGAAGATGACTTCGCGGTTGCTGTAGGATAGGAAGGCCTCTTTGTGTGCCGGCGGGATCTGAACGCGGAAGCTACCGCCATCCACATACAACTCGCCATCTTCCTGCACCAGCGTAGCCGGGAAGAAGTTCATTGCCGGGCTGCCGATGAAGCCGGCCACGAAGGTGTTGGCCGGATAGTCGTACAGGCGCTGCGGCGTATCCAGCTGCTGCAGGATGCCATCGCGCAGAACAGCGATGCGCGTGCCCATGGTCATGGCTTCCGTCTGGTCGTGGGTAACGTAGATGAAGGTGGCTTCCAGACGCTGATGCAGACGAGTGAGCTCGGCACGCGTCTGTACACGCAGCTTCGCGTCGAGGTTGGATAGCGGCTCGTCCATGAGGAACACCAGCGGGTCGCGCACGATGGCACGACCTACCGCAACACGCTGGCGCTGACCACCGGACAACTGCTTCGGCTTGCGGTCAAGCAGGTCTTCGATGCCCAGGATCGTGGCTGCCTCGCGCACGCGCCGGTCTATCTCGGCCTTGGGCACCTTGCGCAGCTTCAGGCCGAAGGCCATGTTGTCGTAGACCGTCATGTGCGGGTAGAGGGCGTAGCTCTGGAACACCATTGCGATGTCGCGGTCTTTCGGTGGCACATCATTGACCAGACGATCGCCGATGTACAGGTTGCCCTCGTCGGCCTCTTCCAGGCCCGCCAGCAGGCGGAGGGAAGTCGTCTTCCCGCAACCCGAGGGGCCTACGAAGACGAGGAATTCCTTGTCTTCGATGTGGATGTTGAGGTCATTGACCGCGACGACGTCGCCAAAACGCTTGGTGACATGCTCGTAGGTTACACTAGCCATTTGGTCTCCCCATGTGCTGCATGAGAGTGAAGCCTGGCTTCGAGTTGACGGCTACACCAAGGCACCAAGGCTCGCCATCGAACTCGTTTGGCGATAGGATGACTGAACTCTTCGGTCACCGGACTGCCTGGTCCGGCGGGCACTTCGGCCAACACCGCTCATCCTTCGCCACCAATCAGCTCATTGTGGCACCACCCTCCTCGGCGGAGCAGCGCCCACTCCGGAAATGACTGCTCAACCGGCACGGTACCTGCATGTGCCAGGTCACAGACAGAGCTCCGGATGCGGACGCTCGCTCGCAAGAGAGCAACCCTGCCCCTTGTTCATCCAGGGGCCGGGGGCGGCCCGCTAGCCGTAGCCCACGCCCAGTTCCGGCGTGGCGGCTGAGGCTGGGGGACCAGGATTCGAACCTGGGTTAGACGATCCAGAGTCGCCGGTCCTACCGTTGGACGATCCCCCAAGGAACGGCTAAAGTATAGCGGAAACGAGTATCCAGCGCAAGGCCCGATAGCACTTTTCCATGTCGCTTACCGGGGAGGACAGTTGGGGCGGTCGGCCTTTGGGATGCTGCTTCGGCAGGTGAGCCAGTGACACTGAATGGCCGCCTGGCGCAGCTGAAGCAAGACCTCGGTGGGCGGCTTGCACGATCAGCTCTGGCCCGCGCCATTCCTGGGCCGGTGCGGCGGCGCCAGTTTCTGCTGCTTCTGGCGCAGCAGTTCACCTCGCTCGTGGGCACTTACGCCATCAGTTTTGCCTCTCTGGCCAAGGTGGTTGATGCCACTGGCTCAGGGATGGACACAGCCTTCACCATTCTCTCGGTCGTCGTGCCTGGGCTGCTGTTTGGGCTCTTGGGCGGTGTCACCGTTGACCGGCTCAGCCGGCGGAACATGCTCATCGGCACAAACGTGGTGCGCGGCCTGATCGCGCTTGGCGCCCCCCTCTACTTGAACATGGTACCTCCCGCCTACCTCGTCGTCGGCATCCTTGTGATCAACTTTCTGCTCTCGTCAGTGGGTCAGTTCAATTTCCCGGCCGAAGCGGCGCTGATCCCCTATCTGGTGACGGGAGAGGAGTTGCTGGCGGCAAATTCCATCTTCAACATCAGCTACCTGTCGGCCATCGCCCTCGGGTCAGCGGTCTGGGGCCCGCTTGGCGTACGGCTGATGGGGCCGGACGGCACATACATCTCGGGCGGTGTGCTGCTCCTGGCCAGCTTGATCCCGCTTTCCCTACTCACCAAGGATATCCCCTCACACGAGCGGGCGGTCAGACGCAGCCGCTATGCCCGTCTGCGGCACGTGGCATCGGTCCTGGCGGACATTCGTGAAGGCATCCTGTTTGCGGTGCATAGTGCGCCAGTGAGCGTTGCCATCCTGGCGCTCATTAGCCAGACGGCGCTCGCTCTTGTGATGGCGGCGGTCTTTCCGGTCGTCCTCAGCAAGCATTTCGGTATCCCAGTCTATAACCTGCCCTTGTACCTTGCGCCCGCGGCCGCCGGGGCAGGCATTGGACTGCTGGTGTTGCTCTCGCGGCTTGGAAGGCGGGTGGCGCGGGCGCGGTTCGTGATGCTGGGAAACCTCGCCATCTGCCTTGGCCTGCTCGGATTCAGCGTCAGCGTGGTAGTGCGCACATGGGGGCTCTGGGGCTTCCTCGGTGCTTCGCCTTTCTTGGGAGCCGGCTTTGTGATGGCCTACATTTCTGGCAAGAGTGTGCTCCAGGAAGTGCCGCCGGACTACCTCAGGGGGCGCGTCATTAGCCTCCAACTCACGCTGAACAACGTCATGTCTCTGGTTCCCACGATCCTGGCGGGATGGACTCTCGACCAGACAGGCCCCGAGGCAGTGTTCATCATTGCCACGCTGCTTTTCGCCGCTCTTGCTGGTATATGCGTGCTCTGGCTGCGGCGAGCCAGGCATGCATGAGGCGGCGCAAGATGTCATTGTCCACTGCCAGGGCTGCCGATGTATAATCGGATATTGTTGCCCTACATGTTGGGGCATAGAGGCCAGATCACCTTCGCCTGACACGGCGGGTTGCCAAGGAGCGCCGAGCCATGATTAGCCAGGAATTGCTCGCGATACTGGTTTGCCCTCACTGCAAGACGAAAGTAGAGCTGTTCGAGGAACGCTGGCTGATCTGCCAGAACCCCGACTGCCACCGAAAGTACCCCATTAAGGACAGCATTCCCGTCATGCTGATCGAGGAAGGCACTAAGTGGAAGGACACGGACACGGCCGATCTGCCAGACCCTCAAAGCCTGCGGTTCTAGCCCTCGCTCTCGTTCTTGCCCTTCTCCCGGTCGCGCCCGCCCGCGCGCAGGGCGAGGCCTGGGTGCGTTTTGGCGCCATGTCTCAGGAGGTGACATTCGGCAGGCAGGTCGTCTTTCACCTCGCCGCTGAGTCCGACCGTCCGCCGGACAGTGTGTGGCTGATCTATCAGCTGGCGGGAGAGCAAGCCACCAACAGCGCCAAGGCGGATTTCAATGGTGAAAAGAGCATCACCGCCATATGGCGCTGGGTCCTCGACCCGGGTGAGATGGCTCCGGGGGATATCGTCCACTATCGCTGGGCAGTAGAGGATGCGGACGGGAACCGGGTTGAGAGCCAGGAGCAGAGTTTCAGCTACGACGATAGCCGCTTCAAATGGCAGCAGCTTCAGAAGGGCGACCTGACGGTCTACTACTACAAAGATGCTCAGTCAGCACAGCAGGTCCTGGACGCCGGCACCGCTGCTTTAGCGCGCTTGCAGACTGATGTAGGCGCGGCGACGACGCGGCCGGTGCGCATGTACGTCTATGCCTCAAAGAGCGACATGGCGCTCGCCATACCGCCTCGCAGCCAGAGCTTCGACGCTCAGACGATAACGCTGGGCATGGCCATGGGCAAGGATGCGCTGGTTCTCCTTGGAGGGGAAGCTGATCTATCCGGAACGGTGGCGCACGAGCTATCGCACGTGGTGGTCCATCAGTTGGTGGACAACCCGTTCAGCCAGCTACCACCATGGTTGGATGAAGGGCTGGCCATGTATGCCGAGGGGGCATTGCCGCCGCGCAATGCCTCTGCTCTCCAGAGTGCGATACGTTCGGGCAGGCTGCTGAGCCTGCAATCCATGACCTCTTACCCGGGCGATCCTCGCCTGGTGGACCTGTTCTATGGTGAGGTCTACAGCGTCGTCAACTACATGATCAGCACCTACGGTCGGGACAAGATGCAGGAGTTGCTCGCCGGTCTGGGCAAGGGTCAGCCATTCGAGGATTCGCTGCAACAGGCATACGGGCTGACTGAGGCAGAACTGCAGAGCCAGTGGTTCGCCAGCCTGGGTATGAGCGCTGCCGTGCCGGCAGCGACTCCTGGCCCGGCCTCTGGCAAGCAGCAGAGCACCACTGCCTCACCGGGAGTGACGGGGACCGCTCTCCCGATCCCGACGCCTCCACCCGCGAACCTGCCGGTCCAGCGCAAGCCGCTGTTGCCTTGCGGGGCCACGCTGTTGCCTCTGGTCGCGATCGGCGTCTGGGGCCTCAGCCGACGCAGGGCCGCCTAGCCGAGACTCTCGCCTTCCTCACCGCCTGGAAAGACCTGAAGGCTGTCGAAGTCCTTGGCAACGATGGTGTTGGGGAACACTGAGGCCGCCTCTTCGAGGACCTCGCTTTCAGTGTAGCGGCGGGATATATGGGTGAGGCATAGCTGGCGCACGCCAGCCGCCTTGGCTAGCTCAGCGGCATCCGCAGCCGTGATGTGCCCAAAGCGGCGTGCCAGATCCCTTTCTACCGAGAGATAGGTGGCCTCGGTGACAAGCAGGTCAACCCCGGCGACATAGGGCAGCAGTTCGCGAGCGTTGCCTGTGTCGCCGACGTAGGCGAGGCGAGCCCCCGGCCGCGCCGGACCAAGCACCTGTTCGGGCGTCACGAGCCGACCGTCCTGAGTGGTTATGCTTTCACCGCGCACGAGGGCGGCGCGTTCTGGTCCGCGCGGGACGCCGAGTTGCTCGGCCAAATCCACCAGAAACGGGCGTTTCGGTGCCTCTTCGAATAAGTAGCCCAGGCAGCCTGGCCCGCGATGGCGGACCGGGAAGGCACTGACGCGCAGGCCGTCCAGTTCCCAGAGCTGGCCGGGACTGATGCTGTGTAGGCCAACCCTGAACTCCGGCTCACCGGGGCCGAAGACAACCTGCATGAGGGCTCTCACCCGCTCGAGCGCCCATTCGCCCCCGTAGACGTCAACCGAGTCAATAGCCTCCCAGCGAGCGAAAGTGGAAATGAGGCCGGCCAGGCCCAGGATGTGGTCCAGGTGGCCATGGGTGAGGAGGACCGTGTTCAGACGCTTGAAGCCGAGCCCGCTACGCAGCAACTGCCGCTGGGTACCCTCGCCGCAATCTACCAGGAAGCGGTGTTCCTTGTACATCACCATGGCCGAAGCGAGGCCGCGGCGTACTGAGGGTGCGCTTGCGGATGTGCCGAGAAAGACGATTTCGATCATTACACTTCCGAGTCAGCCTGTTTCTAGACGCGCACACGTTAGGCGCCGCGGCGGCGCCTGTCAAGGGGGCGCGTGCTTTCATTGACGGACGGGAATTGAGCAGGGATACTGGGCCGAAGGGTAAGACGCATTCGTGATGCTCCAGGAGGTCGAGGCGATGGTGAAGGTATTGGTGGCCTATTTCAGCAGCAGTGGCAACACCGAGGCAATGGCCAGGCGCATCGCCGAAGGGGCAGAGGCCGAGGGGGCCACTGTGGAAGTCAAGTCGGTCGAGCAGGTCAGTTTCGAGGATCTGCTCGAAGCGGATGCAATCGTGCTCGGCTCCCCCACTTACTACGGCACGATGGCAGCCCAGCTGAAGGATCTGATTGATCGGAGTGTCGAGCTCCACGGCCAGCTCGATGGCAAGGTAGGCGCGGCTTTCTCCTCGGCCGGCGGTGTGGGCGGTGGCCAGCAGACGGCAATCACCGACATTCTGCACGCCCTGATGATCCACGGCATGGTCGTGCAGGGTGACCCACATTCCCATCACTACGGACCCGTTGCCGTGGGAGCGCCCGACGAAGAGGCATCGGCAAGCTGCAGGCGCTGGGGCCAGCGCATCGCTGCTTTGGCTAAGCGCCTGGCAGGGGAAAGTGGCCTCTAGCCGCGTTCCCGCAGCGGCTTCACCTGAGAAAGCTTGATCGAGAGCGGCATCTCGTCCAGCCGCTGCAGGAGGGTGGCGACAGCCTGAAACGAAGCCGCTAGTGCCTCTTCGCGCAAGTTGTCCGATCTATCCCGGGGTGAATGCCAGTAGGGCATGAGGCCATTCTCATCCATACCCAGGACGGCAATGGCGCGATAGCCTTTCTTGATCGCCATCCCGGCTTCCGTATAGCCGGCGCGGACTTTGACTGGGCGCAGAGATAGCTCCGGCGACTGCTTAGCGATATGCTCCGCCTGGCGGACGAGTTCGCTGTTGCTCCGGTAAGCGCCCAGCATGCCCTCGCGCAGCGAGTAGGCAGGCTTGTGGACGCCGACGCCCTCGAGGGCGATGGCGTACGCCTGCAATAGCCTGTCTTCGTACTTATCAAGGAAAGCACCGGCGCCCTGGCAACCCGTTTCCTCCGCTCCGGTGAAGACGATCCAAAGATGTGTGTTCTTCAGTGGATGCATGGAAAAGTGGCGCGCCAGAGCCAGGGCTACGCCGACAGAGGAGGCGTTGTCGTTGGCTCCGGCGGTGAACGGGGTAAGGTCGGTGTGCAGGAGCACAGCGATAGCCGGCACCGTTACCACCACAGCCGGGATGCCCACCCACGATGGCAGGCGCAGTTCCCCGAACCATGAAGCGACGAAAGCCAGCAGGGTCAACACGATCACGGCCAGGGCTACGTAGAAGAGGACGAACCAGGCCCTCAAGCCGGCGGACGAGCGCGAGAAAATGGGGGTGCGCTGGGTGTCAAGATGCGCAAAGACGATTGCGTTGCGGCCCTCTCCTTCGGCCGGCGGCAGTGAGGCAATGACGTTGCGCGAAGTGACCCGACTAACGAGCCCTGCCAGAGGGGACCAGCCGAAATTCAGTTCGGCGTAGATCTCCCAGAGGGCAAACCCGCAACCGAGCGCGCCCAGATATGCGCCGAGAAGGCTGCCGGCAGTTAACATCCAGAGAGCGACGCCCAGCAAGGCCGCGGCGCATGCGATTGTGAAGGGAAGCCAGACCGAGCGTGGCGCGGAGAACTCCTGCCTGGCCATCTCGAGCCCAGATGGCAGTAACTGCCTCAGTTCGTCCTGCACGAAAGCCGCAGCCGCCGCTTCCTGCGGCGAGCCGACGGGGCGCGGGCCGATCTCGTCGGCCAAATGGCGGGCAGCCGCCATGGCCTGCTTGGCCGCCTCAGCCGGGGTTAGGGGCGCCTGACTCTGGGGGTTCTCAGTCATGTTGACCCGACCTTCTGACATAATCTCACGCTGGTGCCGTTGCTGCGATAGTCGTATGTCTTGCCGCCATAGCCCAGGATAATCTGATAGCCGCTGGTGATCACCTGAGCGTACATCTTGCCGGACTCCGGACAGCCCAGGCTGGCATCGGCCCACTGCTGGGGTGAGATGCTGAGAAGAGCGACCTGTTCCGCGGCGACGCCCAGACGCTTGGCAAGATCGGCGCAGGCCATATTCACGAGTTGCTGTTCCTGAGGCGAAAGCTTGGCCACATCTGAACTCCCGGTTGTCGGGCTCGGCGCCAGGCTCGAGGTCGGAAGCGTCCTCGCTTGGGTGGGCTCACGAGTGGCGTCCCCATGGCGCCAGGGGAACGGTCCTGGGTAGCTGCATGACGTCAGCCACAGAACCAGGGCCACGATCAGCAGCTTAGCTCTGCTGCCCGAGCCGCGCGATAACCTGATCATATTCGAGGCCCTCTATCTCGATCAGTTTCTGGCGCGAGCGCTGACCCCGCAGTATTGTAACGCATGTCTTCGCGACCCCAAGCTCTCGCGCCAGAAATTCGATAAGGCTTGCATTGGCAGCGCCATCAACCGGTGTTGCTCGCAGCTTGATCGCCAGGACCCCGTTCTCGAACCGGCCCGCCTCATCGCGCCCGGCACGAGGCGTGACGCGCACTTGGAGCCTTGCCGATGTGCCGCCTGCCCTCACCGCCAATCTACACCAGACTGTAGATAATGCGCATAACGATCTGCTCGACAAGCTGCAGCACCAAAAGTGCCACGATCGGGCTGATGTCCACCATGCCTATCGGCGGGATGATGCGGCGGAACGGCCGCAGGATCGGTTCGGTGATCTGGTAGAGCAATTGTACGAAACGGTTATAGGGATTGATCGGAATCCAGGTCAGGAACACGCGAATGAGGACGGCGAGCGATAGTGCGCGGAACAGCAGCGAGACGAAGTAGGCGAGGAATGCCGTCATCTCTTCTCCCCAAGTTCAACTGTGCGCTGGTACGCGGCTCTGACAGCCTCGATGTAGGCAGCACGTACAGCGCGGCCCTCGAGGGCCAGCAACCCGGCGGCGGTCGTGCCCCCCGGAGAGGTTACGCCCTCGCGTACCTGCGCGGGGTGGCTTCCAGCCTGCAGCAGGGCCGCAGTACCGTCAAGGGTGAGCCTGACCAGGCGTGAAGCCAGGTCACGCTCGAGCCCGATGTTGACCGCGCCTTCGATCATGGCCTCCGCCATCAGGCAGACGAAGGCTGGACCCGAACCGTTCACGGCCGTGGCCAGATCAACCTGGCGCTCTTGCTCGACCCGAATTGCCTCGCCGATGGCGCTCAGCACGTCGCCCGCCAGTTCTGCCTGGGCAGGGCTCACCGATGGCGAAGCGTACCATACGGTCGCAGCGCGCCGCACACGAGCAGCGGTGTTGGGCATGGCCCGAACGACAGCTTTGTGGCCGGTGCCCTCGATGAGCGCGGCAGTACTTATGCCGGCCATGATCGAGAGCAGCAGCGCCCCCTCCGGTATGGCTCCGGCCAACTGCACGGCCAACGATGGGAAGACCTGCGGCTTGATCGCGAGCACCAGCAGGGCCGCGCCGGGGAGAACTGCGACGCAGTCTGGGGCAGTCGGCACACCGAGATCGGCATGTATCGCAACACGGCGCTGGCTGTCCGGCTCGGCGACGCAGACTTGCTCAGGGGACGCCAGACCCGAAGCCAGCACACCCTCGCAGAGGGCACGCCCCATAGTGCCGCCGCCAGCGATAACGATGCGCTCCTTGGAGCTCATAGCTCTCATGCAACCCGCCTCTCGCCAAAGATGGCCCGGCCGATCCGCACTATGGTGGCGCCCTCAGCAATTGCTGCATCGTAGTCGTCGCTCATGCCCATGGACAGGTGTTGCCATTCGACGTTGGGGTAGTGCTGGCGCAGCCACTCACGAAGCAGGAAGAGCTTCCTGAAGTAGGGGCGGGCCTGGGATGACACGGGCACGGGCGCGGCCATGGTCATCAAGCCGAGCAGGCGGAGGTTTCCGAGCGGCAATATGGCGTCGAGAGCCGCAAGGAAGGCCGGTGCGGGCAACCCATCGCCAGAGGGGCCCGGCAGCCCGTACTTGTTCGGTTCTTCTGAAGTGTTGACCTCAAGCAGCACAGGGAGGACAATACCCTGCGCCGCTGCAAGCCGGTCGAGCCTGGCCGCGAGGCTATAGCTATCCAGCGAGTGGATCAGGCAATACGGCCCGACTACCAGCCGCGCCTTGCGCCCTTGAACGTGCCCAATCATGTGCCATGAGGGCGGTGGCAGCCCGCGCGACTGAGCCAATGTGTTCACTTCGCTGATCTTGCTTGCTGCCTCCTCCGGTCGGTTCTCGCCGAAGTTGGCTATCCCCGCCTCAAGGGCTAGAAGAACCTCTTCCGCTGTACGCGTTTTGCTGGCGGCCACCAGCGTTATCTCGGATTCGTCCCTGCCAGCGGCGGCGCAGGCATCGGCAATCCTGGACCGCACGGTGCTGACACGTTGGGTCATCTCAGTGAGTGTGGCGAGTTGCATCATACTGCGAAACCGTTCACAAGGGAGATGGGAGAGGAGGGCGGCCACTGTGTGTGCGGCAGCATGGCCAATGGAAACTCGGCGTGAACGCCGCAGTTCCACGGCGGGCAATGATGAGGCTGGCACAATAGCTGCATGAAGACGAGTCTAGCATACAGTGGCGGGTGGCGCCAAGGCCCGCAGTGTAGTTGTCCGAACCGGCGTAGACCTGGTTGTGTGAGACGAGCCGTCCTTCCGCGGGATTTCGGCCGCTAGCGTTTGAAGCCAGGCAAGATGACTAGTCGGAGGTCACAGGTGCATTCAGGCAGCGGCAAGCGAGTACTCCTGGTTGACGACGACCGGGAGCTTGTTGAGATGCTGCGCCTGGCGCTGACCCAGGACGGCTATCAGGTCACTGCAGCCCATAACGGACGCGAGGGTATACGCGCGTTCTACGAACTCAAGCCCGATCTTGTGATCCTTGACCTGATGATGCCGGCAATGGATGGCTGGGAGGTCTGCGAACGCATCCGCGAACTATCGGACACTCCGCTTCTCATCCTGACTGCCCGCTCCGCAGAAAGCGATATCGCTCGTGGCTTGTATTTGGGGGCGGATGACTACATTACCAAGCCATTCGGCATCTCCGAGTTTCTGGCCAGAGTGCGCGCGGTGATGCGGCGGTCTGAGGAGATGGCTCACTTACCCACGCATTCGTTGCTGACCATTGACCGGCACCTGAGCATAGATATGAGCAAACGACGTGTGATCGTTAACGGCAGGCCAGGGGGAACTCTGTCGCCGACGGAGTTGAGACTGCTGGCCATATTGGTAGCCAATGCGGGTGACGTCGTCCCATCCGAGGTGCTCCTGGAGCGAGTCTGGGGTGGGGACAAGGCCCGGAACGTCGGTCACCTCAAGACATATATCCACTACCTGCGCAACAAGATCGAGCCAGACCCCGAGAACCCACGCTATATCGCCACCGAGCGAGGCCTCGGATATCGCTTCCGCGTTCCTGAGTGAGCAGCAGCGGGTCCAGGGCTGGTAGCCTCAGCTGATCGGCAATGGGCCCTTCGCCCTGGACCCAAGGCGGGCATCAATGCCCGCAGCGTAGGCGCGGCTCGCGCGCAGCGCGCACCTCGTCCAGCCTGCGCACCGGGGTGACATGAGGGGCCGAATGAAGCAGTTCCGGGTCGCGTCGGGCTTCGTCTGCGACGCGCTCCATGGCAGCGGCGAAGCCGTCGAGAGTCTCGCGGTCCTCTGTCTCCGTCGGCTCAATCATGAGTGCTTCCGGTACGATAAGCGGGAAGTAGTTCGTGGGCGGATGGTAGCCGAGGTCAATCAGCCGCTTGCTGATATCTAGCGCTTTCACAGTAGGGGCGCCCTCCAACTTCCCGCGCAGGACGAATTCGTGCATGCAGCGGCGGTCGTAGGCGAGGGCGAAGGTGCGGCGGAGCCGCTCCTGCAAGTAATTCGCGTTGAGGACGGCATCCTCGCTGACTCGACGCAAGCCCTCCGCACCCAACATGCGAATGTAGACGTAGGCCTTGACCATCACGCCGAAATTGCCCTGGTAGGTCTTGATCCGGCCGATGCTGCGCTCTGGCATTACCAGCTTATAGCCATCGCCGTCGCGCGCAACCACGGGTCCGGGCAAGTACTCTCTCAGGGCATCAGTGACCCCCACAGGCCCCGAGCCGGGACCACCGCCACCGTGAGGTGTGCTGAAGGTCTTGTGAAGGTTGAAGTGCATGATGTCGAAGCCCAGCTGTGCCGGCTTGGCGATGCCCATCAGAGCGTTGAGGTTGGCGCCATCGCCGTAGGTTAAGCCGCCGCACTCGTGGACAATGCGCGTCACGTCCAGCAGATGCTCGTCGAAAAGGCCCAACGTGTTCGGGTTGGTGAGCATGAGCCCGGCCACTGTGTCATCGCAATGTGCCGCCAGGTCAGCGAGGTCAACATTGCCACGGCTGTCGGAGCGTATCTGCACCGCCTGGTAGCCGCTCATCGTTGTGGACGCAGGGTTGGTACCATGCGCTGAGTCGGGGATCAGGATCTTGTTGCGCTTCTCGTCGCCACGGTCAGCGTGGAAGCGGCGCATCATCAGTATGCCGCTGAATTCCCCGTGCGCCCCGGCCGCTGGCTGCAAGGAAACGGCGGGGAAGCCAGAGATTTCGGCCAGGAACTGCTGCAGTTCGTACATAAGCCGCAGGTTGCCCTGGACTGTCTCGACGGGTTGTAGCGGGTGAGTCCTGGTGAAGCCGGGGAGCGCGGCGGCGTCCTCGTTGACCTTGGGGTTGTACTTCATGGTGCAAGAGCCAAGAGGATAGAAGCCGGTATCCACTGAGTAGTTCTGCTGCGACAGGCGAGTGAAGTGGCGCACGAGGGTGACTTCGCTCACCTCTGGCAGAGGCAGCTCGGACCGCAGCCAACTCTGGGGGAGGGCGGCCTCGGGTACATCCAGCTTGGGCAGGCTGAAGGCTTGCCTGCCCGGCCGACTCAACTCATAGATTGTAGGCTCGGTCATGACAGTTCTCCCATGGCGGCGACGAGATGGTCAATCTGAGCACGGGTATTCAGCTCGGTGACGCAGAGCAGCATGCTGCTCCCCAGCTCTGGGTAGTCGCCGCTAAGATCCCATCCTCCGATGATGCCGCGATCCAGGAGGTGACGGTTGACCGCATGTACCGGGCGCGGGCAGCTGACCACGAACTCATTGAAGAACTCGCCTTCGCGGACGCGATATCCGGGCAGCGAAGCGATCGCTGCCGCAGCGTAGTGAGCCTTGTGGTAGCAGAGTTCAGCCACGGTGCGCAGGCCTTTGGGGCCCATTGCCGCCATGTATACGGCGGCGGCGAGGGCGTTCAGCGCCTGGTTGGTGCAGATGTTGGACGTGGCTTTCTCGCGGCGTATGTGTTGTTCTCGCGTGGCCAGGGTCAGGACGTAGCCTCGCTTCCCGTCTGCGTCAACGGTTTCACCAACGAGGCGCCCGGCCATACGACGGACGTACTGGGATCGAGTGGCGAAGAAGCCCAGGTATGGCCCGCCATAAGAGAGCGAGGTACCCAGGGGCTGCCCCTCTCCGATGACGATGTCGGCACCATACTCAGCTGGTGGCTTGAGCAAGCCGAGTGAAATGGGGTTGGCGCTGACGACGAGCAGGGCACCAACTGCGTGGGCCGCCTGGGATAGGGCCTGCACGTCGGCCCAGTCCGGTATCCTACCCAGGAAGTCCGGCACCTGAATGCAGACGCACGCCGTCTCGTTGTTGACACGCGCAGCGAGATCAGCCAGGCCGAGGGCAGGTTGCTCGCCATCGAACCTGACGTGCGCTCCCTGCGTATAGGTACGGGCAACCTCTCGATACTGGGGATTGATGTAGCCAGACATGATGACAGAGCGCCTCTGACCTTTGTGCACGCTCATTGCCATAACTATGGCCTCGGCCAGGGCTGTTCCACCATCGTAATGCGAGGCGTTGGCCACATCCATCCCAGTCAGGTCGCAAATCATGCTCTGGTACTCGAAAGTCGCCTGGAGGGTACCCTGGCTGACCTCGGGCTGGTAGGGAGTGTAGGAAGTGTAGAACTCGCCCCGCGAGGTGATGTGATGCACGACACTGGGGATGAAGTGGTTGTACGCACCCGCGCCAAGGAAGCAGGCATGGTGGTCGGCATCCCAGTTGCGTTCGGCAAGAGTGCGTACCTCTTCCAACACTTCCTGTTCCGACAGAGGCGCCGGTAGATTGAGGGCCGGGAAGCGGAGGGACTCGGGTACATCTTCAAAGAGATCGGCGACACTGGTCAGGCCGATGGCCGCGAGCATTTCGGTCCGATCAGCCTCCGTGTGCGAGCCGTATGGCATGTCTTCACTCCTCGCTAAGCTGGCGCAAGAGGTCCAGGTAAGAAGCGGCGCTGCGCAGCCGTGCGGCCTCAGAAGGGTCCGACAACCGCACCCGAACAAGCCAACCGGCGCCGTATGGGTCCTCATTGACGAGGCCAGGATTGCTCTCCAGGGCGGAGTTCACTTCGATCACTTCGCCGCTCATCGGCGCGTAGCTCTCGTTGGTAGCCTTTGACGACTCGACTGTGGCGTAAGGAGCGTCCTTCTCGAATGTGGAGCCAACCTCGGGCAACTCAACATAAACCAAGCTGCTCAGGTGGGACTGAGCGTAGTCGGTGATGCCGAAGGTGCCAATATCACCGTCCACGCGGACCCAATCATGTGTATCGGTGTAAAGGCAAGTATCGTCCACTCTGAACCCAGGCGTCTGTTCACTGTCGGACATTTCTCTCTCCTTGTTTGGTCTGGACAGCGGACTTAGCGGAAGACACAGGAGCTAGCCGGCAGGGGGCAAAGCTGGTTACTGTTGCAAGAGAACGGCGCATCGCAGGCAGCTCCCGTTGGCGCACCAGGCCGGATGCCGGCCTTGACTTCCCCGGCAGTGCCCCTGTCAACGCCGCTTAGAGCGCACCCGCTAGTTCCGGCTCACCGTGAGCCGGCTGAGAAGCGGACCGCCATCTCCAGGGGGTGGAAGCGTGAGGTCCTCTGGCCTGAGAGTTTCGCCCCTGGCTTGGGAGAGCCAGCGGTTTGCCCCTTCGGCGTTTCCGGGCAGGTTGCGCGCAGCCAACCTGCAAACGGAAACTCTCCCCCACGCTCGCTGGTCTGCACCAGCGCTAGCGATTATAGCGGCGCCGAGGGCAGCTTGTCAACGCTGTTTGACCGAATGCCCGCGCTGCACTATAATCGGCGTGTTTGGCCGCTTGGCGTGAGGGTGAGCGCCCAGAGGGGTGCCCGGTGCGGATCGTGGCCATAGGCGGCGGGACGGGTTTGTCGGTCCTGCTGAGTGGGCTCAAGCGCAGCGACGCGGAGATCACGGCCGTCGTTACCGTTGGCGACGACGGTGGCAGCTCCGGAAGACTGCGCCAGGAACTGGGGCTACTGCCACCGGGAGACTTCCGCAGTTGCATAGCAGCGCTTGCGGACGATGAATCCCTGATGTCGCAGGTGCTGCAATACCGTTTTGGCGATGGCTCGCTTGCGGATCATGCCCTGGGCAATCTACTGCTCGCGGCCCTTGAGCGAATCACCGGCTCTTTCGAGAATGCGGTGCTTGAGCTTGGCCGTGTGCTGAGCATACGCGGCAGCATAATGCCGAGTACGCTCGAGAGCGTGACGGTCTGTGCTGAGGTCGTTGACGAGCGTGCATCGCCAGACCGGGTGGTTCTGGTCAGGGGAGAGAGCAAGGTTGGCCTGAGCGGGCGAGCTATTCGGCGCGTCTTCTTGGAGCCGGGCAGTCCCCCAGCCTTTCCGGGGGCGGTGGCCGCCATCCTGAGGGCCGACCTGCTGGTATTGGGTCCCGGGAGCCTGTATACAAGCGTGCTGCCAAACCTCTTGGTGCCAGGGCTGCGTGATGCTGTGCTCTCCAGCCGCGCCATCAAGGTATATGTGTGCAATGTAGCCCATCAGCCAGGCGAGACTGAGGGCTACTCGATAGAGGCACACGCCCAAGCTATCGAGGACAACGCGGGTCCCGGCCTGTTTCAGTATGTTCTCGCCAACCGGACGTGGCCGGAGCAGGTATACGAGTCGTGCGTACGTCCTGAAGGCCGGCCGATGTCCTATGCTCTCGTCCTGGCGGACCTGATTGACGAGCAAAGGCCCTGGCGGCACGACGCTGCCAAGCTCGGGTCGGCATTGATGAAGTTCTTGGAAGCTGTACCTTCGCGGCCAGCAGAGCAACGATGCTCTGAGCAACAGTTGCAGGGCCGCGACCACATATAACACTTAGCGGGAGGACCACATGGCGGTCAAGATTGGTATCAATGGCTTCGGGCGGATCGGGCGGCAGGTGCTCAAGGCTCTGCGCGAGAACTACAAGGACGACATTCAGGTAGTTGCTGTCAACGACATCACGGACGCGAAGACACTGGCGCACCTGCTACGCTACGACTCGAACTACGGTCACTTCCCGGAGTCGGTCGAGGTGAAGGGCAGCTCTCTCGTGATTGGCGGAGACGAAGTGGTCGTCACGGCCATCCGCAATCCGGCTGAGATCCCTTGGCGCGATTTCGGAGCGCAGATCGTTATTGAGTCCACTGGCCTGTTCACTGAGGCAGCCAAAGCCAAGGCTCACATGGAGCAGGGTGTCAAGAAGGTCATCATCTCCGCTCCGGCGAAGGGCGAGGACATCACCATCGTTCTCGGTGTCAACCAGGACAAGTATGATCCTGCCAAGCACAATATCATCTCCAATGCTTCTTGCACGACCAACTGCCTTGCGCCTGTGGCTAAGGTCATTAATGATGAGTTTGGCATCGAAAAGGCGCTGATGACTACGGTGCATGCCTACACCAATGACCAGCGCATCCTGGACTTGCCGCATTCGGACCTTCGCCGCGCTCGGGCGGCTGCCATGAGCATCATTCCGACGACGACCGGCGCTGCCAAGGCTGTAGCTCTTGTCATCCCGGAGCTTAAGGGCAAGTTCGACGGCCTGGCCTTGCGTGTGCCGACAAGCACCGTCTCCCTGGTAGATTTCGCTGCGACGACGACGAAGCCCACCAGTGTCGCCGCTGTCAACGCTGCCCTCAAGGCCGCCGCTGAGGGCGCAATGAAAGGCATTTTGGGCTATTGCGAGGAACCGCTGGTGTCCATTGACTTCAAGGGCGACCCTCGCTCCTCCATTGTTGACGCGCTCAGCACCATGGCCATTGGTGACAACTTCATTAAGGTCATGTCCTGGTACGATAACGAGTGGGGCTACTCCAACCGCGTCGCCGACCTGGCCAAGTTCCTGGTTGACAAGGGCCTCTAGGAGGCGACTGAAGAACCCCACCTTGGACGCTTGACGGTCAGGGGTACCACTATAGGTAGTGGCTCTGAACCAGATAGCCCTAGCGGTAGTAGCCCTAATCGAACATCTGCTTCCGCAAGGGACTTTTTCAGTGCTCTCCTAGGCAGTCCAGCCCAGCTGATAAAGGGCCACCCGGTATGGGTGGCCCTTTTCGTTTGCCGAGTGGGAGCGGGCAGCCAGGGTGGAGAGGCTGTCTCGCGATTCTGGGCCAACCGAGGTGCCGTACCGGGCCGGTGACAGGGGCCTGGGTTCAGTCAGGCAGTGATAGTTCGGCCCTGTGGGCCGGTGCGCAGTCCGCAGAGTGATAGGTTGCGCAACAATGACGACAGCCAAAGGCCAGCCCATCGGGCTGGCCTTTGTTGGGCGGAGTGGAAGTTACCACATTTAGGGGATGACTAGTTTCTGACCGACCTGCAGCAGGTTGGCGTTGGCAATCGAGTTTGCCGCTGCCAAATCGTACGGAGAGACATTGAAAAGGATTGCTATGCCAAAGAGAGTGTCGCCTGGTTTGACGATGTAGGTCTTGGCGCCCGGGCTATCCACGCTAGCCGCGCTCACTGCCTGCCCGGCTGGAGCAGCGCTAGCTGCCTGACCGTTGCTGGGGATGATGAGAAGCTGGCCCGGCTGCAAGTAGTAGCCATTTGTCAGGCCGTTGGCCGCCATCAATTCTGCCAACGTGATGCCGTGTGCCTGGGCGATGCTATAGAGGCTGTCACCATAAGCCACGGTATATGTCTGGGCGCCGGCCGGGATCGTTGGCTGAGGAATCTTGAGCACCTGGCCGATCATGATCTGGTTGTTTGTCAGGCCATTGGCCTGCATCAACTGGTCAAGGGGCACGCCGTAGCGAAGGGAGATGTCCAAAAGCGTATCTCCCCACACCACCTTGTATTGGCGATATTGGGGTTCGGGAGTGGCCGTCGGTGCGGGCGCCGGTGTAGGCGCAACCTGGGCGGCTGCAGCCTGGGCCTCGGCACCGGACCCTGTCGGTAGCGCCGCCGCGGCGCTGGCAGCCCCCGGTGCAGGTGTCAGGTTCAGGGCGGCGGTACCAGCAGGCGGGGTGACCACTTTGATGGTCAGAGTGGGCCCTATGCTGCTCAGGGAGAGAGATTGCGTCGGCGCCGGCTTCACTTTGGTGCAGCCGGCGGCAGCAACGGCCACGATCAGCATCAGGAATAGGTGCAGGTCCCGCTTCAGCCTCATTACTAGCCCCCTTCGGCCCTGGCCGGGCCGTCGCGCCTCTGGTGGGCACGGACGCCGCCTATGGCCAACGCATAATCCATTCTTTGCACGTCCTAACTTGCAAACACCGTGCCAACGCACATTGCCCCGCGCAACGAGTTGGGTGAAGGGCGATTGGTGGGACGACGCTTCTGCAAGGGAAGCGAAGAGCCAGGAGCAGGAGCCCCTGGCTCTTCGTGTTCGGCGGCCGCGGCGGTTGTTAGACGCTCACCGCAGCGCTTGGTGAGCTAGTGGCGCCACCAGCGGCATTGTAGGCGGTGACGCGGTAGCGGTAAGTGTGGCCCGCGCTCACGCTTGCATCCACGTAGCTGGTGGCGTTTGCGAGAGCGTTGCCGATCACGGCAAACCCCGGCGTCGCGATATCCTCGCGCTCGATGCTGAAGCCAATCTCGTTGGCCGGGTTCCCCAGGTTGGTTGGTGCCGCCGGCGTCGGGTCGGACCAAGTCAACCGTATCTTACCTCCGGAAGCGCTGGCGGTCACGTCCGTAGGTGCTGGCGGAATGACACTGGTTATCCGGAAAACCATCGGTCGCATCATGTCGTTTTCTTCGTGGCCCAGTAGATGGCAGTGCCAGACATACTCGGCACCGAAATTAGTTGGCAGGTTGACGGTGGTGACCGGATATCCGTATGGGTTCATGGGGTAGAAACCCTGCGTGGAACCTACGGCGGCGGTGACGTCAAGGGTACGCACGCTCTCCGGCAGACCGAAGGGCACCTTCGGGGCAACCGGGCGCAGGGCGACGATTGCATCCTCGAGTGGGTTCATTCTCACAGTTTCCTTCCAGCCAAGCTCATTGGGGTCAGGAGGCCTGATTGCCCCGTCCCACCCCACGCGGTTGATGAGCTGGACGTTGAAGAGGTGGAAGTGGATGGCGTGAGTGTCCACCCCGTTGTGCGTGATCTTCCAGATCTGCGTCCCGTCACCGAGATGCGGCGGCGCCACTGTGACTGAGTCCCAGATCGTCTCGGTAATAGGGTCAATGTAGCCATAGGGGATTGTCGTCTGGCGGATGCCATTCGTATTGGGCAGTTCCACACCGAGAGTGGCATTCATGCGCCCGTACTGCAGTTCGAACAGTTCCTGAATCGCCTTCGGTTGCAGCGCAAGTGTCAGCGGTACAGAAGCCCCCAGGGGCGTGAAAGTAATTGAGGTGTCCTGGATGCGCACGAACGCGTTATCGGAAAAGCTACCGTTGTAGGCGGAATCGTAGGCGGCCTGGGGTACGATGATCGGGTCCAGACCGGCAGCGAATGCTCCCTGGCCAGAGGCCGTAGAGGCGAAGGCAGCCTGAAGGGCGGCAAGATCGAATGGCGGCGTTAGCAGCGCGCCGAGGGTGCTGGCAGTGCGCAACCGACTGGACGACTCCACGCCGGCGGCCGGGAGGCTGGCCGCGGCACTGACGTACTTGCGCCTGATCAAAGGTAAGATCACGCGACTGCCAGTGACACGGATCTGCATGATGGTGCGGGTGTTGGGCCCATACCCTGGCAGAGTAGTGGGAGCGCCACCTGTTGCCGTCTGGTCAGGGTCGCCGGTGTAGTAGTCATAACGCGGGTCGAAGGCCGGCACGGGCGCAGGGGCGTCGTTGTACAGGATGAGGGTCTGGCCCTCATAGCCGGTGAAGTCCACAATTACGTCGGCACGCTCTGCCGGACCGAGAAACAGGGTCTTCTCCTGGACGTTGAGGACGACGATGTCCCTGCGGTTGTAGTTATAGTTGACCGGCTGGTTGGGAAGCACCGCCGGAGCGGGAAGGAAGCCGCCCTCGGTGCCAATCTGGATCAGGCTTGGGCCAGCATAGTTCGGGTCCGGCACTCCTCCCGCTCGGCCATCGGTGGGCCACGTTGGTGGGAAAGTCGGCGTCGGGACGGCAGGGACCATCGGCACTTCGCCGGCGTCAGGATCGAGAAGGGCGCCAGTAACCTGGTCCCACATTCGGCCGCCGGACTTGGCGAGATAGAGCTGCAGGTTCAGGCTGCGGTCGTTGCAGGCATTGAGAATGCGAAAGCGATAGGGCTTCGGCTGCACTTCCAGGTATGGATACGCTGTCCCGTTGACCACCGGCGTGTCCATGAATGCTTCGGGGACAAGGGATGGATTTGGTGTGCCTGGTATCTCCGGCGGCTCCATCCCGCCCGGCGTGTAGTATGGGTTCGGCACCGGGCCATTGGCCGGGTTGAATGGAGGCCAGAACCAGGGCCCGTAATCCCACCTTCCCATGGCGTTCATGCCCATCGGGTCGAAGGGGTTCTGGTTCGGCATGTAGACATGCGGGAACCAGAGGCTGCCCTGGCCGCCGTACTTGGCGCTATCCCACGTTGGGTCCTGCGCTGCCAATTGCTCGGGCTTGGGCACGAAGGTCTTGTCCTGAATGATCAGTGGGATCTGGTCGGAAGGGATGATGCCGGCCGCGACCAGGTTCTTCTCAATGGGGTCTTCGATGAGGTAGCCGGCGGCCTGTCCAGAATAGACTGTGAGGCGGGTGATGCCGTAGGCATGGTCATGATAGAACATCAGCCGGGCGCTCTGCTGATTCGTGTAGTAGAAGGTCATGGAGCCGGGGCCGGGGTCCGGCATGTCGGGCACGTTGCGGGCGCTGACGCCCTTGGGGTAGGGGGTCATCTCATCGGCTGGAGTGATCCACTGGTGCGGTGTGCCGTCACTGATCCAGGGGGTGACGCCGCCGTGCAGGTGCACACTCGCGCGGTTCTGCGTGTACTGGTCCATTGTGCCAGCGAGTGTGACGACGGCTGTGGCTGTCGCCGTCGTCGCCGGTGCAGCACCCAGCGGCCCGCCACCTGTGAAGGCGACAGAGGGCGCAGAGGAGTAGCCGGCGCCGCCGTTCGTTAGCGTCACGGCATCGAGGATCATGGTAGCTTCTATCGCCGCACCCGAACCCCCGCCGCCAGCGAGCGTGATCACAGGCGCACTTGTGTATCCGTTGCCTTTGTTGGTGAGCGTGACTGAACTCAAGACACCGCCGCTGACCGTTGCCGTGGCCGAAGCACTGACTGCTGGTTCAGCTCCGCCGGTGATGAACACTGTGGGTGCGGTGACATAGCCACTGCCGCCCGAGGTGACGGTTATAGTGTCCACCACCATGTTTGGCAGTGCGATGGCACCCGCACCACCACCGCCCGATACGACGATGGTCGGTGCAGTCGTGTAGCCGGCGCCCTCGTTCGTGACTGTGAAGCCGGTGATCGTGCCATTGACATTGACGACGGCTGTCACACTAGCAGGGGTTGTGAAGCCACCTCCGCTAAGGGTTACAGTGGGCACGGACGTGTAGCCTGAGCCACCGCTGACCAGAGTGACCGAGCCAAGTTTGAGCGTTGCGGTCGCCGTGGCGGTAGTCGTGCCAGGAGTGAAACTGACGACGGGGCTGGACGTGTAGCCAGAACCAGCGTTCGTCACGTTGACGGCGGTGACCACGTCACCAGTGAGGACGGAGGTGGCTGAGGCGTTGGTTGCCGGCGAGTTGCCACCAGTGAAGACGACTGTCGGTTCAGAAGTGAAACCCGTGCCGGGTGATATGATCGAAAGGCTGGACACGGCCATTGTGGCGACGGCGGTTGCAGGCGTGGTGGGGCTGCCGCCGCCGGAAAAGGAAACCGCTGGCGCGGTAGCATAGCCAGAGCCCGGACTATCGAGTGTGACGGAGGTCACCGTGTTCTGAGGGCCCATGCCGGCGCCCATCGCCGTTGTATCCACGGGGATGAACAGGTCGCCGCCTGCTCCTGTCGGCAGCTTGTTCGTGAACTTCACCCGAACCGGCCGGTCCTTTTGCGCGATTATCATCGGCCCCATGTAGTGCGGCTTGCTTACTGTCGGATCCGAGGTGTTGACCTGAACATAACCGCGTAGGGTCGTGGGCGGCAGATCACTGTGCATCTGTTCGGTGTACTGCCGTAGTTCGATCTCGTAATAGTCAGAGCCCGGGTAGGTGGTCTGGTCGGGTATGGCGACGGGGATGTACTGGCCAAGGTTGTTCGCGTTGGCGGCGCCGAGGCCTGGCAGCGAATCCACGAACTTGCGAATGCCCGTGCCCGGGATAACTCTACCGGAGGCGTCGAGCTCGGGTAGTTGGCTGTTTGCGTAGTTGGGGTAGAGGCCGAAGTAATCGGGAGTGCCGCCGGGCATCGGCATGGCCGCCGGCATCGCCTGGGCGCCGAGAGCGGCGCGCATGGCCGCGGCCCTGGCAGCTGCTGCTCGCCTGTCGGCGTCTGTCACCATCTTGCGCATGGGCGGCGGAGGCAACTCTGGGCCTTCCGCCTGCACTTGTGAGCTTGCTGCCAGAGGCAGAGCCAGTCCAATTCCGGCGATGGCGCCTAACTTGAGGAACTGCCGTCGGTTCATCGTACTTCCCCCTTGGTGGAGTGCTGCGATAAGTCGCTGCCGGCACTCGGCCCGGGCGCGGCCTAAGCGACCACAACGTCTCATCGCTGGAAAAGGCGATAACATCACAAATGTATTATTGGAAGGGGAAACAATAGGGAGCGTGCTTGCCAGCCCGCTAGGGCAATGGGTGCTCCACGATGACGAGAGTCACAAAGTCTACGCTTACGCGTCTGCTAACAAAGAAAGGCCGATCTGGCGCCGACTCGCCTGCTGGAGAGGGAAAGCCAACAAGCAATTCGAAACATATGATACTGGTGGATGCGGCAGCATGCAAAACCGAAGGGCGATGGCTGAGTGGATGACTCACATTCTCCTGACTGGGTCCGGATGGACGGCGCCTCGGTCACTGGGCGGCCGGGCCGCCAATGTGAGGTCTCGAGAGGACCGGCGCCGCTGCGGCCGCGCTCGTGGCGCATGCAGCCTCTGGCTGGCGTGCTCTCACTTGGCCAGACTGTGATGCAACCTCGGGGGATGCAGCCTGGCGGCTTCGGGCCCAGGCTGGTGCGGCAGTGCCAGGCGCCAAAGCGGAAAGAGGCCCGCCAGCTTTCAGGCGAGAGGTATGTCGCGGAAAAAGCAGCTGTAAGCGCCGGTATGGCAGGCGGGGCCGGCCGGGTCTACCAGCGCCAGGAGTGTATCCTCGTCGCAATCGTACTTGAGTTGCCTCACCCGCTGGACATTGCCGGAGGTCGCTCCCTTGTGCCACAGTTCCTGGCGCGAACGGCTCCAGAACACTGTCTCGCCTGTCTGCAGCGTCATCCGCAGGGACTCTTTGTTCATGTAGGCGAGCATGAGGACGGCCATGGTGTTGATGTCCTGGACGATGCAGGGCACCAGACCGCGCTCGTCCCATCTGATCTGGTCTATGATGTCTTCGCTCATAGTCGCACCTCCACGTTGTGCTCAGCCAGGTAGCGCTTAAGATCCGGTATGGCGATGCGGCGGTAATGGAAAACAGACGCCGCGAGCGCGGCGCTGGCATGGCCCTCGGTTAGCACCTCGCGGAAATGCTCCATCGTCCCGGCGCCACCGGAGGCGATTACGGGAATGCTCACCGCGTCAGCGACGGCCTTGGTGAGCGGCAGGTCATAGCCCGCCTCGGTGCCATCGCGATCCATACTCGTGAGCAGTATCTCGCCGGCGCCGCGGCTTTCCACCTCGCGAGCCCAGGCCACAGCCTCCAGGCCCGTCGGTACACGACCGCCATCAATGTAGACATGCCAGCGCCCGTCTTCCCAGCGCGGGTCAATGGCGACAACGATGCACTGGCTGCCAAAACGCTTGGCTCCTTCGGAGATGATCTCTGGAGTGCGCACGGCGGCGCTGTTTATGGATATCTTGTCGGCGCCAGAGCCAAGGATGAAGCGCATGTCCTCTACCGTGCGGATGCCGCCGCCGACTGCAAAGGGGATGAAGGTGGCCTCAGCCACGCGCTGCACCATATCGGCTACGATGGCGCGCCGCTCATGACTTGCGGTGATGTCAAGGAATACGAGCTCGTCGGCACCCTCCTCGCAGTAAGCCGAGGCCTGCTCCACCGGATCACCGGCGTCCCTAAGGTTGAGGAAATTGACCCCCTTGACCACCCTACCATTAAGTACATCCAAACAGGGAATGATGCGCTTGGCTAACACTTGGCCACTCCTGGCGTAGATTGGGCGATCTCAGCCCGTCGCAACGCGCTGGGGAGATCAAAGGTGCCTTCATAGATGGCCTTGCCAACGATCACGCCGACGATACCTTCGCGAGTAGCCCTGGCAGCCGCTTCCACATCGTCAAGGCTGGCGACGCCGCCGGATACGATCACTTGCAGGCCGGTTGCCCTTGCCAGCTGCACCGAGGCAGCGATATTGGCGCCGCTAAGCATGCCATCGCGGGCGATGTCGGTGTGAACGACAGTGGCCAGGCCGTAGCCGCGAAGCCTGGCGCCGATCTCTTCAACCCGCTGCGCCGAGATGGCCGACCACCCGCGTATTGCCACCAGGCCATCACGCGCATCAAGCGAGGCAAGCACCCTCTCGGGCCCGAACCGGTCAACGGCCTTGGCGACGACTTCGGGATCAGTGACAGCTACTGTGCCCAGTATGACCCGCGCGACGCCCAGTTCCAGCAGTTGCTCGGCGGACTCCAGGCTGCGCACACCGCCGCCGAACTGCACCGGCAGCTCTGAGGCTCTCAGGATCGCCAGAAGTGCGCTCAGGTTCGGGCTATCCATCGCCGCCGCGCCGTCGAGAGCCCCATCCAGATTGACGACGTGCAGCCACGTGGCGCCCTCAGCCTGCCAGCGGCGAGCCACCGACGCCGGGTCATCGGAGTAGACAGTCTCTGCTCCGGCATCCCCTTGGCGTAGGCGCACGCAACGCCCATGCCGGAGGTCTATGGCGGGAAAGACGGTGAAAGCCATCAGCCTGCTTCTGCCGCCACGGAACGCACGAAATTGCCGAGTATGCGCAGGCCGACGCGCCAACTCTTTTCCGGGTGGAACTGGACACCCCAGACGTTGTCGCGTGCCACGATGCTGGCGAAATCCAGGCCGTAATCCGTGGTGGCCACGACCACCGACGGGTCGGACGGCTGGGCATAGTACGAATGGGTGAAGTAGGCGTGCGAGCCATCCGGGACGCCGCTAACAAGCGGGTGCTCCCGTACCGGATGGATCTGGTTCCAGCCGACATGCGGGACCACTAGCGGTGGCGGGAAGCGGATCACACTCCCGGGAAGCAAGCCCAGCCCGGCGTGCCAGCCCATCTCTGAACTCTCCTCGAACAACACCTGGAGGCCGACACAGATGCCGAGCAATGGCATGCCCTGCTCGGCAGCGCGCACGATTAGGGGCACGAAACCGAGCGAGTGCAGATGCTCCATGGCGTCGCCAAATGCGCCGACCCCAGGCAGAACGAGCGCCTCGGCACCTTCGGCAGCGTCGGGAGATGCGGCGATCCAGGCGTCGGCGCCGACCAATTGCAGGGCCTTCTGGACGCTACGCAGGTTGCCCATGCGGTAATCGAGGATCGCGATTCTGGCCAGTTGCTCTCGATTTGAGGGCGACGCCAGGCTCAAAGCAGGCTCCCCTTGGTCGAAGGGACACCGGGCTGCCTCGCGTCGAGCGCCACGGCCTCGCGCAACGCCAGCCCCACCCCCTTAAAGATCGCTTCGGCGACATGGTGCGAGTTGGCGCCGCTCAGTTGCCGCACATGCAGAGTGATGCCGGCGTTGACCGCCAGAGCCCGCAGGAACTCGGGCACCAACTCGGTGTCGAAATTGCCGACCTTGGCTGTTGGCAAGCTGACGTCAACATTGGCGAAGCCCCTGCCGCAGATGTCAATGGCGACGAGCACCAGTGCTTCATCCATAGGCGCCACGGCGTGGCCGAACCGCTTAATGCCTGCCCCCTGGTCCAGCGCGCGAGCCAATGCTTGCCCCAGGCAGATGCCGACGTCCTCGACAGTGTGGTGGAAATCAACCTGTGTGTCCCCGTCAGCACGGATGTCCAGGTCAAGCAGGCCGTGGCGGGCGACCTGAGCAAGCATGTGGTCGAGGAAGCCGGCGCCTGTGCTGACGTCGTCCCTGCCGCTGCCGTCCAGGTTCACCGTCACCGCGACTGTGGTCTCGGTGGTAGAACGTTTGGCTTGCCCTACGCGCATGAAGACTTCGCCTCCTCGCTAGCCCTGGGCCCTGACGTCAATGGCCATGTCCCTTAGCTGGCGCAGTTCACCTGCCAAGTCCGCGTTCTCTTCCGGTAACTGGCTGATCATCTGCTCAACCAGGGCGACGAAGCGATCGTCGAGCAGTGCGCGCTCCTCCTGCAAGAGGGCGCGGCGCTGTTCGGGCTCGGCCCGCATGACACGATTGAGCAGGCGGACCTCAGGTGGAGCTTTCTCTTCGAGGATGCTGGCCGCGACCGTGCCAATGGCGGCAAGGGCCTTCATCGCGTTCTCGTCCTTGCGCCGCTGAGCCTCGATGATGTTGGCGTTCAGCACGGCGAAAAAGGCGTCATCTATACGGTCAGCGTTTTCCCGCAGGTACTGCTCCGGATTCTGTTCGCGGATCACTGTGCGCAGGAACTCGGCCGCCTGCATGAGCGACTGGCGAGCGGCCTCGTCCTGCTCGTCAATCATTGCCAACACTGTGTCCCGCAACTTGGTGAGCCGCCTTGCCTCGATCTCGTTGCCGGAGGCCTGGGCGGTCTCGATGCGGTCGGCCAGGGCCAGGAAGAAGGAGTAGTCCATCAGCGGTCGGCCCTCACTAACAAGAGTTCGCAACCGTTCCTGGTCGCGCTCGTTGATGACCTTGTCCAGCATCTCCTCGCGTTCGGCCGCCAGCTGTTTTGCCTGTTGCGCTATCTCGCCCTCAGGCCTGGTCAGGAGGCTGATCTCGTCCCGCAAGGCAGAAAGACCCTGAGCAGTCTCCAGGTCGTTCTCTTCCTGAGCCTGGGCTATGTAGTCGTCCAGCGTCTGGAAGAAGAGGTCGTCTATCTTGTCCTGGCTCTCCTTCACCTTTCTTTCGAGCTCTTCCACAGACTGGGACTGGGCAATGTCCTGAAGAAGGGCTGCCCGCTGTTTGATGGCCTCGATGTGCTCCTTGGTTATGCCGTCCGCGGCCAGGATGTCGTCTATGAGGCTCTGCATGGTAAGGTAGAGCTTGGGCTGCAGCATGTAGCCCTTGCGCTCCTCAGGTGGCAAGCTGGAGACGAACTGGTTGGTGAGTTGGCCGATCTGCTGTTGTTGCTGAATTGCCGAGCCGCCCATGTTCATGGGCATGAAGCAATAGAAGAGCGACTTGCTGGCGTCGTGATAGATGAAAGGAGCGCTGAGAGCGGACTGAACACCGCACTGAGGGCATTGTGCCAGGTTAAACCGGCCCTGGATCAGCAATTCCTTCAGCCGGGGCTCCTTGGTTGCGTCAATGGCGCGGTGCATCTGCGCGGTGAACGGCGTATTGCACGAGGGGCAGCGCACCTGAACGGCTGAGACGAGACTCATGATGTAACTCCTATCTAGACTGAAACCGACTCGAGCCCGGCGAAATACATGCTGAGCGCGGAGACAAGCGCATCGCTGTGCTCCGGCTTGCCAACGGAAATGCGTATGCAGTCTTGCAAGCCTGGCTTGTCGTAGTAACGCACAAGGATGCCCTGCCCGGCCAGGTAGTCTTTCAGATTGCGGGACTCACCCCTCAGCACGCGGCATAGGATGAAGTTCGCTTGGCTAGGGTAGGCCTTGAGACCGCTGAACTGCTGCAACAGGCCAAGAAGGCGTTCGCGCTCCCTGATGATACGCTCAATGTTCGCTGAAAGGTAATCGCGGTTGCGAAGCGAGGCCAGCGCCGCCTCCTGCGCAGCCACGTTGACGCTGTACGGTGGCTTGATCTTCCATAACTCGGTGGCGATCGGCAGCGGGAAAACGCCGTAGCCAATGCGCAGCCCGCCCAGCCCGGCCCACTTGCTGAACGTCCGCAGTACGACCAGATTCCAGTGCTGCGGTACCCAGCTAACGAAACTGCGGCCCGCGAACTCGGCATAAGCCTCGTCGAGAACGACGATCACGGGCAAGCGCAGGAGCCGCTCCAGGTCAAGATCGGTGATGCTGCTGCCGTCCGGGTTGTTTGGCGAGTTCACGATGAGGAGCTTGGCTCGCTCCCCGGCGGCGTGTACGGTGCGCTCGATAGCTTCGACATCCGGGCTGAAGTCGCTGCGGCGAGGGACGCTTACTACTGACGCCGCGCAGAGGCTGGCGTTGTAGGAGTACATGCCGAATGTGGGCGGCAGATTGATAACGGCATCGCCTGGCGTGAGGAACAAGCGCATGATGAGGTCAATGATCTCGTCGGAGCCATTGCCGAAGATGACGTGCTCTTTGGCAATGCCGAGGTAAGGCTCGATAGCCTCGCGCAGCAGCATCTGGCCGGGGTCGGGGTAGATGTTGTAACGCTTGCAGGCGGCGAGCGCCTCATAGACCTGCGGTGCGGGCCCGTAGGGGTTTTCGTTAGCGTCCAGTTTGATGATGCGCTCCTCGGGAATACCGAGCCGCCGCGCGAGCACCTCGTAGGGCACGATGGGCGTGTACTCTTCCATCGTGGCGATGTCTGGCCGCAATAAGCGCTGTAACTCCATGCCATCATCCGCCATTGCGGTGACCCTTGCGCAGCAGGCTGCCTTCGCGCAGCAGGCTGGCTTCGCGCAGCAGGATAGCTTCGCGCAGCAGGATAGCTTGCCGGTGAGCGTGCATGCCCTCAGCCTTCGCCAGTTCAGCGGCGGCGCCGCTGATCTCAGCAACTTCGCCAGGACCTGGCGCGAAGATTGAAGTGATCTTGACGAAATCCCAGACGTTGACCGGGCTGGCGAAGCGGGCAGTGCCGCCCGTGGGCATGATGTGCGATGGACCGATGACGTAGTCGCCCAGTGCCTCAGACGCTGACTCGCCCAGGAAAACACCACCAGCGTTACGCACGCGCGGCAAGAGAGACCAAGGTTCGCGCACTAGCAGACACAAGTGCTCGGGCGCATACTCGTTCGCCAGATCCAGCGCTTCTGCAATATCCTGGCAGAGCACTGCCCCGCCTCGTGTTTGCAGCGATTCGAGAGCAGCGGCGGCGAACGGCAAGGCGAGCAGCTGGCGCTCGATCTCGTCCTCGACAGCGCCAAGAAGCGAGGAGCTTGGCGTGAGCAGAATGGCGCTGGCGGAAACATGCTCGGCCTGAGCGAGCATGTCAGCCGCGACGAGCGCCGGATCGGCGTCGGCGTCAGCGATGATCAGCGTCTCCGTCGGCCCTGGCAAGGACTCGATGCCGACCGTGCCATAGAGCGCCTTTTTCGCCAGGACCACGAAGAGATTGCCCGGGCCAACGATTTTGTCCACCCTGGGGATCGTCTCCGTACCGAGAGCCATGGCGGCTATGGCCTGAGCACCACCAACTGCGAAAACTGCGTCCACCTCCGCGGCTTTGGCGGCGGCGAGCACGGCAGGGTGCGGTAGGCCGGTCTGCGGCACCGGGGGAGTGCAGACGATTATCTGCTCGACGCCGGCGACTCGTGCCGGGATCGCTGCCATCAAGAGCGAAGAGGCTAGCGGTGCGCTGCCGCCGGGCACGTATACGCCGACACGCGACAGGGGACGCACCATCTGCCCTTGGGCACCGTCATTGCTCCACTCAACCCAGGAGCGCGCCTGCTGCCTGAGGTGAAACGCCCTGATGCGTTGGGCGGCGACAGCAAGCGCCTGGCGTAGCTCCTCTGATACGTTAGCGTAAGCGTCCTCGATCTCAGCCGGCGCAACCACCAGCGATGCCAAGTCAACACCATCAATGGCTTTGGTGTACTGTCGGACGGCAGCATCGCCACGGGTGGCAACGTCCGCAATGATCTGGGCTACGACTTCGCTCGGCGACAGGCGGCGGCCGAAGACGTGCTCAATCCTCTCCGACGCCGCTGGGCTGATCTCGACCTCTTCGAAGCGGTGGCGCCGGAGAATAGTGGCCCGACCCTCGTCGGCGGTCTGTGCTACACGAAGGGGAAAGGCCATGTTCTTCCTCTAGCTCAGGGGCTGCCGAGCCAGGCAGCGCTGTACCAACTCCCAAGGGTTGGTGATGATAGCAGTCTGCACCTCTTCTTCGTTGAGGCCAGCTCCGGCAGCGACGGCACTTGCATGGGCCTGGCCAAACATATCGGAGGGCGAGTGCGCATCCGAGTTGACCAGGACTTTGGCGCCCAACTGCCTGGCGATGGCGGCAGTGCGGCCATTGCCCAGGCAATGGCCCTGGCGTCCGCTTAGTTCCAGGTATATGCCGTGTGCCGCTGCTTCTTCCACCGCACGGTGCTCGACCAGGCCGGGGTGAGCGAGAATATCAACATACTCGCATTCGGCGGCCGCGAAGTTGGTGCCGTTTCGGACCGGTTCGACGATTGTCTCGCCATGGACTACCACCAGCTGTGCGCCCAGTTCGCGCGCCCGTTTCGCCAAAGGGGCAATCAGGATCGGCGGCACGTGCGTGATCTCGACGCCGACGACGAAGGTCATGGGATAATAGGGAGCCTGTTGCTTGGCGAACTTGATCATCGCCGGTACCACGGTATCTATGTTGGAGTAGTCCACGTGGTCAGTGATTGCCATGGCTTCGTAGCCAAGGGCAGCAGCGCGGCGGACCATCTCCCCTGGGAGCAGTTCACCATCGCTAAAGATGGAATGCATGTGCAGGTCAATGCGCTGTCCGGGCACGAATATCTCCTGTATGCTACTGGGCGCTAAGGCGTGGCAGCGGCGATGAAGGCGGGAATTGCTCGGTCAATGTCCTCACTGGTGATGCCATAGTGGGTGACGGCGCGCAGTTTGCGGGCCGAAGTGGCGTTGGCGAGCACGCCATGCTCCTTCAGCCGCTGACTGACCGTTGCAGCGTCGAACGGGCACCTTTCGCTGAGGGTGATGTAGACAATGTCGGTCTTGAAGTCGTCAGGGTTGATGCAGAACAATGGCGACTGGGCCAGCCCTATGGCCAATCTGCGAGCGTTAGCGTGGTCCTCGGCGAGGCGGTCAACCATCTCGGTGAGGGCTACGATGCCGGCGGCAGCGATGATGCCCGCCTGGCGCATGCCGCCGCCAACCATCTTGCGCCAGCGTTTCGCCTCAGCGATAAAGGCCCGGCTGCCGCAGATCACCGACCCGACTGGGGCAGAGAGCCCCTTCGAAAGGCAGAAGCCCACCGAATCGCAATTAGCAACGATGCGCCGGGCGGGCACTCCCAGGGCCACCTGGGCGTTGAAGATGCGGGCGCCGTCAACGTGGACGCTCATGCCGTTGTCGTGAGCGAGCTTGGCCAGAGCGTCCATTTTCTCGACCGGCACAGGCGAGCCATCGCAGCGATTGTGGGTGTTCTCCAAGGCGAGCAGGCGCGACACCGGGTAGTGCACATTCCAAGGCTTGCGGATGGCAGCGTCAACATCTTCCAGGCGCAGCGACCCATCCGGCTGGTTGGGGACGGTGCGTGTATGTACTCCGCCAAGAGCCGAAACCCCGCCTGCCTCATAGACCTGGATGTGCGCCTGGTCACCGAGGATGATCTCGTCGCCGCGCTGGCAGTGGGTCAGGCAAGAGACCAGGTTAGCCATCGTGCCTGTGGCCACGAGCAGAGCATCCTCTTTGCCCAGGCGTTCGGCGGCCATCTCCTGCAGTCGGTTGACCGTCGGGTCCTCACCGTATACGTCGTCACCGAGTTCAGCTTCAGCCATCGCTTTGCGCATGCTTGCACTCGGCAGAGTGACAGTGTCGCTGCGAAGGTCTATCATCTTCCCTCCTAAGCCAGAACGGAAAGCATTGTTCACCCCAAGGGCCAAAACAACGCGGGCCAGCGACCTGACCCGCGTCAGCTCTGACTCCGTCCGCCCGCCCTGAGCGGGCCAGTCTCACAAAGCAGCCTCAAACCTCGTATGCACGCTCGATACTGCCGCGGGCCGCATTGGATGTTGCCTGGACCACCGCTCAACACGCAGATTCTACCCCATGACCTGGCAAGACGCCATCTTGCCACGCCCGAGTGGCTCGCCCGCGCCTGGCGACTTGTTGAGCAAAACGCATGATAATGGTATCATATACACAAGAGGCGCTCAGAAGGACGAATGGCCTTTTCTGGGTGTTCTCAAATCGCTGCACGCAGCTTGCGGCTTCCACAAGGCCCTGCAAGGGCGAGCCCTTGCGGGAAGCCTGAGCCTGTTCCCATCTGCTCAAGCGAAGAGAATAAGTGGGGGACGTTGTTTGCTATGACCTGGATGAGCACTCGCCACGGCGCCGTCTGGCAACCACCCATGGATGTATATGAGACGGAAGAGGATGTGGTGATCCGCATCGAGATCGCCGGGGTAAACCCCGATGAGGTGGATATCGCTCTTGTGGACCGCGTGCTCACGGTATCCGGCATCCGGCATGACCCGGCGCCGAAGGTGGGATACCATCGCATGGAGATACTCTACGGCCCTTTCCAGGCCAGTACGGCCCTGCCGCGCCGCGTGGACCCGGCGCGAATCAGTGCCCAGTATCGGGACGGCTTCCTTACCGTGACAGTCCCCAAGCCCAGTCCAATCCGGGTGCACGTGGATGTCGCCAGTGCCGACACTGCCAACGAGAGCCGGGCGGGTGAGTAGGCCCAGGCCCTCTTGTAGATAGCATCGGAGTTATGCATGGTCACAAGTGATTTCGATCAGTACGGCTGGTTGTTACAGAGCGACGCCGGTGGGCGCGTCGAAGAGGGAGAAGTGGTCGTTAACGCTGGCGAGGACGACGCTGGCCGGGCTACGGCGGCGCCATCCGAACTGGCGCTGCTAGTCTCGGACATGCCCGTGTTTCCCACAACGTTCCGGCCACTTGCGCTGAGCGAGCCAGCGAAGGTCCGGCTCGTGGATGAGGCGGTGGTGAACCGCCAGCAGATCGGTGTTGTGATGCGCCGGCCAGAAGCTGACGCCTCCAGAGACAACACGCCCGACAGTTTCTACTCGATCGGCACTGCGATCCTGGTGCACCGGATGATGCGCTTGCCGGACGGCGGCTTGCGGCTCATGGTGCAGGCCCTGGAACGCTTCCGGGTGCTCGAAGTGGTCAAGACCGAGCCCTATCCGGTGGCCAGGATAGAGTTTATCCCGGAGACGGTCGAATCCGACGTTGAGATGGAGGCGCTGGCGCGTAACCTGCTGGGCCTCTTCCAGCGCCTGGTCTCGCTCGTGCCCTACCTGCCGGACGAACTTGGCGTTGCCGCCATGAACGTGGACGATTACCGGCAGCTGGCTTACCTTGTCGCCACGAGCGTGCAGATGCCGCCGGCGGAAGCGCAGTCCATCCTCGAGTTGGACGGAGTCAAGGAGAAGCTGCGCCGGCTCACGGCTGTGCTTAACCGCGAGCTGGAGGTGCTCGAGCTCGGGCGCAAGATTCAGACCGAGGCCAAATCCGAGATGGAGAAGGCGCAGCGGGAGTACTTCCTGCGCCAGCAGTTGAAAGCCATCCAGAAGGAACTGGGGGAAACAGACGAGCAGGCGGTAGAGATCGAGCAGCTGCGGGAGCAGATCCAGCAGGCAGGCATGCCGGAGGAAGCGCGCCGGGAAGCGGAACGTGAACTGGGGCGCCTGGAAGCTCTGCCGCCGGCAGCGGCTGAGTATGGCGTTATCCGTAGCTACCTGGACTGGTTGATCGCGCTGCCTTGGAATGTGACAACGCCGGACGATCTCAACATCGAGCACGCTCGCCAGGTTCTGGATGAGGATCACTATGACCTGGAAAAGATCAAGGAGCGCATCTTGGAGTTCCTGGCGGTTCGCAAACTGCGGCAAGAACGCCGTCTCGCCGGCGATCAAGCGGACGCAAGGCATGATCTCATCCGACGCGAGCGCGAGGGCGCCATTCTGTGCTTCGTCGGTCCCCCTGGGGTAGGCAAGACGTCCCTTGGCCGCTCAATCGCGCGGGCCATGGGGCGCAAGTTCATCCGGACTTCACTTGGCGGCGTGCACGACGAAGGTGAAATTCGCGGTCATCGCCGGACGTACATCGGCGCGATGCCGGGCCGCATCATTCAGGCGATCAGGCGGGCTGGCACGCGGAACCCGGTGATGATGATGGACGAGGTTGATAAGCTCGGGCGCGACTTCCGCGGCGACCCATCATCGGCCCTGCTTGAGGTTCTTGACCCGGAACAGAATGTTGAGTTCCGCGACAACTACCTGGACGTGCCGTTCGACCTGTCCGAAGTGCTTTTCATCACCACTGCCAACATGCTCGAGCCCATTCCCGAGCCATTGCGGGATCGCATGGAAATCTTGCAGTTGGACGGCTACACTGAGGACGAGAAGCTGCACATCGCTGAGGCCTATCTCGTTCCACGGCAGATCGCTGAGAACGGGTTGCGGCCTGACGAAGTCCGCTTCACGCCCGAGGCCTTGCTTCGTATCGTGCGAGATTACACACGTGAGGCTGGCGTTCGCGAACTTGAGCGCCGGATCGGTGCCATCTGTCGGCGGCTGGCGGTTCGGGTCGGCGCTGGTGAACTCAAGGAACAAGCGGTAGTTCATGAGGCCGATGTGGAGACCTACCTGGGTAAGCCAGTCTATTATCACGAGGCGGCGGAACGCACCCAGATCCCGGGAGTTGCCACCGGGCTGGTGGTGACAGCGGTGGGTGGAGACATCACCTTCGTGGAGGCCGCTCGCATGCCTGGGAAGGGCGCGTTGACGCTTACGGGGCAGCTGGGCGATGTCATGCGCGAGTCGGCCACGGCTGCGCTTTCCTACGTGCGCTCGCACGCGCGCGAGCTGGGGATAGATGGAAATGCTTTCGCTGACACGGACGTTCACATTCACGTGCCGGCTGGAGCAATCCCTAAGGACGGACCATCTGCTGGGGTAACTATGGTGACAGCGCTCGTGTCGCTGTTCACGGGAAGGCACGTCCGTCCTGACGTGGCCATGACGGGCGAGATCACCCTGCGCGGCCAGGTCCTGCCCATCGGGGGCGTGAAGCAGAAAGTGTTAGCGGCACATCGGGCAGGGCTGCGAACAGTCATCCTGCCGTTGCGCAACGAGAAGGACTTGGACGATGTGCCTGAAAGCGTTCGCAGGGAGATGCGTTTTGTTCTCGTTGACCGGATTGATGAAGTGCTCAAGGCGGCCCTGTCCAATGGAGCCGCCGGTGAACTTGAGCACGAGCACACAGATAGCCAGTAGGCTATCAGCAACATGAGGGGCGTTATAAAACAGACCTAGATGGATTGGTACAAGGCAGATCTACATATTCATACACCGGCGTCAATGTGCTACAAAGCGCCAGGTGTAACCTACTTCGACATCCTCGAGAAGGCGAGCCAGAAAGGGCTCGACATAATCGCTTTCACAGACCATAACTCGGTTCGTGGCTATTCTGAACTTCTAAGTGAGATACGCGACCTGGAGTTGCTCGAGCACCTC
>DAOTVV010000238.1:0-4168 GCA_034436255.1 Anaerolineae bacterium
CCGACCCTGCCTGCCAGGGCAAGCAACGACTCCGCCGCTTGGTCTAGCGCCTGTTGCAGCGACGTGTTCACCGGATACGACGGCAGCCGCTCGACCTCTTCACGCAGCACCGCACCTTGATCGCTAACGAACTGCCGGCTAGCTGATGCAAAGCCAGCCAGCGCAGGCGCTGTGCTCCGTTCGGACCGACGCTCCTCGGCCAGGCAGCGCTCCCAGAGCAAGGTGGCCAAGTCCGACTCACCCTTTCGGATATCGCGATAGGCCTGCCGCAGAGACAGAGACAACAGGCGCCCCACTTCTTCGACAGTATGGCCCTCGACGTAGTGGAGGTGCAGTGCCTGGTACGAACGCGCCGAGAGAGAGCGGAAGGAGATGCCAGGGCCGGGGTTTAGCGATTCGATCGTCTCGAGCAGCAAAGCGCGCAGGCGCTGCGACCGCCTGTCGGCCGCCTGCCTCTGGTCGGTACCAGCAGAGATACCCAACAGGTCAGCGAGAGGCGAGCGCACCAGTGCGGAGGGATCATACAGGTGCCGCAGTGCCTCTCCGACCTGGCTGACAAATCCGGGTGGCGTCTCTGCGCCGCTCGAAGGCTGACTCATCGCCAACAAAACCACCTCGATGACATCATTCTGTCATCATCCTGGCAAAAATACAATGCGGACGCTCTGCGCATTCGCTAGAATGGCTATATGAAGGGGGAGCGACCCGCGGGTGCGTCAGCCCGAGGGTCACGGCCGCTCGGCGTCACAGCCTGCTTCTGCGACCGTCAAGCCGCCCCAGAACGAGGGAGGTGTGACCATGGCAATCCGACCGGTTACCAGAAGGCAGCTCCTTAGAGGGGGGTTGCTAGCTTCAGGCGCAGCGGCCCTCGCCGCTTGTGGAGCCACGCCTACGCCACAGGTGATCGAGAAAGTGATCACCCAGGTAGTGGCTGGCACGCCGCAGGTCGTGAAGGAGACAGTCGAAGTCGAGAAGGTCGTCAAGGAGACGGTTGTCGTCCAGGAAACTGCCCCTGCTGCCGCGGGGGGAGGCGGAGCTTCGATCAATATCTCATTCTATGCCGACGACCTCGCACAGCAAGCCGTGTGGGACGGCATCTTTACCGCATTCATGCAGGACAACCCGGATATCAAGGTGCGCCCGCAGCAAGTCCTGGGCGAGGATTACTTCGAGAAACTCAAGGTGCTCATGGCTGGTGGCGTAGCTCCCGAAGTAATGGAGATGGAGTCCAAACAGGTGCCGGGGTTCGTAGTGCGCAAAGGGATGCTCGATCTGCAGCCCTATGTGGACAAGAGCAACGTCATCAAGCGCGATGACTTCATTCCTTACCAGTGGGACAAACATGTCCACGCTGGTGGGCTGTGGGGCGTCCCCTTCTCGGTGAGCACGGTGGTGATATTCTACAACATAGCCGTGTTCGAAAAGGCCGGCGTCAAGCCACCTCCCACGAAGTGGGACGCGCCGGACTGGTCATTCGCCGACTTCCTGGCGCTCGCCAAGTCGCTCACATCTGGCGAAGGCGCCACGGCTGTCTTCGGCTACATGCAGACCACCTGGTGGCCCTACATGTTCCCGTGGCTCTGGAGCAACGGCGGCGATGTGCTGAACCAGGAGCGCACTAAGTGCACGTTAGGCACTCCAGAGTCAGAGGAAGCGCTGCAGTTCCTGCAGGATCTGATCAATAAGGACAAGGTCTGGCCGACGCCGGATCAGGCCACAGAAGGCATGGATACCATGTTCGGCTCGGACCGCATAGGGATGACGCCCCGCACGGTGCAGAATACCTCTATCATGAACGCCACCAAGGGCCTGCGCTGGAACGTCGCCCCCATGCCCAAGGGCAGGGGCAAGACCGCTCTGACGCGCGCCCCTTCCGACTGCTATTGCGTCTGGAGCCAGGCCGGGGCAAAGGATGCCGCATGGAAAGTAGTCGAGTGGATCACGGGGCCCAAGGGTGCCGACCTCCTGCTCAAGGGCGGCTACTTGATGCCCGCGAGAAAGGGAGTCGCCACCGCCGACTCGCTCCACAAGAGCATAGGCGAGACCATTGATGTTGATGTCCTCATTGACGGCACCGAGAACCATACCGGCCGCCAGCCTGTCACGGTCAAGTGGGCCGAGATGGGCGACGCTCTTGGTTCCGGCTACGAGGGCGTGCTTGCCGGCACGAAGACGCCGGCCGAGTACGCCGCCGAAACTTGCGCCATCATTGACCCACTGATGGCCAGTATCCCAGCCGATCAGCAAGGCTGGCTGGGCGACTGAGCTAGCCCCCTGGCAGCCGGCGGGGAGTCAGGCACACCCCGCCGGCTCAACCTCAATCCAACTCCAGTGGGGGGTACCTAGAGTGACAGCACAGACCATGGTTGGCACAGTGGCGCAGCGGGCCAGGAAGAGGCGCGGCCTGCTCTGGCGCGAGCATGTTGATGCCTACGTCTTCCTTGCTCCCTGGATCATCGGATTCCTGGCCTTTACCGCCGGACCCATGATCGCCTCTGCCCTCCTCGCGTTCATGGACTACGAGGTCCTGCTGCCACCTCGGTGGCTGGGACTGGGCAACTTCACGACCATGGCGGCCGATCCGCTCTTCCGCAAGTCTCTGGGCAACACGGCGTACTACACCTTTATTTCTGTGCCGCTCCAGGTGACGGCCTCAATGTTCGGGGCGATACTTCTCAACCAGAAGGTGCGCGGCGTCTCGATTCACCGGACCGCCTTTTACTTGCCCTCACTGACCCCAGCCGTCGCCAACACACTCGTGTGGCTCTGGATCTTCAACCCCCAGTTCGGCCTGGCCAATGCTCTCTTGCGGCTTTTCGGGCTGCCACCCCAGAAGTGGTTCATGGACATGAACCTGGCGAAGCCTTCCATGATTATCATGAGCCTCTGGGGCATCGGCGGCGAAATGCTCATCTTCCTGGCGGGGCTGCAAGGCATCCCTGAGCTCTATTACGAAGCGGCCAAGGTAGACGGTGCCCGAAACTGGGACATGGTGCGCCATATCACAGTGCCGCTGCTCTCGCCGAGCATCTTCTTCAACACCGTGGTCGGCATTATCGGCTCATTCCAGGTGTTTACTACTGCCTTCATTGCTACGGGCGGCGGCCCCCAGAATGCCACCCTCTTCTACGTTCTGTACCTGTATCGCAACGGGTTCCAGTACTTCAAGATGGGCTACGCTTCGGCCCTGGCGTGGGTGCTGTTCGCCATCACTCTGGCCTTCACACTGCTCCAGTTCCGGCTGGGTCGTTACTGGGTATACTATGAGACGGAGGGCAGATGACCTCCCTTAGTGCAACAATCAGGCATGCCGAAAAGAAGGCCGGCTGGTCCCCAGCCAGGATAGCGCTGCGGGTGCTTCTGCACCTCGTCCTGATCACCATGTCTCTTGTATTCTCCACGCCGGTCCTGTGGATGCTCTCCACTTCCCTCAAACCGGTCGGGCGTGAATTCAGCTACCCGCCGCAACTTCTGCCCACAACCATCGTCTGGCGGAACTATCTCACGGTGCTGTCGGCCGTGCCGTTCGGCCTGTGGTTCCGCAACACCCTGTTCATTACGATCGCCTCACTGGCCGGAACAGTGCTGACTGCTTCGATGGCAGGCTACGCACTGGCGCGGCTGCGTTTCCGCGAGCGCGGCTTCTGGCTGATGCTTGTCATCTCCACCATGATGCTTCCCGGGGTCGTTACGCTCATCCCACGCTTCCTCGTCTTCAAACAGTTGCACTGGATGGACACTTTCTATCCCTTGATCGTACCAAGCTGGTTTGGGGGCGGTGCCTTCAACGTCTTCCTTTTCCGTCAGTTCTTCGCTTCCATTCCCATGGATTTCGACGAGGCAGCGCGGATGGATGGGGCGAACAGTTTCCTCATCTTCCGCAAGCTAATCCTGCCACTCTCCATGCCCGTCATCGCGACGGTGGCAATCTTCTCCTTCCTGGACAACTGGAACGCTTTCATGGAGCCCATGATTTACCTGAGCTCACGTGAGCATTTCACTCTCGCCATTGGCCTGAACGCTTTCCGCGGCCGCTATGAGACCTTCTATGCTCTGCTCATGGCCGCTTCGGCGATCACGGTCATACCGATCATCGTGCTCTTCTTCTTCGCCCAGCGTTATTTCATCCAGGGCATCTCGATCACCGGCCTGGCCGGTCGCTAGAACC
>DAOTVV010000239.1:0-9079 GCA_034436255.1 Anaerolineae bacterium
GATCATTGGGGTTGACAGGCTGATATATCCCCAGGCGCCCGCCAAGCAGCTGGTTGGCACGGTTGGCGATCACCTCGTTGGCGTTCATGTTATGGGAAGTACCGGCCCCGGCCTGGAACGGGTCCACTACGAAAGCTGAGTCCCAATCGCCGCGGACAACTTCTTCGGCGGCACGTTCTATAGCGTCGGCCAGCCGCGGCTCGAGGCTGCCCAGCATGCGGTTGGTGCGAACCGCAGCCAGCTTGATCCACCCGGTAGCACGGATGAACGCAGGGTGCTGGCGCAGGCCGCTGATCGAGAAGTTCTCGACGGCGCGCTGTGTCTGGGCTCCGTAGTACGCATCTGCCGGCACCTGCACTTCGCCAAGCGAATCGGTCTCGATCCTGTATTCGCCAGTCACCATTACCTCCTCCACCGTGGCCGACCATGCCATTCTACATTGGTGCGTTCTGCCCAACAACACTTCGCGCCGAAGCCGGCGTCCGGCAAGAAGCATAGCGTTCTGCCGCCAGGGCCCTGAACCGCCGGCTGGTGTCGCTGCAGGCGTCACCAGCCTGGAGCGGCCTTCGGCAGACGAGCCTATGGACCGGCATGCTCAGTGCGGGCTCCGCCACACTCTGATCCACGCTGCGCACCTGAAGCTGCGCCCGCTCGACCTGCCCGTGCGCCTTGCTCCACCCAGGTCAGCCATCTAGAATGAGGCCATCAACATCGCAGCCGTGCGGCGAGGGATGAATTTGGCCAAGAAGAGTGAGCACCATCGGCGCAGCCTTACCAGAGCCCCATCACACAAGCGTGGCACGCCGGTAGCCCAGGCCGGGCGCGGGTCGGCAGCCAAGTCCCAGGCCAGCAAGCGCCTTGCGCCGCAGAAGCAAGCGGCGCGCGGCCAGGCCCTACTGCGTTGGCTCACCACCAGCCGCCTCGTCATCATTGTGGGCGTCATCGTTGCGGCGGCCATCCTGACGGTGATGTACTTCCGGCTGGTGCGTCCTACTGTTCCCGCGGCGACCGCGACGGGAGCAAGCCAGGCAACGTCAGCCCCGACGGCGCCAGCCACCCCGTCCGTGCCTGGAACAGGGACGCCGGCTGCTCTAATTTACCCTGGCGTCGGGCCGGCCGTGGCCTAGCCGCTCTTTTGTCCAGGGACGCGTCGGGTCTGTACCGCTGCAGCCCGGCCTGACGTTGGCTATGGCCCCGGTCCCTAGCCAATGCCAGGCCGGGCAGGCGAACGGGAATGGACTGCCGCTCAGGCCGCTGGGCTGGCCGAAAGGCGGCTGACTTTCACGAACGGTTGACAGCGGGCACGCCCCTCCCTAGAATCGCTCTCGCTGGTCTCAGCCACTTGCTCAGTCCACCAGGCCAGCGCAGAGGTAGGCATGCGGGTCACGAAGAAGCTGCTCGAGGAAGAGATCACCCAGCGCCAGGAAGAGGGCTGTGACACTACCTCTTTTGCCGCTGCCCTGTCGCTGCTGAGCGATGAGGACACGGCAGGTCTATCTCGGTTATACGACGACATCGCTGCGCTGCGACCTGAGCCTTCGCTTGAGGCGAACGAGCCATCGGACCTGGCACTGATCCGGGGCTTACGTCCGTCGGCGGTTCGCGCTCGTCACACGCGGTTCGGTGAGGCCGAGTTGCGCGATCGCATAGCCGGTGCCTGGCTCGGCAGGGCAGCCGGCTGCCTGGCCGGCAAACCCTGCGAGGGCTGGTCCCACGACGCCATCCGCTCCTACCTCCAGCCGGCGGGCCTTTACCCTCTCGACGGCTACTTCCCGCTCGTATTGCCTGACCGGGACGGCCTTGGCCAACGCGTGCCGGCACAGTGGTGGCGCGGTCGAATAGTGTTGGCGCCACGCGATGACGACACTGACTACACCGTTCTGGGGCTGCACCTCTTAGAGGAACACGGCCCTGGCTTCAGTACGCGCCAGGTCGCCGACGAGTGGTTGACTCACTTGCCTTACTGGCAGGTGTATACCGCCGAGCGAGTGGCCTACGCGAACCTGGTGAACGGGCTCGAGCCACCTGAGACAGCCTCCTTCCGCAACCCCTACCGCGAGTGGATCGGGGCTCAGATCAGGGCCGACATCTTCGGCTACGTCAACCCCGGTGACCCGGAGGCAGCGGCGGCAATGGCTTACCGCGATGCCGCTCTCTCGCACGTCAAGAACGGCATCTACGGCGAAATGTGGGCAGCCGCCTGCCTGGCGGCCGCTTTCGTGGAGCCGGATCCCGCAGCTGTCATCCTTGCCGGGTTGGCTGAGATACCCGCCGAGTGCCGTCTGTCTCAGGCACTGCGGCGTACACTGGACTGGTGCCGTCAGGACGGCGATTGGGACGTGACCTGGCACAAGGTTAACGATCACTATGGCCACTATCATGGCGTCCACACCATCAACAACGCCTGCGCTGTCGCTCTGGCCCTGCTGCACGGCAGGCTCGATTTCGCCGCCAGTGTCGCAATAGCGGTGATGTGCGGCTGGGATACTGACTGCAACGGCGCTACGGTAGGCTCGATCGTCGGGGCGATGCTGGGCAGGTCAAGGCTGCCGGCGAACTGGGTGACGCCGCTCAACGACACGCTCGAGAGCGCCGTTCAGGGCTTCGCCCGCTGCAGCATCTCCAGCCTGGCCGAGCGAACTCTGGCTCAGGCCGAAGCGGTCCTGGCGGTCAGAGGCTAGAAGCGGACGATATGGCTCGCATCCTGGTTGTTGGCAGCATCAACATTGACCTGGTGATGAAAGCGCCGCGGCTGCCAGCCCCGGGGGAAACGCTGGTGGGCGGGCAGTTCACCATAGTTCCCGGCGGTAAGGGAGCAAATCAGGCTGCGGCAGCAGCCAGGCTCGGCTGTCAGGCGCTTCTGGTAGGAGCAGTCGGCGGCGACGCCTTCTCGGACGTCGCCGTGACCAATCTCGTTCGGCAGGGTGTTGACGCTGGCGCCATCCTTCGCAAGCCCGACGCATCCACCGGGGTCGCCATGATCATCGTGGACGCGATGGGCGAGAACACGATCCTGGTGGCCAGCGGCGCTAACGCCATGCTCTCACCCGAGGACGTGTGCACCCGGTCTGAGGCCTTTCACTGGACCGACTGCGTGATTGTACAATGCGAGGTCCCGCTTGACGTCGTAGCCGCGACCATCGCTTCCGCCCGGGCCGCAGGCAAACTCGCCATCCTCAATGCGGCACCCGCCGTCCCCGACTTGCCCGCCGAAGCCTGGCACGTGCCTTACCTTGTCGTGAACGAGCAGGAGGCGGCCAGCCTCTCGGGCATCCGGCCGAACTCCGTCGAGAGTGCTATCCTCGCCGCTGCTAGCCTTTCCCACCATGGCGCCGAGCACGTCGTGGTCACGCTCGGAGCCATGGGTTGCGTGCACTATTCTGCCACGGCCTCGGAGCACATCCCCGCCCCGAAGGTCGAGGTAGTTGACACGACGGCGGCAGGGGACGCCTTCGTCGGCGCCCTGGCAGCCGCTCTCGTCAACGGCCTCGACCCGCACCAGGCGCTCGTTTTTGCCAACTGTGCCGGTGCTCTCGCCACGACCAAGCTGGGAGCGCAGCCATCTCTCCCCGATGCCGAGGCCGTCGAGTCGCTCTATCGCCAGGTGGCGGCCGGGCCGCCATTCTGATGCTCACTGGGAGGTGATCAGTCAATGAAACTCGGCTTTCTGACAGCTTGCTTTCAGTCCACTCCGCTGGAAGACGTAGTGCGGTGGGCCGGCGCCAATGGCTTCCAGGCCATCGAGCTATCGTCCGCACCAATGGTCCCCGGCGGCCGTTCGAACCAGTTCGATGTTGTTAACCTGAATGCGGAACGGGCTGCCGCCTTCAAGGAGTTATGCGCCAGTTGTGGCATCGAGATCTCCTGCCTCACTTACTGCGACAACCCTCTGGACACGGATGGTGCCAAAGCTCAAGCAGTCATCAGCCACCTGCACAAGGTGATTGACGCCGCTGCCATGCTGGGCACACGGAACGTCAGCACTTTCGTTGGCCGCAACCAGGCAAAAACGGTCATGGAAAGCCTGGACCAGGCAGTGCCTATCTTCCGTGATCTACTCGCCTATGCCGCTGACCGCAATGTCCGCATCGCCATCGAGAACTGGCCAGGGGTCGGTTGGCCAGTAGAGGGTCAGATCGGTAATATCTTTGCCTCGCCGATGGTCTGGGAGGCAATGTTCAACGCCTTGCCGGTAGACAATTTCGGCCTCAATTTTGACCCCAGCCATCTGTACTGGCAGGGCATTGACTACATGCAGGCTGTGCGAGACTTCGGCGAGCGCATCTTCCACGTGCACACCAAGGACACCGAGGTCTTCGACCAAGCAGTCGCGCGCGCCGGCAGGATCCAGCCCGGCAACCGCTGGTACCGCTACCGCATTCCTGGGTTTGGCGCCATACAATGGCCACAGCTGATCTCCTGCCTCTACGAGCAGGGCTACGACTACGTGCTCAGCCAGGAACACGAGGACCCGATCTATTCCGGTAGCGATGACAAGGTGAGGGCCGGCCTGACCTTGGGTAGAAAGTATCTTTCCCTCATCAGCGTTTAGGAGGTTCTCAATCATGGCTATCTTGGGTTCACATCACATCGCCATCCTTACACCCGACCGCAAGCGGCTGGTTGACTTCTACACCAAGACGCTAGGCTTGAAGATTGCTGGCTACTTAGGCAAGGACATTACGTTCATTGACGTCGGTGGCACTCGGCTCGAGCTCATCCAGTCCGATGCCACCGTTCCTCCACCGGAGAGCAGCCGCGGCCTGACCCACATCGCTTTCGAGGTTGACAACATCAAGGACACCTATAGCGACCTCGTAGCCAAGGGGGTGCAGTTCCATGTGCCGCTCAAAGAGGCGCGAGAGGGTGTCTGGGTGGCATTCTTCAAAGACCCCGACGGCAATGTGCTCGAGCTCTTCTACACCACCCTGAACCTCCGAGAGGTGCCCGAAGGCCTATACGCTTGAGCCAACAGCGGCCGGGGGCATCTAAGCCGATCATGAGAGACTATGTAGCAGAATCGCTTGTTCCGGCAGACAGGAGACTAGAGGATGACTTGGCAGCCTGAGCCCGACTTCAGCCGCTTGCTGAAAGCACTGCACCGCGAGCAGCCCGATCGTGTGCCTTTGGCCGAGTTGCTGATGGACAGCGAGGCAAAGCAGGCCTTCCTGGGCAGACCGGTCATGACGACCGCTGACGATGTCGAGTTCTGGTACAAGGCTGGCTATGACTACATCGGTCTCCCGCCCAGGTTCCAGTTCTCTTACGGGCAGGGGGAGCAGGTGCGCGACGGCTATGCCAGCGAGGGCCGCTCCTGGGCGGTTGAGCATGGTGGCCCGGTGCAGACCTGGCGTGACCTTGAGGCGAACCCCATACCGACCCTCGATCAGGTAGACTTTTCTCCCTTCGACGAGGCTGGTCGCCTTCTGCCCCCGGGAATGAAGATCGTCGGCCGCTTCGGCGACATCTTCACAACAGCCTGGGAGATGATGGGCTTCACTCAGTTCTGCTATGCTCTCTATCAGCAGGAAGACCTGGTCGCCCACATTATGAATGGCCTTGGCCAGTTCGTGTTCAGTATGTTCGAGGCAATGGCCGACTACGACGCCGTCGGCGCCCTTTGGTATTCTGACGATATCGCTTACGCCAGCGGTTTGATGGTCTCACCAATATTCCTGCGGCGCTACCTTTTCCCATGGATGCGCAAGATCGGTGACCTCTGCCATGCGAAGAACTGGCCATTCATCTACCACACCGACGGCGTGCTCTGGGAGGTGATGGAGGACCTGATCGCCTGCGGCGTTGATGCCCTGCAGCCGATCGAGCCCAAAGCCATGGACATCCGTGAGGTCAAGCGACGTTACGGCGATCGTCTCTGCCTGATCGGCAATGTCGAAGTTGACCTCCTCGCCCGTGGAACACCCGACCAGGTGCGCGAGGAGGTGCGCCGCCTACTGCGTGAAGTTGCCCCTGGCGGGGGATATTGCCTCGGTAGCAGTAATACGATTACCTATTATGTCAAGCCAGAGAACTATGTGGCCATGCTCGACGAGGCGCTCAACCATGGCGCCTACTAGGCTGCGATCGGAAACAGTACGCTGCGCTCACACGGCCTCTGGCCAGCTCTATTCCGCACTTCACAGCTAACCCACCATGGGAGGTGTGACTATGACAAGCAAGATCGGTGTAGCACTGGTCGGCTATCAGTTCATGGGCAAGGCACACAGCAACGCCTACCGCCAGGTGGGCCATTTCTTCAAGCCCCCATTGTTGCCCGAGATGAAAGTGCTCTGCGGCCGCCACGAGGAAGCCGTCCGAGCCGCCGCCGCTGATTTCGGCTGGAGCGAGATCGCCCTGGACTGGCACGACGTCCTTCGGCGCGATGACATCGGCATCGTGGACATCGCTTCGCCTGGCAACACCCATAAGCCTATAGCCATTGCCGCTGCCGAGGCGGGCAAGCATATCTTCTGCGAAAAGCCGCTCGGGAATAATCTGGACGAAGCCATAGCGATGACCGAGGCGGCGGAGAAGGCCGGCGTCAAGGCGAAGGTCAACTTCAATTACCGCTACGTGCCCGCTGTTCAGTTGGCCAAGCGGCTCATTGAGGAAGGCAAACTGGGCCAGATCTACCACTATCGCGGCGTCTATCTCCAGGACTGGATAATAGACCCCAATTTCCCGCTGGTCTGGCGCCTGCGCAAAGAGGTATCGGGCAGCGGCGCGCTGGGCGACATCGCCGCGCACAACATTGACCTGGCCCGCTTCCTGGTCGGTGACATAGAGGAAGTGGCGGCAGCCGACAAGACCTTCATCAAGGAACGCCCTCTGCCGGCTGGTGCTGATGGCGCCTGGGGCACCGCAGGTGGTGGCACAGGCAAGGGCGAGGTCACGGTGGACGATGCCGTGGTCATCGTTGCCCGTTTCAAGAACGGCGCCCTGGGCACGTTCGAGGCCACTCGCTTCGCCGCCGGCAGGCGCAACTACAACTCCTTCGAGATAAACGGCAGCAAGGGCAGCCTCTACTTCAACCTTGAGCGGATGAACGAACTGCAGTACTTCTCGCTCGACGACCCGGACTACCTGCAGGGGTTCAGGACTATCCAGGTGACTGGCAGCCAGTTCAAGTATGCTGACGCCTGGTGGCCGCCAGCCCATATCATCGGCTACGAGCACACCTTCGTGCACTCGATCTTTGAGTTCCTCACAGCGATCGGGGAGAACAAGACGCCGGTGCCGGATTTCCGCGACGGCACACGTACGCAGGCCGTCCTCGAGGCCGTGGGCAAGGCTGCCGCCAGCCGCAAGTGGGAGGCAGTGCCGCAGTTCTAGAACTTCGGTCGAGTAGTGTAACCGTCCACAGCGGCTTGCCGTCGCGGACACGATTCACCCTCGACTACGGTGTAGTATAGCCCCTTGTGGGCGTCGTCATGCCGCGCGGCAACGGCGACAAGCGCCTATACTACGTCGTATGAGGCTGGGTGGCGTGTCGTGTGTACCGCACAGTACGCCGAAGGTCGCGGCTCCATGCGCTGGTCTGCGCATTGAGTCTCGGTGCGTGATATTCGACCGGTACTATAGCGGTCTTTGTCGTTGCGGGCGACCAGATGCGGATGAGTGCGCGGACCCCTGCGCTACTGCATCGCAGGCGCCACTTCGGTAAGCGTGGCTCGGTCCTGGATTCGCGGACAAGCGAGGGCAGCGACCAGCCACGCTTGTCCGTCAGTGGTGGCTCTAGAGGACGCCCTTCTTTCTCAAAAACATCCGGTATATATCCTCGAACAGGCGCACATCGGTGCGCGTGTCTTCGCCGGATGAGCGGAAGGGCTTGCCCGTGGCCAGAGCCTCAATGAAGAACTCTGCCTCGCGTTTGTAGGACCAGGTCCAGGCCGGGAGAGGCAGCGGCCGCGTGAACTCCTGCTGCTTGCCAGCATGGTAGATCTCGACCTCGGCGGGAACGTTCTTCAGCAAAAGCGGCGGCGCCCATGTGTGTACCCATCCGTCCCTGAAGTAGACCTGAGTATGCTCGTCCCAGCGGTAGTGAGAGACGGTGCCGGTTTCGAGCACAGCTCGGTGCCCGGAGATGTCCAGCACGATGACGCCGGTGTAGCCGTCATCATCCAGATCTACCTCTTTGACGCGGACGTCGTCGCCGGCGTCAAGGAACCAGCGCATCAGATTGACGTTGTGCGTGTACTGCTGCAGGAATCCGAGGTAGCGGTCCAGCCATTCCTCTGGGAGCCAATCAGGTCCCTTTCGCTCAGGGGTTGGAGGATAGGGTTCATCGGTGCGGTCCATTGGCGTGTCAATCCCGGCTGTCCAGTCGCCGCAGAATCCATGGTTGCGCACCAGACTGATCGGGCCGAGCTCTCCCGAAGAGCGAAAGCGGTCAATCGCCGCTTTGGCCAGTTCGTTGCCGGCATCGTATCGCTTCATGTAGCCCACCATGAGGCGGGCCCCTCCCATCTTAGCCGCCGCCAAAATGCGATCGGCCTGTGCAAGGGAAATGGCCATCGGCTTCTCCATGAAGACATGCTTGCCGGCGAGCAGGGCGTCATGAGCGACATTCCCTTGTACTGAGAACTCAGCCGAGACGGCGACCGCATCTACCTCCGCGTCAGCGATCAACTCCTCGTGGCTTCGGTAGAGCTTGGGAATGCCAAGCCGGCTCGCTACCTTCCTGCCCAGCTCAGGCCGAAGCTCAGCAAGAGCAACCACCCGGCATCCGGGAGTGGCCAGGAAGTTCGGCAGGTGCACTCTTTGCGCCATGAAGCCACAGCCAACGTAGCCGAGCCGGATCGTGTCCACATCTCCCTCCTCACAAAAGCGCCAGCCCTCAGCGAGAACTGAGGCCTCCGACTCTCCCGCTCAATGTACGCGCTCGGTTGTCAGATGCCAAGCAGCGACCTGGCATTCTCACTCAGTATCTTGACCCTTTGCTCCTCGGAGAGTCGCGCCCCCTGGACCTTGCCGAGGCAATAGTGGAAGTTGCTGTTGTCCGTCCCAAACAGCACCCGCTCCGCTCCCACACTGCGAACGAGAGTCTCCACCTCGTCCATCTCGGCCAGGCTTCCGCTGA
>DAOTVV010000240.1:0-9356 GCA_034436255.1 Anaerolineae bacterium
AACAACTGCCACATCCACGCCGAGGCCGTTGGTAGCCTCTTTCACTGCCACTGGTACGTCGTCGCGACCTGAAAGCAGCACGTCGGTGGCTCCGAACTGCCGGGCCATGCTCAGTTTTCCCTCATGGTGCCCGACCACGATGAGGCGCGCAGGAGCGGACTGTGTGGCGAGCTGCGTCTGCAAGAGGCCCATCGGCCCATCGCCGGTTATCAGGATGGTGTCTCCCGGCCTGTAGCCGGCCTGGTCGGCGCCATGCACGGCGCAGGAAACCGGTTCCGCGAAAGAAGCTAGTTCAGGGTCGAGGTTCGCCGGAGTGGGGTAGACGCCACGCTGGCTCACGAGCACATACTCAGCGAAACCGCCATCGCGAAGCACCCCGTAGGCGGCCATGTTCTCACAGAAAGTGCTCTTGCCAGAGTGACACCAGTAGCAGGCGCCGCAACTCTCGTTTGGGTCGGCAGTGACGCGGGTGCCCAAAGGGATGCTGACGCCCTCGCCGACCTCTGCTACCGTGCCGGCGAACTCATGCCCGATGATGACTGGCCAGCGGCCGGTGTACTTACCCGTGTACAGGTTGACGTCCGTGCCACAGACGCCGCAGACATCCACCTTGATAAGCACCTCGCCAGGGGCTGGCACGGGCTTCGGAACATCGCGAATCTCAAGCTGGTACGGTTTCACCAGGACAGCAGCTTTCACGCTATCTCTCCTTCACCTGCAAACTGATCTTGGGCCCTGCCAGGCGGCGTTTCGTCCCTCGGCGCGATGGTGCCACACCGCAAGTGTCGTTCCGGGCTCATAGTCCTGCCAGGCGCCAGCCAAGGAGCGCATCATTTCGTGTATCACCGGCATCCAGAGGCTGTAGAAGCTGCGCTCCTATAGCTCCACGTTCTCCACCTGCCCGCTGGCCAGGGAGCGATCCAGAGCCTGGAGTACAGCCGTTGCTCGCAGGCCGTCGTTGCCTGAGACTGGCGCGGGCTTGCCGGCCTGCAGACAGCGGACGAACGCCTGGATTGGTACATCCTCTGTGAGCCAGAGCAAGGTGAAAGGATGCTCGTAGCGCTGGCCCGCGACGACGAGGTTCTCCTGGTCGCCCGTCACGGCCAACTTACCGTGCTCGCAATGGAGGTCAAGGCTGAACTCATTGATGTTGGGCCAGCATTCGGGCAGGATCCAGGAGCTCTCCAAGGTAGCAAAGGAGCCATCGTACACAACCTGCGCCTGAACCACGTCATAGCAATCAATGCCCAGCCCGGCGAGCACGCCCTTCCTGCCGCTGGCGAAGACGCGCTTGGGTGTTTGGCCAAGCATCCAGTTCGCCAGGTCAGCGATGTGCGGCATCAGGAACCACACGGGCCCGCTCTGCCCGGCCCAGGGCAACCAGCGGGTGGCTACCTCGATGCGGTCGCTCAAACGCAGATAGGCCATGAGGGGAGCGCCCAGGGACAAGCCATCACCCGGTTGATGGACGCGACGCCAGGCTTCGGCAAGGGCTGGGTACCAGCGGTTGTGGAAGTTCACCATGAGCTGCACGCCGGAACGCTCAGCGGCAGCGATCATCTGCCGGCATTCGTCGGTGGTGAGTGCCATCGGCTTTTCGCATAGCACGTGCTTGCCTGCCTTAAGCATCGCCAGAGCGGGTTCTGTGTGCGCGAAGTCAGGCGTGGCTATGCTAACCACATCTACAGACGGATCGGTCGCGATCTGGCCCCAATCGTTTGTCGGCCGAGCGCCGTATTGAGCGGCGATGGCATCGGCGTGCGCCAGGTCGCGGCTCCAGACCCAGCGCAATTGGCAGCCGGGCGCCTGGCTATAGGCCCGGGCATGGACACGGCCATAGAGGCCGGAACCGATGACAGCGGCGCCAATCGTCGTAGGCACTAGACCTCCATACCCCAATGCGACACAGGAGACGCGAGCGACTCTGTCATACTCCCAGTTTCCTCTCTTCCTCGGCGATCGCCTGATCAAGGATGGCCACGGTCTTGTCAGCCTGGTCCTTGGTCAACACAAGTGGCGGGCAGAGTACTACGAGGTTGGTCTCGTTCCGGCAGATCAGGCCCAATTCCCAGGAGCGGAGGCGGATGCTGCGTGTGATCCCTAACTCAGCAGGCCAGTCCTGGCGCGTCTGCTTGTCCCTTACGATCTCGATGCCGAAGCCCATACCGATGCCATGCACCTGGCCGACAATGGGATGGCTTTCCAGCGTCTTGAGTTGTGCGAGCATGTAGGCACCCATCTCAGCGGAGCGCTGGACCAGCTGCTCGCGCTCCATAATGGCGATGTTTGCTAGTGCAGCGGTACAGGAAGCAGTGTGACCACCCATGGAGTGACCGTGCACGAAATCGGCCTTCGCGTGTGGCCCATAGAAGAGGTTACCTATCTCCGGCCTGACGGCGGTGGCGCCCAGGGGCAGGTAGCCACTAGTGAGGCCCTTGGCCATGGTCATGATGTCGGGGAAAACGCTGTAGTTCTCGCAGGAGAACCACTTGCCCGTTCGCCCGAAGCCGGCGGACACCTCGTCAAAGATGAGCAGGATGCCCGTCTGGTCACACAGATCGCGCACTTTCTGCAGGTAGCCAGGTGGCGGAGTAGAAAAGCCCGTGGCTGCGCCCATCACCGGCTCCATGATGACCGCTGCAATGGTGTCGGCGCCCTCGAAGGCGACGATGCGCTCGATGTCAGCGTAGCACTGCATGGTGCACTGACTGCAGTCTGGGCCATAGGGGCAGCGGTAGCAGTAGGGCGGCTCGGCGAAGGAAACACCAGGAACGCCGGGGTCGAAGCCATGGCGGATGGCGGAGAGACCGTTGACCGAAAGCGCGCCCATGGTTACGCCGTGGTAAGCGAGGCGACGCGAGATCATCTTGTAGCGACCACGATGGCCGCGTTCCTGCTGGGTGCGGCGCGCGATCTTGAGCGCTGCTTCCACTGCCTCTGAGCCATCGTTGCAGAAATAGAAACGTGATAGGCCGCCAGGCACGATCGTGCTCAGCTTCTTCGCCAGCGCCAGGATGGGCTCGGTGAAGTAGGTGAGAACGGCCGGGTAGAAGGCCAGTTTCTGCATCTGCGCGTAGACGGCATCGGCAATCTCGCGCCGGCCGTGGCCGATCATTGTGGTTTGGATGGCGGCGAAACAGTCTATGTACTGTCTGCCGCTCTCGTCAGTGACCATGGCGCCCTCGCCAGAGACGAGGAAACGCAGCGGGATCTCCTGCATGTCCTGACGGGCACCGAAGTTGGGCCAGAAGTGCTCCTGAGCGATGGCGGTCATCTCGCTATAGTCCACGCGCTGCCTCCCTTTCCGAAAGAGCCTGCCCTACCCGAAGAACGGGCGGTCTGGGCTCGTCTATGCCAACGTGTGCAGGCCGGAGTATATCCGAGGGCATGTCCGTGTGTCCACCCGCTCTGGCGTGTCGCTCTTGATATGACGTGCCCGGAGCGGTATGCTCGCTGGGGCCTACCAGAATTCACTAGATTTCCCGCATCTGCGGCCGGGGCCCGCAAGGGGAGGTGCAATGTCCATCGGCAGAATCGGGATTGGGTTTCTATCCTTCGCTCACGGGCATGTGGTCACCTACGCCCAGCAGATCGCTGGCTTCCCCGATGCCCAGTTGGTCGCCTGCTGGGATGATGACCAGGAGCGTGGCCTGCGCAACGCCCGGCAATTCGCCATGTCTTACTCGCCTCACCTGGAAGATGTCTTGCACAACCCCGAGGTTGACTGCGTCATCGTCGGCAGCGAGACCAACAAGCACACGGATCTCTGCTTAGCGGCACTAAGCGCCGGCAAGAGCGTGCTTCTCCAGAAACCAATGGCACTCACGCTTGCTGAATGCGACCGCATCATCGAGGCGGTGCAGCACAGCGGTCTCTGGTTCAGCCTGGCGTTTCAGATGCGCTGCGACCCGGTCAACATAAAGATGAGGCAGTTGCTCCAGGAAGGCGCGGTAGGGCGGGTGGGCACGGTCAGACGACGCCATGGCATCGGGCTCCTTTTCAATAAGGATTTCGTAGAGGGCCCCACCCGCTGGCACCTGAGCGCCGAGGCAAACAAGGGCATGTTCTTCGACGATGCGATCCATGTCCTGGACTGGCTCTGGTGGACCCTGGGCAAGAGGCCCGTCTCGGTAGTGGCTGAGATCGGCAATACGCTCACCCAGGTTGCCCCGGATGACAACGGCATGGCCATCTTCCGCTATGAAGATGGCATGTTCGCTGAGGTTTACAATTCCAGCGTCTTCCTCGCGGCTGAGGGCACCACCGAGATCTATGGTGACCGCGGCGTGATCATCCAGAACCACGGTGATGGCCCATCGTGCGCCGTGAAGCCGCCAAGCCCGATCGCGCTCAAGTTGTACCAGAAAGACCGCGCCGAACTAGGGTGGCAAGACCTGGGCATGCCTGTGGCCAGTGGCCAAGGCGAGCGCATCGCCGCTGTGGCGCGCGCATTCATAGATGCCTTCCGGGCAGGCACCCCGATGTGCACCGCCGAGGAAGGGCGCATATCCGTAGAGATGTGCCTGGCAGCCTACCTATCGGCCCAGACGGGCAAACGGGTGGCGCTGCCTTTGCCGGCCCAATAGGGTTTGGGCAGGCAGCCAGCAACCTTCTTGATCATGACGGCGGGTTGCAGCGCGCCGATGCGCCCCGTGGTAACTCAGCGTGCCACGTTTGGGTAGACGATGCCGCCGATGACCACCAGGATCGCCGTGGCCGCCAGCAGGATGCCGAAATCCCACCCCAGGCCGTAAGTGTTCGTCCCTCCGGCCAACATCAGCGAGCGCAGGGCGTCAACTTCGTAGGTCAGCGGGTTGATACGCGAAATCGCCTGTAGCCAGCCGGGCATGATCGAGATCGGATAGATGGCGTTGCTGGCGAAGAAGAGGGGCATGGTCAGAACCTGGCCAATGCCCATGAAGCGTTCGCGCGTTTTGACGATGCAGGCGATGATGAGCGACAGGGTCGAAAAGAAGCAGGCACCCAGGATCACAGCGGCGAGCACGCCCACCAACGCCAGAGGGTGCCAGTTGGCTCGGACGCCAAGCAGCAGAGCCAGCACGTAGATGATCGTCGCCTGAGAGATGGCGCGCACGCTGGCCGATAGGGCCTTGCCGAGGACGAGGGCGGCGCGAGGCGTTGGGCTTACGAGCATCTTGTGCACTATGCCCAGGTCGCGTTCCCAGATGATAGCGATGCCGTAGAAGATGGCGATGAATAGCACACTCTGGGCCAGGATGCCTGGCGCCATGAAATCAATGTAGCGCAGGTTGCCGGTGGGGATGGCGCGCACGCGGGTGAACACCTGCCCGAATACGAGCATCCAGAGTGCCGGCTGCACAGCGCGTGTTATCAACTCTGTCGGGTCGTGGCGTAGCTTGCGCGCCTCGAGTTCGGCAACGACCAACGTCTTATCTATGAAGCGTGCAACGGCTACCAAAGGGTTCGCTGCGGGCGGAAGGATCGCTTCAGCCCAGCCGCTGCGCTGTGCGCCTTGTTCTTGAAGTGTCACGGTAACTGCCTCCCGAATCCAATGTGCTGCCAGCGTAATGCACGAAAACATCGTCGAGGGTCACACCGTTGCCACCTAGCGTGGCCTTGAGTTCAGCCGGTGACCCGATGGCCGCCACCTTGCCCAGGTGCATGATTGCCACCCTGCCGCAGAGGCTGTCGGCCTCTTCCATGAAGTGCGTGGTCAGCAATATGGTGGTGCCGTAGTCGTGCCGTAGCTGCTCGATGTGCTGCCAGACCGCCATGCGAGCCAGGGGGTCCAGGCCTATCGTCGGTTCGTCGAGGAAGAGCACGGCGGGACGGTGCAACATAGACGCTGCGATCTCGAGGCGGCGGATCATGCCGCCGGAGTACTGCCGTACAAGTGTGTTGCCGGCGTCGCTCAGGCCCATGAACGCCAGCGCTTCTTGGACCCTGGCCACCCGTTCTGAGCGGGGAAGGTCATAGAGTTTGGCGAAGATGAGCAGGTTCTCATAACCGGTGAGCGCGCCGTCTGCGGATAGCATCTGAGGCACATAGCCGATGGCTCGCCGGACACTGGTTGCCTGGCGGACGATATCGAAGCCGGCAACACTGGCACTACCCGATGTCGGCGGCAACAGTGTCGTCAGCATTTTGATCGTAGTTGTCTTGCCGGCACCGTTGGGCCCCAACAAGCCGAAAACCTCGCCCGCCTCAACCGCAATGGTAAGGCTGTCAACGGCTGTCAGAGCGCCGAACCGGCGTGTCAGGGATTTCATGTCAATAATGGGCACAGCACACCTCGACCAGAATGGATGGCTAGGCCTGGCGCTCCCCAGTGAACAACGGGCGCAGTGTATTCATAGCCTGCGACACAAGTGCACGTTCTTGCTCCGTGAGCGCGGCCAGACGCTCGGCAAGACGCGCCCTGGTAACCTCGCGTGCCGTTTCCATGGCTGCCTGGCCGTCAGGCGTCAGCGCCAAAGTGACACGGCGCCGGTCACTAGCGTTGGTCCGGCGGTCGACGAGCCCCCGTTTGCGAAGCGCTTCCACCATCACTGAGGTGGAGGGAGCCGTAAGGCCGAGATAGGCAGCAGCCTCTGAGAGCGAAGCTCCCTGGCGTCGCTCCAGATAGACAAGTAGCCTGAATTGGGGCACGGTGAGGCCGGGGGCGCGCTGGCGGCGCATCTCAGCGCGTATGGTGCGCATCACGAGAGGCACAACCTCCAGGAGTTCCCGGGCACAGGCATCAGGCGGTGTTGCCATCGTTACGCCCTCTAATGGTTAATCACTCTACGTATACTCCCAAGCCGGCCACTTGTCAACATGTTGCCCTCGTTCGTGACCTTGCTGGCCCGCGGCAAGAATATCGTTTGACAAGCCGACTTCGGTTGTGTATGGTAACCATGGTTGGTTTCTCCCTAACGGTCTGCCGGGTGTTTGCGGATCATGCAAGAGAGGCCGGCCACTTATGGGCTGCAGCCGCTGGGGCGAGCAGGAGGGCGAAAGGAGTTGCACATGGGATGAACCAATAGATCGCTGGACCCTTGACCAGCCATCTCGTGCCGAGCTCCCCAGATGGGGAGGCGGGGGATCCGAGTAGTTGGGGTGAATCACGTTGTGGCCGCGAAGGCCATGGCGTGTAGGGCAGGACTTCCAGCCCGAACCCGTCAGCTAACCTCGTAGGCAGGCGGAAGGAGAGGCGGCGCCCACAGTTCCCACAACTGGCGTGGCGTTACAATGTCTGTCTCCCCTTACCACTGAGCCGATAACCGTGCCGCAGAAGCGCGATGAGCGCGGCGCTGCTGCAGCTTTCCGCGCATTCTGCAGGCGCTGCTTGACGTAGGCGTTCGCGAGCCACTCTCTAGCCCGCGATGCCGCGCAGTCGGCATGCCGTTCTGTCGAGGGTCCGGTCCTAGTGGAGTTAAGCAGGGAGGTAGACAGATGAATCCCAAAGGCACAACCCAACAGCGGAAAGTCGTAGTGGCAGCAGCCCTAGGCGAATGCGTTCATGTTGCAGGAGTGATCAATTTCCTCCGCCTGGCTGAAGAGGCAGGCTGGCAAACCGCCTTTCTGGGCCCAGCGGTCACACCTGAACGGCTGGTACAGGTGGCCAGGGAACAGAATGCGGACCTGGTCGGCGTATCGTATCGCCTAACAGCTGACACTGGTGAACGTCGCCTGCGCGAGTTCGCCGCCCTTGCACAGGGTCTCCGCGCGGCCGGAGTTCGCTTTGCTTTCGGGGGTACACCACCTGTGGCTGAGCGCGCACGAACTCTTGGTGGGTTCTTCGAGGCAATCTTTGACGGCTCAGAGACGACTGAGGACGTGATTGCCTACCTGCGGGGACAGCCACGCCTCAGCCGAGAAGCTGACTACCCGCAGAGCCTGATAGGACGCATCCGATGGAAAGCGCCATATCCTGTGCTCCGTCATCACTTCGGCCTGCCCTCAGTGGAGGCGACGCGGCTCGGGATCGAGGAGATCGCAGAGGCCCGCCTCCTCGATGTCATCTCTTTGGGCACCGACCAGGACGCGCAGGAGAACTTTTTTCACCCGGAACGCCAGGACCCTGGGCGCGCGGGAGCTGGCGGCGTACCTGTGCGTAGCGCCGCCGACTTCCGCGCTCTCTACAGCGCCTCGCGGCGTGGCAACTACCCATTGCTGCGCACTTACTCGGGTACAGATGATCTCATCCGCCTGGCTGAGCTGTACGTCGAGACCATCAAGATAGCCTGGGCGGCAGTACCTCTATTCTGGTTCAACGCTATGGACGGCCGTGGGCCGCACGACCTTGAGACCTCCATTGCCGAACACCAGCGTCTTATCGCCTGGTATGCTGAGCGGTCCATCCCCGTCGAACTGAACGAGCCGCACCACTGGGGAATGCGCGACGCGCCCGATGTGATCTTCGTCGTCTCCGCCTACCTCTCCGCGTACAATGCCAGGCGCCTCGGGGTTCGTGACTACGTGGCTCAGTTTATGTTCAACAGCCCAGCCAGCACCTCAGACCGCATGGATCTTGCGAAAATGCTCGCCTGTCTCGAGATGATTGCCCCGCTCGAATCGAAGGACTTTCGCATCTGGCGCCAGACTCGCATCGGCCTACTCAGCCACCCGCTAGATGCAGAGGCAGCCCGCGGGCACCTGGGCGCCGCGACATACCTCCAGATGGCGCTCGAGCCTCACATCGTGCACATCGTGGGCCACACGGAAGCGCATCACGCGGCTAGCGCTCAGGATGTGATCGCTGCCTGTAAGATCGCTCGGCGAGCAATCGAGAATGCTCTGCGTGGCATCCCCGATATGCGCCTCGATCCTCGAGTACAGGAACGAAAGCTCGAACTTATATCTGAGGCGCAGCACACCCTGACGGCCATACAGGCCATAGCCCTACCCGGTGTCACCGACCCGTTCGCCGACGCCGGCACTTTGGCCCAAGCAGTGCGCCTGGGCATACTCGATGCTCCGCATCTGAAGGCCAACCGGTTCGCTCTGGGCCAGATCATGACCAGAGTTGATAGCCGGGGTGCCTGCATCGCTGTTGACAGGAACGGTAGGCCGCTCGGCGAGGCGGAACGGATTGAGGCTGTCCTTGCTCAGGCAGCAGCAGAAGAGCATGTCTGATCACGTGGGAGCAGGCAAAATGACGGACAGTGACAACACGCACTTTACGGTAATCGGTGCTGGCCATGGGGGCAAGGCCATGGCCAGCCATCTGGCTCTCATGGGCTTTCCGGTCGTGCTGTTCAACCGCACGCCGGAGCGGGTCGAAGCCGTACGTCAGCGCGGCGGGATTGACCTGGCGCGCAACGATGGTGGCCCTGGTGGGTTCGGGCGGCTGGCGGCCGTTACCTCCGATTACGCTGAGGCCATGGCTGAGG
>DAOTVV010000241.1:0-3330 GCA_034436255.1 Anaerolineae bacterium
CTGGTACAGCTGGGATTGCTGTAGGGCAGGTGCATCTGCCGCGGCAAGTGGGTCAGCATCCCGGCAGCGGTAGGGCGGCGCCCTCCTTCGGGCTGAGGCGCCGGCCTCGAGGCCCGGCCCATTCGCAGCGAAGCCGGTAGCCAGAGAGCGGCGTCAACAGAGCTCTCATCTCGCCCCGCTTTGTTTCCGCCAAGGGCTCCATGGGTGCCACGAGACCGTCGCGCAGCGGGTGGCCAGGCGCGTTATTGCGCCAGCGCGGGCAACCCGCGACCGGCGCCAGCCTGGCCATCACCCAGGAAGCATCAACCGCCCGGCGTTTTCGTGCGAGCGTTGGCGCTGCTCCTCAGGACAGCTCATACACTGCCAGGGCGCAGAACGGCAACGGCTCGGCCGCTGTCAGCCGCAGGCCCGCGCCATCTGCCTCGGCCGTAGCTGCCAGGGGCCGGGGCGGCAGTAGCGGCGCGAGCAGCCAGGCTGAGCCCACAGCCTTGGCGCCCGGGACTTGCAGGACCGGGCTTTGCGCGTCGAGCGAGGCGTTGAAGAGGGCCACGCGCCGCACCTCGCCCTGCCGCATGTCCAGAGGGAAAGTGTACGGGCAGCCCGAGGCGCTGGCGGGTAGGGCAGACTTGCCTGAGCAAAGAGCCGCGATCAGCTGCTGGACAAGCTTCTGGCGGTGCAGAGAGAGGACATAAGCCTGCGGCTCCTCCGCCAGTGGCCAGGGGCAGGTGGCGACGCGGCCGCCGAGAGCGTTCTCGCACAGGGTTATGCCGGCGCCGATGCGTTTGCCACCGGCATCGCGCAGGCTGGTCCATTCTCTGGCACCGGGGGCCGGCGACTGATAGGCAACGCGGGTGAAGCCGTTGACGCTGAGCCAGAGCCGAGGCTCCAGGCCCGTGGCGGTGCTTTCCGGGTGTTCCATGCTGTAGTTGATGTCGTCGCGGGCCCACCAGAAGCCATGCTCGGCGGGCAGGTAGGCCGCGAAGCCGCGTTGCTGGAGGATGGCTGTAGCCACTGCGTCGAGCCACAGGCCGCCGGAAAGCAACTGACGCAGTTCGGCATCGGAATAGGCCCAGGCCACTGGCCCCCACAGGCAGTTGACGTCGCCCGCCCGCGCCTGCACCGCAATGCCGAGCGCCTGCAGCAACTCCGCTGCTCCCGTCAGGGGCACGCTCAGCTCGCCCATCTCTTGCCCGTGAGTAGTGCGCACGTGGAGCGAGGCATCCGGCCGCCACAGGACGCCGACGCCGCTGCTCTGTAGTGCCGGCGGGAAAAGCTCCGCCAGCCGGTCCAGCCCGGGTTTGCAGCGATCCAGCAGCGGCCCTACCCAGGGCTCGTCTGCCAGGCGGGAGCAGGTGAAGGAGAACAGGTCCAGGTGCAAAGCGTCGCTTCCGTGTACCTGCGCCAGGGCCATCTGACCCCAGGTGACCGTCTGCGACTTGCTGAATGGGTGCATCGGGAAGTTCTCGATCTCGGGGGCGACCTCGAAGCTGAGGCTGGCCGGGCGAAGCTGCTTCTGGTAATCCAGGAGAAACGAAGAGCGCGCCAGGTGAACGCCGCTGCTGTCCTGGTAGGTGGTGAAATGTGGCCGGTGCACTACCTTGCCGCCATTGCTCATAGCGCTGAAGAGCCTGTCCCAATCCCGCCCTTCGATCGAGTGGCTGGTCGGGTGGGAACTCATCAGGCCGAGCAGCGTGTCTGGGCTGGCGGCGAGTACGCTTTGCCGTATCGCGGACACAGCTGAGAGCTGCGCCTCGCGCCAGGTCTCCAGCCAGAGTGCGCGCCAGGGGTGCGGTTCGCCGCTGCGCAAGATAGCTGAGACGACTTCCTCGCGGCTGACTGGCCGCCCTATCTTCGCTGCGAAACGGCCGAGCATTGCCTCGCTGAAGTCGCCGCCCCAATCCAGGGGCTCGTGGTTATGGTAGCGAAAGTCGTCCTCAATCCAGATGACGCGAAAGCCAAGTTCGGCCAGGCGGCCATACATGTGCCTGATGTAGGAAAGCCAATTGGGGCAGGCGAAAGAGGCGACCGCGCGTGCCTTCCTGCCGCCAGGCGACACCATGGGCGTGAAGCTGTAGCCCGAGGGCATATGCCGGCCGCGGTCGGTGTGGAGGACCGTGTACCAGGGGTTGAGGCTGACAGTGATCCCTTCGGCCTCCAGGGTCTGCTTGGCGAGCGCCAGGGCGGCATACCAGGCCTCCAGTTGCTGATCGTCAATGAGGCCGTCATTCCATTCCTCGGCGGCGACGAAGAGCACTGCCTCGTCAATTGCGTGCTCGCGGCAGAAGGTCGCTAGCTCGGCCGCCCGCTCGGGCAGGTCTGGCCCGGGCAGAAGCTGGATGCGCAACTGGTAACGCGCTCGCCGTTCGCTCATCTTCCCCCCTTTTGGCGCCGGCCGTTGCGGCGCGCGACGAGTGGGCCGGTTGGCACTTCCCCACCACCGGCCCTGAGATTCAGTATCCGAGCGCTCGCAGGTACTCGCGGCTGCTTCTTGCGGCCTCGGCCGCTGGCTTGGGCGGGTAGGGCTCATCCAGCTCGACCGAGACCCAGCCATTGTAGCCCACCTCGGCCAGACCGTGCAGCACGGCGCCGACGTCCAGCCCGGCATTGCCCTGGCCGAGCTCGGCGAAGCGAGCCCGCTCGCCGTAGCGCTGGGTGCGGTGATCCCAACTGGCCAGGTCATCGGCATGGAAATCCTTGAGATGAACGTGGGCGATGCGGTTTCTCAGGATCGGGCTTTGGAGGACGCGCATCGGGTCGCTCTTGCAAGCGAGCAGGTGGCCGGTGTCGTACAGCAGCCAGAGATCAGGCGCCGCCGCAAGCAGAGCCTCGGCATCTTCCACCGTCTCGATCATCGTGCGCAGGTGGGCATGGTGAAAGCCCTTTATGCTGTGCTGCTTGCAGAAAGCGAGGACTGGGTCGAGCGAGCGCGCTGCCCGCTCGAAGTCGGCCGGTGACGGCGAAGCGCCGCCCCAGTCCCGGCGTTGGAGCGCCGGCACCTCGGCTGCATTGTTGCCGAGCGCGATGTTGTAGCGCACGCTTTCCAGAGCCCGCCCATGGCCATCCTGGGCATTGACGATGTGCAGGCCATAGCGACGGGCCCTCGTCGCCGCGTCCACCAGTTCGTCCGCGCTGGCGATTGGCACGCCCTCGACACCTTCATATCCTGCCTCCGCCACCTCACGGAGGACCTTGTCCAGGTCATGTCTCGGCTCATCGCCGAACTGGATCAGGTGACAGGCGATACGGAAGCGCCCCATGTGACTACCTCCTACCATCCGAGATCGGTTCACCACAAAACAACCTACATAGTAGCAGGAGCCGTGCCTGGCT
>DAOTVV010000242.1:0-6972 GCA_034436255.1 Anaerolineae bacterium
ATGGCGGTGCGTCGCAGACGCCGGCAGCGAGGTTGGCTCAGGCGCAGACCGTCGCTTTCGTCACCTGGCTGCTCGGGCACGTGCTGCTCGCCTTCAACATGCGCTCTGAGCAAGAGCCACTGCTCCGCCTCGGCATCACCAGCAACCGAGTCATGCTCATCTGGGGGGCGGCTACGCTCGCCTTCGTGTTACTAGCAACTCTGGTGGCGCCGCTGCGTCCGATCCTGCGCACAGCACCAATTGGCCTCGGGCAATGGGTTCTGGTCGTGGGGTTGGCGGTGCTCGGCACCTGCTGGCTGGAAGCGCGCAAGTGGTTGCTAGCACGTAGGCCGTAGGCTGGCAGAGCCCGCTCCTGCGGCAAGGACTCCTCGCCCCACGCCCGAAGCCTCAGCTGCCACGTCGGCAGCCGTAGCAGCGGCCTGATCGCCGATGCCTTACTGGCCCTTGTACGCCCGCGCTTGCGTGATGTAGGATTGGTTGCGCCTGTTGTCCGGCGCGTCGTCTACCTGCTCTGTCGGACGCGGAGGTTCGTTTGGTCATAGACTTTCATACTCACATCGCCGATTTCGGCTACCGTTCGGGTTCGGACGACGAACCCATCGCCTTCGAAGACATCATAGCCCGCCTGGACGACGAGGGCATTGACCAGGCCGTGCTCCTTCCCATCTATGCATCTCCGGAGGCCGTCTATCCGGCATTCTTGCTGAACGAGCGCTTCTCCATCGCGGCCCAGGTGCTCGAGGCTGCGGCCTACCGCGAGCGCATCATTTGCTTCGGCAACCTGGACCCGCGCTGGTTCCACAATAGCCCTGAGACCGACTTCTCCCCGTTCCTGGACTGGTTTGCGGAGCACGGGTGCCGTGGCATCGGCGAGGTCACGGCCAGCATCCCCTTCGACGACCCGCGGGTGATAAACATGTTTCGCCAAATCGGTGAGAGGGGCTGGCCAGTGGTGCTGCATGCTGTCGGTTTCGGCGGCGGCACCTACGGCTTGCAGGACGATCCGGGCTCACCTCGGCTCGAACGCCTCCTGCAGGCGGTCCCGGAGACTAACATCGCCTGCCATGGGCCAGGCTTCTGGGCTGACATAGCGGCTGGGGCCACTCCCGAGGACAAGATGGGTTACCCGACCGGGCCAGTCTTAGAAGAAGGAGCGGTCGCGCGATTGTTACGTCGCTACCCCAACCTGTACTGTGACATGTCTGCCGGCAGCGGCTTCGGCGCCCTTACGCGCGATCCGGCATACGGCATCCGCTTCCTCAATGAGTTCCAGGACCGCGTGCTTTTCGCGACCGACGTGTGTTCAGCCGGGCCCAAGGGACGGATGCCCCATCTGGGCTATCTGCGCCAGCTGCTGGCCGAGGGCAGCCTATCTCAGGCCGCCTTCGATAAGATCACCTACCAGAATGCCCTGCGCATACTACCATAGGCCAACGCGCTGTCTCCAGTGCTGGCACAAGGCCGATTTCCTCTAGTGCGAGGAATACAAGAGCCAAGCCATCGGCTGGAACCGCGAGTGGAGTCCACAGACACGGAGGCGAAGGTGAGCGAAGTACTGGCGATCAAGGGCGGGAAGCCCGCAGTCACAGCCGACACGCACGAGCAGTGGCAGCCGCCAATCGAGGAGCAGAAGCGGGCAGTCTGCGACCTGATTGACAAGCAGTTCTTCTCTGGCTCGGGTACCGGCGTGGGGAAGGAGTTCGAAGATACCTTTCGCGCCTACACCGGTGCCAGCTACTGCCTGACGGTTGATCACGGTTCCAACGCTATCATGAGTGCATTGTATGCCGTTGGCGTCGGGCCTGGTGACGAAGTCATCGTGCCCGACCTTGGCTACATCGGCTCCTACTGCGGGGTCATACATTTAGGCGCCAAACCGGTGTTCTGCGACGTGGACCCCAACACTGGTTTGATGGATCCGGCTGACGCTGAGAAGCGCATCACCCAACGCACACGCGCGCTGCTGCCGGTGCACATGAATGGTTACGTTTGCGACATGGACGGGCTGCTGGAGCTCAGGCGGAAATATGGTGTCGCTATCGTCCAGGACGCCGCCCATGCACACCCCTGTAAGTGGGATGGCGTTAACCTGGCACAGTTGCCGGACGTGGCCTGCTACTCCATGCAAGGCGAGGACCCCTATGGTAAGCCCATCCCCGGGGGAGAAGGTGGCATCACCTGCACCAACAACAAGGAACTGAATGAGCGCATGCTCATCTACTGCCACCTGCACCGCGTGGGTATCGAGCAGGAGCTGTCAAACCCGGCCTACCGGATGCTGGGGAACCAAGGGCTGGGGCTGAAATGGCGGGCACATCCCTTCGCAATGGCCCTGGGCCTTGTTTCGATGAAGAGCCTGGATTATCGTAACGAGCGCCGACTGGCCAACCGCGCCAAGCTACATGAGGGGCTCGCGGGGGTGCCAGGGGTGCGCGTGCCCAAGAGTTACCCCAAGGCCGGCGACGGCGGCTTCTACGGCGGCCTGCGCGTTTTCTACGCACCGGAGCAGTTGGGTGGCCTGGCCCCGGACAAGTACCTGGCGGCGCTCAAAGCAGAAGGCGTGCCCGTGAGCGGCTACCGCGACCAGCCGGAGCATCTGCGCCCCCTGATCCAGCGTGGCTTCGATCTATATGGCCACAACCGCGGCCCTATCCCGCCGGGTACCTACAACTACAAGAAGGGGGACTTCCCGGTCACAGAAGCTCTGCTCGGCGGCCTCGCTCTGCGCCTTCCCGCCTATATAGAGCCCGCGGAGGGCGTGCTCGAGCAGATCATCGTCGCCTTCCGGAAAGTGGGCGAGAACTACAGGTCGCTTCTCTAGCCACATAGACCATACTTGGATACCAATAGGCACGGATGAGGAACGGAGCCCCTTAGCTGGTCGCCAGCCGAGGGGCTCCGTCATTCCACCCGGTTCTAGGCGCGCCTATCGCTTTTCGCCGGTGGCCAATTCGTCGGCACGGCGGCGCATCTGAGCACGAAGGACGGCGATGTCCCTCGGCACGTAGTAGGCGGCAAAAGCGAAAAAGACGGCGCAGAGCAGCCAGGCACTCGTGCAGATGCCGAGGAAAGCCAGTTTAAGCGAGAAGCGGTCGGCGATCATGCCGACCACGAGTGGAGACAGGGCAGCGCCGATAGACTCGACGAAGCTCTCCACAGCATAGGCAGTGCTGCGCACCTCGGGCAGTGTGATATCGAATATCGTGGACGTCACATTGGCCGCGGCGAATGGGATAAAGAGAGCGGTGACACACATCATCACCGTGAAGGTTACCGTATCCTGAAGCGGGATATTGAGCGTTATCCAGAACAGCAGTGTCCCCAGGGCAACGCCAATGCCAGAGACGATGAGACGGCCGCGCCGGGTGCGCTTGAACATGTAATCGCCCAATGCCCCACCAACCGGATAGCCAGCGGCGAGGACCAGCACGGCCAGTACCATCGTAATGAGGACCGTCGTGTCCGAGAAGTGGCGTTCTCTCTGCAAGTAGGCAAAGAACCAGAAGGTGATGGCATTCCAGGGGAAGACGCCGAAGAATCCTTGTGTGAAGATGAGCAGCATCGTACGTTTCTTGAACAGGCCACGGGCGACGGACCAAGAGAACCGGTAGTTACCGACCTGCTCCAGGCCGGCCATCTCCGGCTCCGCCTTGCCTCGAGGCGCCTCCTTCACGCTGAACCAGATGGCGACGGCGAGAACGATCCCCAGAGAACCGGTGAGATAGAAGACGCCGCGCCAGCCGAGCACCCCACTCAACATGAGCCCAAGAAACATGCCGATCATGTACCCGAGCGGCTGTGTGAGCTGCAGCACGCCATAGATCTTGCCGCGTACCTCTGGCCCGAAATAATCGGAGACGAGGCTGTAAATACCCGGGTATGAGGAGTCGTCAATGCCGGTCGAGGCGCGTGTCACCAGAAACAAAGGATAGGTCGGTGCGACAGCACTGATCCACGTCGTAGCGCCCCATATGAACGAGGCCAGGGCGAGCAGCTTGGAGCGTGCGTAGCGATCGTACCAGTAGCCCCAGATGGGGTAGAGCACGGCACCAACGATGAGTGCGCCAGTGGACACCGCACCCATCTGAGTCATGCTAATGTGGAAGGTGGCCATGATCCGGGTGGTGAGAGGGCCAATGAGCAGCCGGTCGGTCTGATGCAGCAGCATGAAGATAAAGAACACAGCGACCACGAACCAACGGTACCGCGAGATGGGTTGCACGGCTGTCTTGCTGGTGTCCCTGGGCCTGGCTTGCATCTCTCTCCTCACTTCGCAATCATATCGCCCGAATTGGCGGCGTGCTTATGTCAATGCGATAACACTGGCGCTGTACTCCCCGCCAGCGGTCAGATCCAGTCCAGATGATGATACTGCCACACTGCCGGGCGGAAGGTGTTCTCGAGCTCTGCCAGCGGCAGCCACGGCTCAGGCGTCGTTACACGGGCTCCCCGCAGCGCTGCAAGCAGATCTTCGCGGCAGAGCAGCAGCCGATGTAGAGTGGCACCTTTCATCTCCAGCGTCAGGCTAGGGTCTGGCCCGGGCAGGTCGAGCTCTATCTCGGGTGTCCAGATGTGCAGCCCGGGGCCGTCCGCTGCGCCGCCCAGCAACCTCCAGACGCCGGCGAAATCCAGTACCTGACCAGCAAGCACGCCATGGCGGGCGGCTGGCCGAAAGCCCACTCGTCTGGCAGGCGCGATGGCCGGGCTCGAATCCGTCACTTGCAGATGCAGTTCGGATGCCCCTTCGCACCTTGCCTTGGCCGCCATCGCCAACAGGAGCCGCTCCATGGTCCCCGCTGCCTCCGGCCTGGCCGCTAGCTCAAGGACGGCAGCACCGCGCTGGGCCGACATCCCAAGAATGCCATAGCCGGTCAGCCGCGTCCCATCGGTGGCCATTGCCAGATGAAAAGTCTGAGGAATCTCGTAGAAGATCTCGGAATCAAGGGCCCTCCGCCAGAATCCTGGTTCGCGCTCAGGGAAACCGGCGCAGGCGGCATAAGCCGCCTGGAACACCGGCAGAAGAGCCTCGCCATCTACCGTCTGGTGATCCACAACTGCGATGGAGACGTCGGCAGGCACATCTGCTGGCAACTCCGTTAGCGTGAAGCGACGGTTGTACATGAGGTCGTGGAAGCCATTGCGCTGGTAGAACGTGTAGGGCTGGTGCCCTTCGCCCCCGGTATAGACAAAGAGGGCCTGGCAAGTGCCTCGGAGTTCACGCTTCGCCAGGTCCATTATCGCCGAACCAATGCCCCGATTTCGGTGAGCGGCGGAGACGGCGACGGCATGGGCGAATGCTCCTCGCACGCAGGTGCCGGGACGGATGAGAAAGCTGCGCAGGTCGAAAGGTATGGCACCGATGATCTGGCCGTCTTCTTCGGCAACGGCCGTGACATGGTCACCAAGTTCCAGACGCGCCCAGTAGTCGTAAGGGACCGGGGCAACGTTGAATGTGGCATTGATCAGGTCAACCGTCTGCTCGAGATCCGCGGGTTGATAGAATCGGTAGTTGATGGACATGGCAGGCACACTCCCAGTGGTTTGCGGCAATGGCGGCGGCGCTCCCGCGCGATCCTTCGGCTCGACTACGCTGAGCTTCCTCAGCGGGCTGGCCCTACGCCCCAGAGCGCCTCACGCGCCTTGCGGATCTAGCGGTCGTGCCCCAGGTCAAATGCCTTGATCTGGCGCACGATCTGTGCGCAGTGATCGGCGATTGCAGTCGCAGCGGCTTTGCCTTTTTCTGGCGTGGCCAGGTCCGGGCGGCCATGGTAGCCGCGCGGCACACGCCTGATCCAGTCCACGAAATAGGTGGCACCAGGGATGCTCTTATCGAGATATGGCCCGTCCGCATCCGCGGGAAGCATTCCCTGATGCACCAGGTCCGGCCGGAAGTGCAGGACGAATGACGTTTCAACTTCGCCGCCGTGCCCGCCCGACTCCTCGCCCGATTCGAATTGCTGTGCCGCCAGTTGGACCAGGCTCGGGTAGTAGATGCGAAAGACGCCATATCCCAGACGCACATGCTCGCGGCGCTGGAGCAGCGAGTGCTGGAAGAAGTCGGTGACATGTTCCGAGCCCCCATGCCCGACAAGAAGCACGATGCGCCTGAAGCCATTGCGAGCGGCTTCGGAGCATATTTCCTCGTATAGGCGCAACATCAACTCCGGAGAGATGGAGATGGTGCCCGGGTAGCACATCATCTCATCATTGATGTTGTAGAAGAGAGTAGGCAGGACGACCGCCGATTCACGCTCGGCGATCATCACGGCCATGCCCTCGGCCGTCCAGGCATCGGTGCCAGTGGGCAGATGTGGCCCATGCATCTCCACACAACCGATGGGCAGGATGGCCACATCAGTCTCGCCTGAGAGTTGGGCCACCTCGGGCCCGCTCAACTCGTGCCATTTGTAGCTTTTCACCACGGCCCTCCGTCCAGCGATGTGAGACGTGTGAAACGCGGGGAGTGTATCACAAATGCCGTAGGCTTCCAGCCGGCCAGACACTCATCCGCTACAGGCCTCCACGTCTTCCGCATCAAATCGTTGGCACGTATGTTGCGGCAATCATGCTCGAGAAGCCTTGAAGGCGTCATTTGACGGAGGGCGCTATGACTACCGCGTCGGAAAAGGCTTTCACACTGCAAGCGGTAGCGACCGTGCTGCAAGTGCCATTTGAGCTTGCCCGCGAATGGCTTGAAAGCGGCAAGATAAAGGGTTATCGCTTGGGCGGCGAGTGGTGGGTGTCCTGGTCGGACTTCGAGGCGTTCCTGGAGTCGCCTGCCTATAGCACGGCCCGCCGCGCCAAGACCAACTGACTGGGCGCTCGCCAATTGCCCAGTGGCCACGAGGACAAGACTGCCAGGAAACGTATTTCGTCCTGCGGCCGCTTCCTGCCTGTCCCAGGTCACGCCAGCAGCGACGTCACCTTCCACGCGGCTACGTAAGCTCTAAGACGAACCATGCCAAGATCAAG
>DAOTVV010000243.1:0-9270 GCA_034436255.1 Anaerolineae bacterium
GCACTGTCACGAGCAGCGTGTCGCGCCCATTCTGGCTCTCTCGGGAGAGGTGCGGTTCGCTGCCCTCGTCATGGCGCAGGAAGATCACGCCCGCTGCGCGCGCCTGCCGGTAGTAGTCTTCCCTGAAGCCGTAGGTCCGCATGTCGCGGTATAGGATGAAGACATTCGTCTCAGGGTTAGCCTGTTTGATTCGCAGTGCGTTCTTGACGGCCTCGCTGCAGCAGACGCGACTGCAGTAGGGGTGCTCGGAGTTGCGTGAGCCAACGCACTGGATCATGACCACAGTAGCCGGGCCAGCCAGACGGCCTGTGGGCAGGCTACCACTGGCTAACATGCCTTCTAGCTCGCTCTGGGTCACAACTCGTTGGTCCTGGCCGTAGCCGTACTCCGTGGGGCGATACTCTTCGGCCCCGGTGGCTACGATCACGACGCCATGCTTCAATTGCCGCTCCTCCCCGTCCGCCCCCCTGACCGTGGTCGCGAAGTTGCCCACGTAGCCGGCGATATCCGCTATCTCGGTGTCAACGAGCACCTCGACGCGAGGATTGTTGTACAAGCGCTGCTCCAGGTCTCGCAGGTATGGTTGCAGTTGCTGGCCGGCCAAAGTGTAATGGATGCGCTGCAGCATGCCCCCCAGCCGCTTCTGGCGCTCTACCACGTAGACGCCGAACCCGGCATCAGCCAGGGCCAGGGCCGCGCTCATGCCAGCAAGCCCGCCGCCGATCACGAGGGCACTATGGGCAACCGGCAGGGATAGGCGACGCAGAGGCTCGAGTTTGCGCGCCTTGGCCACAGCCATGCGTACCAGATCCTTGGCCTTCTCTGTGGCCGCCTGCGGCTGATGCATGTGCACCCAGGAGCACTGATCACGGATGTTGGCCATCTCAAAGAGGTAACGATTGAGCCCTGCCTCCTGCAATGTCTCCTGGAAGAGCGGTTCGTGAGTTCGAGGGCTGCAAGAGGCAACGACGACGCGGTTCAGGCCGTGCTGGACGATCGCCTCCTTGATGCGTTCCTGGGTATCCTGAGAGCAGGTGTAGAGGTTGCTCTCGGCATGGACCACGTTGGGCAGCGTCCTGGCGTAGGCAACCACCTCGGGAACGTTCACAACGCCGCCGATGTTGATGCCGCAGAAACAGACGAAGACACCTACGCGCGGTGGCTCCCCTCGGACATCGCGCTCGGCCGGGTATACCTTCTCCTTAACCAGGGTGCCCCTGGCAGGGGCCAGGACGCCGCTCACCAATGCTGCGGCACCGCTAGCTTGGGTCACCGTCTCCGGAATGTCCTTGGGTTCGGCGAAAGCGCCACAGACGTAGATTCCCGGGCGGGAGGTGGCCAGGGGCGCGAGCGAATCAGTCTGGCAGAAACCATAGGCGTTAGTCTCAATTCCCAGCCGGTCAGCCAGTTCTTTGGCGCCAGGAGAAGGCTCGAGGCCCACCGAGAGCACCACCAGGTTGAACACCTCTTCCTGCATTGTGCCGTTGTCTGCTTGGTAGCGGATCAGGAGGTCATTGGTGCGCGGGTCTTCTCTCACCTGCGAAACCATGTGGCGGACGAACCTGACCCCGTGCTCGTGCTGGGCGCGTGCAACGTAGCTTTCGAAGTCCTTGCCGTGCGATCGCACATCTATGTAGAAGATAGTCGCTTCGATCTGAGCCGTGTGCTCTTTGGCGATGACGGCCTCTTTGGTGGCATACATGCAGCACACGGAGGAACAGTAGCCGCGCCCGTGAGCGGGGTCTCGCGAGCCAACGCATTGGATGAAGGCGATGCGCTGGGGGATGTCGCCATCAGATGGGCGCTGCACCCGCCCCTTGAACGGGCCGGATGCAGAGAGGATGCGCTCGAACTCTATACTGGTTACCACGTTGGGATAGCGGCCATATCCGTATTCGCCCCGAAGCCTGGCATCAAACTCTTCGAAGCCTGGCGCTAGGATGATCGCGCCGACGCTGAGCTCTATGGTGCGTGGCTCATCATCGTACCTGACGGCGTTCGCCAGGCAGAGGTTCTGGCAGAGGCCGCAGCCAATGCACTTGTCCCGGTCAATGGCGTAGGCAAGGGGCACTGCCTGAGGGTAGCGAATATAGGTAGCAGCCCGCTGGCTCAAGCCCTGGTTGTAGCTGTCAACTGCCGAAACAGGGCAAAGGCGGGCGCACACGCCACAGCCGGTGCACCGTTCCGTGTCAATGTAGCGGGGTTGCTGCTGAACCTGAACAGTGAAATCACCAACCCCGCCCGCCAGGCCGGTGATTGTGGCGAGAGTCATCACCTCGATGTTGCGATGGCGCCCGCATTGCACGAGCTTGGGCGACAGTATGCACATAGAGCAATCGTTAGTGGGGAAGGTCTTGTCCAGTTGCGACATGGTGCCGCCAATGCTGGGCGAGGATTCGACCAGGTAGACTTTGTACCCGGAGTCGGCCAGGTCGAGAGCGGCCTGGATTCCGCCTATGCCACCGCCGACAACCAGGACGGCGCCCACCGGGCCCTTGGCCTCACCAGTCATGCTACTCATGAGCGCCACACCCTTTCCCTATCTGCGTCCGCCGTACCCGACACGCAGGCGTTGCCCATCCCGGGCCGGCGAGCCCGCTACTCTGGTCCGCAACGACGCCGAAGCCTGCAACCATGATCAGAGCCGCCTGTAAGTGGGCGCTTTGCCGCGGACGCCCACCATGGCCAGTGCGCCCGACTGCTCGAGGGCGACGATGTGCGGCAGAAGCTGCCGCGGCGCCATACCGAGCCCAGCAGCCATGTCTCGAACGGAAAGCGCTTGATCCGAGGCGAGCAGGAGCAGACGGTTGCGCAGGTACTCGTCGGCCACTGTGGCCGCGATGAGCGCTTCCAGTGTCTCGGGTGCAACCGCGGTGCCGTACACGTTGCCTTTGTTGAGCAACTCCCGCTGCCTGCCGAGCAGCCACCGCACCTTTTCGCTCTCGACAACGCGCCTGGCCGCCTCCAATCGCTGTTGAAGGCTACCTGCATCCCTTTCCGACTGGCTTGCAGTTGCTTGTCCAGCCGCCGGCTTGGTAGCCGCCGGCTCTCCCGCCGCCTGACCAAGAGGGCCCAGGGACCTGACCTGTTCGGTGAACTGGCTCACCAACTCGGCGAACCGCTGCCCCTCGCCCGCGGAGACCCAGTCCAAGAAGAGACGGTCCGGACTGAGACCAACCAGCCTCAGTAACTGCCTGAGCATCCGGACACGGTTCTGGGCGTAGTAGTTGCCCGTGGCGTAGTGGCAGTCACCGGGGTGGCAACCGAGCACCATCACCCCATCCAGCCCACGCTGGAAGGCCCGCAGGACGAAAGCTGGGTCAACGCGCCCGGAGCACATCACGCGGATCACGCGCAGGTTAGGTGGATACTGGAAACGGGACACCCCTGCCAGGTCGGCACCGGCGTAGGAGCACCAGTTGCACAGGAATCCCACCAGTTTCGGCTCGAACCCCTCTGCCTCGCTCACGACAGGACCCCCACCTCTCCAGCGACTGGCAGCCTCTCGTCAGCGCCCGAGGCAACCCCGGCCAGGGCATCAATCTGCGCGAACACCTGAGCGTCGGTGAAATGCTGCATCGTGATAGCTCCCTCGGGGCAGCCGGCGCTGCATATGCCGCAGCCTTTGCAGGAGGCGGCGATGGTGCGCGCCTTGCGACCGCCGGCTGCGCTGTCGCTGAGCACGATGGCGCTGTAGGGACAGACCGTCTGGCACAGGCCGCAGCCGATGCAAGCCTGCTCATCAACCACGGCGACCGTAGGGTCAGCTTCGATCTCGGCCCGGCCGAGCAGGATTGAAGCGCGCGCGGCGGCGCCGTGTGCCTGGGCTATGGCCTCACCGACGCCGCACGGCCAACGGGCGCAGCCGCAGAGGAAAATGCCGTCAGTCGCGAAGTCAAGCGGGCGCAGCTTGACATGAGCTTCCAGGAAGAAGCCCTGGGCATCTATGGGCACCTTCAGCATCTGGGCGAGCTCAGGGGTGCCGCTCTGCGAGACCAGAGGCGTAGAGAGCACCAGCAGGTCGCAGGGCAGGCGAACCGGCTCGCCCAGCAGCGCGTCATAGACGGTCACCTGGCCATCGCCTGGGAGGGGCGGCCGCTGCTGGTCGTACTGGATGAATGTCACGCCGCGGCTCCTCGCCTCGGCATAAAGGTCTTCCTCAGCGATGCCCAGGGCCAACAGGTCGCGGTAAAGGATGTACACCGCTGCCGATGGATCAGTCTCTTTGATGAGAAGGGCGTTCTTGAGGGCGGTGCCGCAGCAGATGCGAGAGCAGTAGGGTCGGGTGTCGTCCCTGGCGCCGACGCACTGGATCATGACGATGCTGGGGGGACGAGCCGATCTAACGGCGGCCTTTGTGTCCGCAATGGCAGCTGTTGCGCTCGCCTGCTTTCCAGGAGCAGCTGTTGCTGCCTGTCGAGCAGCGAACGGAGACTCGCCCTTTGCCAGGGCCTGCTGTAACTCCCCTTGCGTGATCACGTGCTGGCCATCGTAGCCGAAGAGGCCGGCCGGCCTGAACTCCTGTGCCCCAGTGGCCACGACGATGGCGCCCACGCTCAGGCTCACCTGCTCGTCGCCACGGCGGAGCGTTACGTCGTAATTACCGACGAACCCTCTTATCTCGCTCACCTGCGTGCTGGTGAACACCTCGATGCCGGGATGCTGAGCGACCGCAGCCACTTTCCTGGCGATGAAGGAGGGCGCGTCCTCGCCGGTCGGGTAGAGGCGGTGTAACCGGTTGAGCAGACCGCCTAAGCTTGGCTCGCGCTCGACCAGCTTCACCGGGAAGCCGCGCTCGGCGAGGTCGAGCGCGACAGTGAGCCCGGCGATGCCGCCACCGATGACCATGGCCGCGGGCATGACAGCGAGCCTTACGGGCGACTCTGGCTCGAGTAGAGCGGCTCGAGCCACGCCCATGCGCAACAGGTCCTTCGCTTTGGCGGTGGCCGCCACCGGTTCATGCATGTGTACCCAGGAACACTGATCGCGGATGTTGACGAATTCGAAAAGGTAGGGGTTGAGTCCCGCCTGGCTGCAAGTGTCGCGGAAAAGCGGCTCGTGAGTGCGCGGCGTGCACGAGGCCACCACAACGCGGTTCAGGCCCTGGGTCACGATCGCGTCTCTGATCTGGGCTCGGCCAGCATCGGAACAGGTGTAAAGGTTATCCTGGACGAACGCCACGTGCGGCAAAGTGCGGGCGTACTCCACAAGTTGCGGCAGGTCAAGAAAGCCGGCGATATTGCTTCCACAGTGGCAGATGAAGACGCCGATTCTGGGTTCAGACATAGCCTGCTTACCCTTGCTCAGCGATGCGCGACGGCACTGCCACTCCTCCAAGAACGACCTGCGCTGCCCGTGCCGCTGCTCCGCTGGCCTGCGCGACGGATTCCGGTATGTCGCAGGGACCGCGGCAGAAGCCACAGGCGAACACGCCGGGCCGCGTTGTGTCCGTAGGCGACAAAGGGTCGGTCTTGATGAAGGCGCAGTCGTCGAGCTCGACGCCGAGGGTCGAGGCTAGCGCTGTGGCACCGCGTCGCGGCACCAGGCTGACTGCGAGGACGACAAGATCCACCACCTCGCTGGCGGGGCGGCCTGCAAGAGTATCCTCGTACCAGACAACCGGTCGCTCCTGTTCATTCTCGGCCACTTCGGCCACTCGCCCGCGCCTGTAGCTGACGCCGTACTCGCGTTGAGCGCGAGCGATGTACTCCTGAAAGCCACGCCCGGCGGCGCGCAGGTCAGTGTAGAACACGGTAGAGCGGACCTCACTGTCGTGCTCATTGGCCAGGATGGCCTCCTTGGTGGCGTACATGCAGCACACCGAAGAGCAGTAACGGTTGCTGTGCACGTCGCGCGAGCCGACACACTGGATGAAAGCCAGGCGCTTGGCTGGCTGCCTGTCGGAAAGGCGCAACAGGTGACCACCCGTAGGCCCGGAGGCGCTGATCAGCCTCTCGTACTCGAGAGCGGTGATAATGTTCCGATACTTGCCATAGCCGTACTGCCTGAGGACCGTTGGATCGAAAGGATCGAAGCCTGTGGCGACGACGATCGCGCCTACGCTCAGGACCAACTCCGCATCCTTGTCTGCATAGTCCACGGCGCCGCGCTGGCAAACACGCTCGCATATGCCGCAGCGACCTTTGGTCAGGCGCAGGCAGTGTTCACGGTCAATGGCCACTGCTGCTGGCACGCCCTGAGGGTAGTACTGGTAGATTGCACCCCGCTTCTGCAGCCCCATCTCGAACTCGTCGGCGACCTTGGTAGGGCACTTTTGCAGACACAGCCCGCAGGCCGTGCACTCCGACTCCTTGACGTAGCGGGCCTGTCTGTGCACGAGGACGGAGAAATCGCCTGCTTGGCCCGTCACCTCCCTGACCTCGGCCAAGGTATGCACAGTGATATTGGGGTGGCGGGCGCAGTCGGCCATCTTGGGCGAGAGTATGCAGATGGCGCAGTCATTGGTGGGGAAGGTCTTGTCGAGCTGAGCCATGCGGCCGCCAATGGCGGGCTTCTGCTCGATGAGGTGCACCTGCAACCCGATGTCCGCCAGGTCGAGTGCAGCCTGGATGCCGGCAACGCCGCCGCCGATCACCAGGACGCTGCGCGGCTTAGCCACTGCTTCCTCCCTGGTCGACGCTGGCGGCTGCCGCAGCGAGTTCCGCTTTCCGGACCCGCCCGCGCTCGCGCTTGCGCTGTGTGAACGCCACCACCTTGGCCATCATCTTGGTTTTCTCGCTGCGCATCTGCGAAGCATCGCTGAAGGCGAGTTCCTCGATGTACCCCTGGCGTAGGGCCTCGGTGTAGAGGCGCTGGCCCTTAGGGGCGCGGATGAGCACGGTTGTGTAGCCCTGAGGCGAACCCAGCCCGCCGAACGACAGGTCCGCATAGTCGTTGGCGAACTCCCCGCAGGCGAGGCAAGCAGGACGCGCCAGGTCGTCCACCTGGGCGAGAGGTACGTGCAGCGTCCGGCCGCTGTTCAGGACGACTATGAGTTCGTCCTTGATGTTGATCTTGGCGATGTCGTCCAGGTCCACCCCGAGGCGGTTCTGGAGAGTCTCGGCGGTGAAGGCGAAGTTCTCCCAGCAGAAGAGCCCGAGGGTGTAAGTGATGACGTCGGCAGGCAGGATGCTGAGGCACTGCATCTTGCGGATTGTGTTCACCTGGCACGGCGTGCCCACCAGCGCCACCCGAGACAGGCGATTGCCAGCCAAGCCTCTTACGGCGGAGATAGTCGGTGTGTAGGTCGTGTATTGCTCTCCCAGGCGCTCGAGATGGCTGGAGCCGGAGAAATGCGAGCCCGCGGCAGCGATGATCTCCTCGCGCGTAGTGGCGATGAGGGGAACACGACTGAAGAGCCCCGTCCGCCTGGAAACGATGGCGCCATCAATAAGCCGTCTGTCCAGCATGTAGAGGAGCAGGGCAGTGACGACGCCGCCGTCCGTGGCAACCTGCCGGACCTCGGGGTCCGTGGAGCGCGCCGAGGTGATGACCATTCTGCCGCCTGCCGGCAGCTCGCGCGCGAACTTCTGCTGCAGTTCGGCCTCCAGGTCGCTGGTCACCGGGCAGATGAGATAGCAGATGCCGCACTTCAGGCATCTGGACTCGTCGCTGTAACGGGGGAAGCCCTGCTCATCGGGCTCGAGAGCGTGGAGCTGGCCTGCCGAACAGAAGGAAACGCAGCCGCCGCACTTGCCGCACAGCCCGGCCTGCACCACTTCCTGCTGCAGGTCAGCGAACGTCTTGATGGACACATCCTGCACGAGCGATACCCTTCCCTTTCGCACGCGACCATATAGGGCGCGCGGCGTTCATGAGGAGCCACCGAGGCCCCTGTCTATTCACCGGCCCGGCTTTGGGCCTTGAGCGGGCAGCGGCGCCCTGGAGAGTGCTTGCCTGGCGATGCCCGCGCCTGCTTGCCAGGCGCTTTGCCAGCAGAATTGTCGCTCAGAGCCGGCGATCGGCACAGGCCCTGTCGCTGTAGCTGCTTTTCTCGCGCTGCCGGAGACCCGGAGGTTCGGAGAGTCTCCCCACCATGCCAGACCCCAATCTCTGCATACAGCGTCTGCCGAAGCCAGGCATCAAGCCCGAGCCGAGATTATCCGAGAGAGAAAGCCTTTACGTCTTGCCTGGCGAAACGATGCCGGCCAGCGGTAAATGCACGAACCCGCCATGGAGGCGGTGAACTCGTTTTCCAGCAGCTCATTGAAAGCTCGAACCGAGTCGTCCAGCCCGATCAGGTCCTGGCTTACGGCGGCCAGGGTTTCAGGAGCAATCGCTCCTTTGGTGGCGAGCTGTTGGCCTGCTTCCCGCGCCGATGCCAACACCTGGTCTAGGGCCGGACCGCGGCGCACTCGCAGAATCCAGTCGTGGGGCCGGAGCAGTGCGCCCGCGAACTCACGTCCCAGGGTCTGGCAGGTTGCCTGCACATGAGCGACGGCGGCATCGAGGCTGTCCCGTTCCCACAGCTCGCAGCCAGCGATGAAGACGACCTTGCCTTGCTTGGCACTGTAGCGCAGGCCATGCCGCGAATGACCGTCGCGAATCTCGAGGTTGGGGATAGCGAGCGGCAAAGTGCGATCGAGGAAGTTCTGCACCGTGCCGGCCATCCTGTGCCCTTGGACGGGCGTCGCGAAGACCCAGATGTCGGCCTGCAGCAGGTCGGGGTATAGATCGTTCATGCTGTCCTGTTGCCGGCAGTACCCGGGGCTGACCAGCCAACAATCCAGTTCGGCAGTGCAGGGGTTGATCTTGAGCTTATCAGCCTTGAGGAGCTGTATCTCGGCTCCGGCTGAGCTCATGCCATCAAGAAAGGAGCCCAGGAGCATACCTGCGCTACCCAGGCAGGTACTGGGGTTGCCATCCACCGCCAAGACCTTCATTCCTGCTAGCCTCCTCTCCACGAACCAACGAGGCATAGCGGACGACACGCACTCAAAAGGCGGCAAGGTCAATATAGGCAATGTGCGGCTTTGGGCAGTAGCGATGAAACGGGACGTGCTATGAGAGTGCCATGCGATCTATAACACACTCATTCGGCCACCGCTAAACACATTATAGCCATTTGTGATGCCAGGCGCAAGTCTATAAGCCGTCTTGAGGCGAGACGGACCAGTCCGCTTGTGTGGCCGCCACCGGATGGCGCTTGCTCCGGCCCGAGGGCTGGCCGGAGCTCACTCGATAGCCGTGATCTCGAAGTAAGGTATGGTGGCCTCGCTTGTCTGACCGGGGCAGCCGATCGTGCCCTCGAACAGGCGCACGTAGCCACGG
>DAOTVV010000244.1:0-5255 GCA_034436255.1 Anaerolineae bacterium
CCAGGCGGCCCCTATCCGGAGCCGGCGTATCGCTGATCTTGTTGGCTTTCCTCCTGATGCTGCCGTCTTGCACCGTCGCCGCGTCTGGCCGGCCCTCAGGCGGCAAGCTGCGTGTCGTCGCCAGCACCACCATAGTGGGTGACGTTGTCCGCAACATCGGCGGCGACCACATCGAACTCACCGTCCTCGTTCCCATCGGGGCCGATATTCACGCCTACGAGCCCACGCCTCAGGACCTGGCCGCCGTCTCGCATGCGGACCTGATCTTCGTGAACGGGTTCGGCCTGGAGGCCTTCTTAGGGACGATGCTCACCAACGCCAGCAGCAAGGACAAGGTGATCTCCGTCTCCGACGGCATCAAGCCACGCCAGCTTGCTGCCGAAGGCGCTACTCCAGTTCCTGGCGAGGAAGCAGGGATGCAGGATCCCCATGTCTGGCTTGACCCCGTGGATGTCGAGGTGTGGGCCGACAATATCGCCAGGGCTTGCAGCAAAGCCGACCCCGCCAACGCTTCTGCCTACTCGGCCAATGCCGCCAGCTATAAGGCCCAATTGCAGGCTCTCGATGCCTGGGTGCAGCAACAGGTGAGCCAGATCCCGCCCGAGAAGCGCATCCTGGTGACCGATCACGATGAGTTCGGCTACTTCGCCGACCGCTACGGCTTCAAGATCGTGGGCACGGTCGTGCCCAGCTACAACACTCTCGCCGAGCCATCCGCCCAGGACCTGGCCGCTCTGGAGAAAACGATCAAAGAGAACAACGTCAAGGCCATCTTCGTCAGCAATACCACCAGCCCCGTCTTGGAGCAGCGCATCGCCGCCGACACCGGCGCCAAAGTGGTCACTCTGTACGCCGAATCCCTGAGCCAGGCAAACGGCCCCGCCCCAACCTATATTGATTTCATGAAGTACACCGTGACGCAGATCGTGGACGCTTTGAAGTAGAGAGGTGGACAAAACGTGATCGCGACTCGAGAACCTGAGGCCGTGGCTAGCCCGAGAGTGGCGCCAATGACCGTGCTCGAGGTGGCGGGGCTGACAGTGATCTACAACGGCGAAGCCGCCATCGAGGACATCACTTTCAGCCTCAGGCGCGGCGAGCGTGCCGCCCTGGTCGGCCCCAACGGCGCCGGCAAGAGTACGCTCTTGGCTGCTATCGCCGGCCTGCAGCAGCCCACTCGCGGCCGCATAACCATCTGCGGTGGCCAGGCGCAGAGCGGCTGCATCGCCTACATCCCGCAGCGCAACCGCGTAGATTGGTCCTTCCCCGTGAACATCGCCGACGTGGTGATGATGGGGCGCATCGGCCGCTATGGCCTGCTGCGTTGGCCGCGGCCGAGCGACTGGGAATACGTCCACCAGGCGTTGCAGGTGGTGGGAATGCATGGCCTCGCTAAGCGCCAGATCGGCGAGCTCTCCGGCGGCCAGCAGCAGCGCGTCTTCATCGCTCGCGCTCTGGCTCAGGAGGCCCAACTCATGCTCATGGACGAACCGCTCACCGGCCTGGACATTCCCTCCCAGGAGGACGTCCTGCGCACGCTTGACACTTTGCGGGAACGCCAGGTCACCGTGCTCGTTGCCACCCATGACCTGGACCAGGCAGCTGAGCGCTTCGACAGTGTGCTGCTCCTCAACCACAAGCAGATAGGGTTCGGCCCACCGACCGAGGTGTTCACGCCCGAGCGTCTCGCCGAGGCCTACGGTGGCCACCTGCACATCATCGCGGGCAACGGGCGCATCAGCGTGGTGGGAGACACCTGCTGCGGCGGCGGGGAGGAGCGCCAGGATGTCTAGCTTGCTGGATTTGCTCCTTGCGCCCCTAAGCTACGCCTTCATGACGAGAGGCCTGCTTGCCGCGGCTATGGTAGGCATCGTCTGTGCCATCGTCGGCACTTACGTCGTGCTCAGGGGCATGGCCTTCTTCGGGGACGCCCTCTCGCACACCATCCTGCCAGGTGTGGCGGTCGGCTACCTGCTCAACGGCGGGGCCCGCGGCCCACTCTTCTGGTGGAGCCTGATCACGGCCATTTTGGCCTCTATCGGCATCGGCGCCATCAGCCGGGGCGGCCGCTTCAAAGAGGACACCGCCATCGGCATCATCTTCGCCGGTATGTTCGCCCTCGGCATCGCCCTCATCTCAACTGTGCGCAGCTATGCCGTGGACCTGTCCCACTTCCTCTTCGGCAACGTCCTGGGCGTATCCGGCAATGATCTCTGGCTGATCGCCGCTTTCGGCGGCCTGGTGATCCTGGTGATGCTGGGGCTTTACAAAGAGTTCATGGTGCTCTCTTTCGACCCTGTCCTTGCAGCAACACTGCGCTTGCCCGTCGGCTTCCTGAACTATCTGCTCCTCGTACTGATCGCCATCACCATCGTCGTCTCCCTGCAGACGGTGGGTGTAGCTCTCATGGTGGCTATGCTGGTGACACCGGCTGCCACCGCCTATCTGGTGGCTCGACGCCTGCCCGCCATGATGGCCCTGGCGGCGACGATCGGCGCCGCTTCGGGGATCGTCGGCCTCTACATATCCTATTACGTTCAGGTAGCCTCAGGAGCCGCCATCGTCCTGGTGTGCACGGCGATTTTCGCCATCACCTTCGCCCTCTCGCCCAGGCGCAGCCAGCTCTGGCGCAACCGCTAGGGTACCGCAGCCTGGCGATGGTCGCGATCCGACAGGCTGGTTGGCGCATTGAGTTCCGGCGCGTGATATTCGAGCCGTACTTTATGCCTCGCGGAAGCGGTAGCCTTTGCCGCGCACGTTGAAGATGTAGCTGGGGTTCTCGGGGTTGTCGTTCAGTTTGCGCCGCAAGTAGCGGATGTAGAGGCGCAGGTACTGATCCTCCTCGGCATAATCCGCCCCCCACACCTGAGAAAGGAGTTCGGAATGGCTGAGGACTTTGCCCGGGTTCTGCATAAAGCAGGAGAGCAGGCGGAACTCGGTGGGCGTCAACTCCAGGGCTTTGCCGCGCAGCGTGACACGGTGCCGCGCCAGGTCTAGCTCGAGGTCCCGGTTTCTGAGCACGATGGCCCTGGGGTCGCTCGGTGCGCTGCGCACCGGTTTGAGCAGGGCTTTCACGCGAGCGGTCAGTTCGGCCAGGCTGAACGGTTTGCGGACGTAATCGTCGGCGCCGCACTCGAAGCCCTTGAGCACGTCCGCCTCGGCCACCCGCGCCGTCAGGATAAGCACCGGCACATTGGCCATCTCTTTCAAGCGCCGGCAGGCTTCCCAGCCATCCAGGCGTGGCAGCAATATGTCCAGGATCACCAGGTGCGGGTGGTGCTCATAGGCAGCCCTGAGGCCGTCAATCCCATCCCGCGCCAGGAGGACCTCGAAGCCCTCCTTCTCCAGGTGCAGGCCAATCACCTTGCTCAGCGGCTCATCGTCCTCAATGATGAGGATACGTTCTTTCATTGCACCATGCCCACTCGCATTCCCCAGTTCTCCCGTGCCCGCTGCCTCGGTCCTCCCGCCTTATGAACCAAGGACGCTCTCCGGCCGACCTAAGAGAACGCCGCTAGACCCACCTTCACACTGACACAAGATAGAACAACCGCCTCTGGCCGGCATGCCCCCGGGCGCATCCGCGTCAATCCGTGTTCCCTCGGCCCATGGCCAGACAGTCAGCCTTCGCAGAAACGGTATCCTTCGCCGCGTACATTGAAGATGTACGTCGGGTTGCTCGGGTTGTCCTTCAACTTCTGGCGCAGGTAGCGGATGTAGAGGCGTAAGTACTGATCCTCCTCCGCGTACTCGGGGCCCCAGACTTCACTCAGCAACTCCTTGTGCGGGATAAGCTTACCAGGGTTCTGCATAAAATAGGAAAGAAGGCGGAACTCAGTCGGCGTCAACTCGAGCGGCTTTCCTGCCAGCGTCGCGCGGTGCCGCGCCAGGTCGAGTTCGAGGTCGCGGCTGCGCAACAGGCTGGGCCGGGCGTCAGGGGTGGTCGGCTCGGCCCGTTTGAGCAGCGCCTTGCAACGCGCGTTCAACTCGGCCAGGCTGAAGGGCTTGCGCAGGTAGTCGTCAGCGCCGCACTCGAAGCCCTTGAGCACGTCGCTCTCCGTCACCCGCGCCGTGAGCATCAGGATGGGCACATTCGACATTTCCTTCAGGCGCCGGCACGTTTCCCAGCCGTCAAGCCGCGGCATCATCACATCGAGGATGATCAATTGAGGGTGGTTGTCGTAGGCAGCGCGAAGGCCGTCCGGCCCACTGAGAGCCAACTGGACCTGAAAACCCTCCTTTTGCAGGCTAAGCGCAACGACTTTGCCTAACACCTCGTCATCATCAACAACCAGGACTCGCTCATTCATGACTCTGCCTCATCCTCAACTCTTGGCAGCGTGAAATGGAAGGCCGAACCGGAGCCGATGCGGCTCTCAACCCAGATCCTGCCCCCCTGGGCCTCGACAAAGCCCTTGGCGATGTACAGGCCAAGCCCATGGCCATAGGTGCCGCGTGCACCATCGGCCCGATGAAAGGGCTGGAACAGAAGAGGAATCTGGTCCGCCGGTATGCCAGCGCCCTGGTCCCGGACCGTGATCAGGATAGAGCGCGGGCTTTCCTCTCGCACCTCCACACTGATGGTGCTGCCATCTGCGGAATACTTGACAGCGTTGTCTATCAGGTTGTAGAGCACGGCCTCCGTCCTCTCCTCATCCGCCAAAGCGAAAGGCAGGCCTCCATCGTGGACGAGCGCGAAGCGCCGCGCCGTGCCCGCCGCCTCAAAATCAGCGATCACGCCCCTGATGAGCGGCAACAGCGCGACCGGCTCCGGTTGCAGGGCAACGATCCCGGCCTGTAGGCGCTCGGCGTCCATCAGGTACTCGAAGAACTGGGCCGAGCGCAGGCTCTGGGCACGCATCACCGTCAGGACATCGCGGTATACCTTCTCCTCCAGCCCGCCGGCGAGCAACAACTCTGCCGAGGCGGCGATGCCAGCCAGGCGCGAGCGCATCTCGTGAGCGAGCGAGGCGACAAACCCAGGCTCAACCTGGTCCTTATCTGTCGGTGGCTGCAGATGCTGCACCATCACCAAAGCGTGCCGGATGCCGTCTCGCCCTCGGATCGGCGTCACCTGCAGCGTCACTTGACGCGTCAGGCCAGGCGAGGTCTCCCCCGCCTGGCCGCCGGCCGAGCCGCCGGGCAACGGCCCAAGTTGGCGGCCAATGCCGCTCTCGATCGCCTGGAGCAGGGCACAGCCGGCCTGGCAACAACTGACCGCCTCCGCAGGAAGCAGATCGCAGCACAGGCGGCCC
>DAOTVV010000245.1:0-18339 GCA_034436255.1 Anaerolineae bacterium
GGCGGCCCAGGAAGTCTTCTCGCTCCTCGGGCCTCCTCAAAGCGTGCGCATGAGCCCGCCGTGGAGCGCCGATGACTACCGCCAGCTACACCTGCCCTGGGCGACGTTCCGCTACTACAATCTTCACGGCAAACCAGACGGCGTTGTCTGGTACGGCCAGAAGGATCCGATGCTGGCTGCCAACTATGCCGATTTCCCCGTGGCGCTGCGCGGCCACGACATCACGCCCGCCCACGCCCTTCGCAGCATCGTGATCACAGAAGCCTGCTATGGGGCGAGCCTGGAGCCAGGCAGCATAGCGTCGCGCTTCCTCGGCCTTGGCTGCTCCGCTTTCCTCGGCTCAAGCGCGATGGCCTATGGCGCAATCGCGCCGCCAGTAACCGGCGCCGATCTGCTGGTGAAAGAGTTCCTACGCTACATGCTTGCCGGCTTGCCTGCCGGCCAGGCGCTGCAACGTGCGCGCACCGCCTTCAGCGCAACGATGATGGCCGAGCAGGGCTTCCTCGACGGCGAGGACCAGAAGACAGTGCTGAGTTTCCTCCTCCTCGGCAACCCTAACGCGAGGGTGAGGCCCACACCAGCCCTGGCACGCGAGGCGGCCGAGAGCCAGCAGGACTTGTCTCAGTTCCCAGTAGTATGCGCCCGCTCGCTGGCCGACTCCCGCCCTGTGGTGCTGCAGCCCAGCCTCATGGAGGAACTTGAGTACCTGGCCAACTCTCTGCTCTCCAGTTCCGCTTTAGCTGGAGACGGAGTTCGGCAGGAAACTTGCAGTAAGACGCCAATACAGCGGCAGGTGCGCCTCGGCGCAGGCGGAGCGCAGGTGCTCACTTTCAAGCGACAACTGCCAACCGGCGCCGTAGGCATCGCTAAGTTCACCGTGCGTCAAGGCCGCATTGCCAAGGCGGCCGTATCGAGATAACCGCGGGGACTGCCGTGGCGCAGCCGAGCCAACCGCAAGCTTGCCGCGAGGGAGCATGCTCTATGCAACTGACTGAACTGCTGGACGAACTGGAAGCGAGTATCGCGCACGCTTACTACATTCCTCTCACCAGCAAAGCGCTGGTGGACCAGAATGCTTGCCTGGACCTGATAGACAAGATCCGCGCCGCCCTGCCGGTGGAACTCGCGGAGGCACAGCGGATCAAGCGCGCCCGCGAGCGTATCCTCGCACAGGCAGAGGAAGAAGCGGAGGATATGCGTCGCCTCAGCCGCGAACGTCTGGAACAGGCTGCAGCCGAGAGCGAAGCCGTGCGCCTGGCTCGGGTGCAAGCCGAGGAGATCGTGGCTGATGCCGAGCAGCAGGCCCGGGAGATGGCAGCCGCTGCCATCGAGTACACGAGCGGCCTCTACAGCAAACTGGAGCGCGACCTGGCCAGCCTGCTCGACGAAGTTCGGCAGCGCACGCCAGAGACGATGAGTGTCAAGCAGTAGCCAGGTGGCGAACGGATCGTCCTGCCAAGTCGCACGGACGTGAGTGTGGCGGACACGCATGAGGAGGGCAGCCAGGTGAACGGAGCGGGCAATCCTGTGAACATCAAAGTCGTGGGTGTCGGTGGGGCCGGCTGTAACGCCGTAGACCGCATGATCAGCGTGGACATCCCGGGCATCGAATATGTCGTGCTCAACACAGATAGCCAGGCTTTGGCCCGGTCCGAAGCGGGCACAAAGATCTGCCTGGGCGGGCCCCGCGCGCGCGGGCTCGGTGCCGGGGGTGATCCATCGCGTGGGGCCGACGCCGCCCGCCAGTCCAGCGATGCTATCGCCGCCGCCCTCGAAGGTGCCGATCTTGTGTTCCTGGCCGCCGGCATGGGCGGAGGCACGGGCAGCGGTGCCACAGCCGTCGTCGGGGACATCGCACGGGCGCAGGGCTGCCTGACGGTTGGCGTAGTCACGCGCCCGTTCAGCTTCGAGGGCTACCGGCGCCGCCAGGTGGCCGATGAGTCCATCGCGCAGTTGCGTGAGCACGTGGACACGCTAATCGTGGTACCGAACGATAGGTTGCTGTCGTTCACCTCCGAGAAGGTGACGCTGGACGTGGCCTTCCGCATTGCTGATGACGTGCTGCGTCAGGGCATCCAGGGCATCTCTGAGTTGATAACGCGCCCCGGCCTCATCAATGTGGACTTTGCTGACGTGCGGCGGATCATGACCCAGGGCGGCAGCAGCCTCATGGCTATCGCCCAGGCCAAGGGCCCGCAGCGCGCCATGGAGGCAGCGCAGTCGGCAATCGCCAATCCACTTGTGGACACGGACTCGATCGCCGGCGCCACCGGCATCCTGGTCAACGTCCTGGGCGGCCCCGATATGACGCTGCACGAGGCCGGTCAGGCGGTGGAGCACATCACCCAGCGTGCCAGCCCAGATGCCGAGGTGATCTTCGGCGCCGCTATTGACAACTCGATGTCCGAGAAGCTCCAGATCACGCTGATCGCGACAGGCATCCCAGCCGCGCCTGTCAGGCAGCATCGCCCGGAGCTCAGCCATAGTGCGAATCAGCCTCGCCCACAGTCGGCCGAGCGCCAGCACATAACTCTGCCACGCGATTTCGAGGAACGCCTGGCCCAAGTGCGCAGTAGGGAACCGGAGACACCTGCTCTGCAACCAGCGCTTCGCGCTACCCCGGTGACCACGGCAGACGCGGTGCCCGTCCTGCAGCCCGTGGGCCGAGCCAGCCTCGACGTGCCTACCTTCCTGCGGAAGGCCAGGGGTCTGCTTTCATAGGGAGGCAAAGCGTGACCGCTAAGTCAGTCCAAGAGCTCGACGCGATTGCCGCAAAGTACATCAGTGAGCATTTCCCAGGTTTGGAGGGAGCGAAGCCAACGCGAGGAACCCGCCAAGCCAAGATGCCGGGAGCGCCGGCGCAGCATGTGTACGACTATGCCGGAGGGACGCAAGCCTTCCCTCAGAGGGTCCGGCTGGTCCTGAACAGCGAAGGTAAGGTCGTCAAGGTCGCCACTTCTCACTAGAGGATTGCGGTAACGTCATGCGCTATCTGCAGAACGTCTGTCATTTGCCGGCCCACAGGCAGCCACACCGGAGACGGCTGCTGCTCTTCGCAATAGCGCTGGTCGTGGCTGGCCTGGTAGCGTTGCTGCCAATGGCTTGCTATGCCGAGGGCCCGCAAGCGCAAGTTCACATCGTCATGTGGGGGGAGACGCTGAGCAGCATCGCCCTGCGCTACGGCGTCACTCTGGACAGCCTGATGCAGGCGAACGGCATCACGAACAGCCATTACATTAGGGCTGGCGATCAGCTCATAATCCCGCCACCAGGTGAACCGGCCAAGAGTGGCGAACCACCTGCCAACGCGCCCGGTGGACAGGGTGAGCAGAAGACACACACGGTAGCCTACGGCGAGTCGCTCTATGCCATCGCTCTATTCTATGGCGTTGACATGCGCGACCTGGCAGCTGCGAACGGCATCGCCAATCCAGACATCATCCGTCCGGGGCAGAGGCTCATCATCCCATCTGGCAGCGGGCAAGCCGGCTCAGGAAACTCAGGGGCTGCACCCTCTACAGGCAGCAGTCCCCAGCCAGCGAACGCCGTCTATCACGTCGTGCGCTACGGTGACACCTTGTACGGCATAGCGCTTGAGTACGGCGTCTCCGCTGACGCGATCGCCAGCGCCAACGGCCTGACAAACCCCTCGCTAATCTTCGCTGGCCAAAGGCTACTCATCAGCGGTTCTGTTCAGGGCGGCAACCCGCAGCCAACGCCAACCCCTGCCCCGAGCGACCAGCAGCCTCAGGCACAACCCACCCTGCCGGCGAAGCTGGGCTACGGCGTCTGCGTGCATCTGCTCAACCAGGACATGGACGCTGTACTGAATGCCGTCCAGGGCCTGGGCTTCACCTGGGTGAAGCAACAGATCGAATGGAAGCTATTCGAGCCAGCCAAGGGCCAGATCCAGTGGGCCATGCTGGACCAGGTAGTGAACGCAGCGAATAACCACGGCCTTCATTTGGTCCTGAGCGTCGTCAAAGCACCGAAATGGGCCCGGCCGGCCGATAGCGACCTGTCGGTTGATGGACCGCCCGCCAACCCGGCGGACTATGCGGCATTTGTTGGCGCCCTTGCCGCCCGCTATCAGGGTAAGGTGGCTGCATATGAGGTCTGGAACGAACAGAACCTGTGGTACGAGTGGGGAGGCAAAGGCCATCTCTCGGCCGCTGAATACGTCAAGCTGCTCCAGGCAGCACACGACAGCATCAAAGCCGCCGACCCCGGCGCCATAGTAATCAGCGGAGGGCTCACGCCCACGGGCGTTAATGACGGCTATACCGCTTTCGACGACGTTAACTACCTTGGCCAAATGTACGCCGCCGGCGCCCGCCCCTACTTCGACGTCCTCGGTGCACACCCGAGCGGCTACAACAACCCGCCCGATGATTCCCCCGAGCACAACAGCACGAACACTTCCCAGTTCAAGGGACATTGGAGCTTCTATTTCCGCCGTTTCGAACAACTGCACGATGTGATGCTGCTCAACGGAGACGGTGGCAAACAGATGTGGCTCACAGAGTTCGGCTGGTCCTCGCAGAGCAACCCACCGGCTGGTTACGAGTATGCTGCAGATAACACTGCCGAGCAGCAGGCCACCTATCTCGTCCGCGCCTTCCAAATACTGAAGGACAAAGGCTACGTCGGTGCCGCTTTCGTCTGGAACCTGAACTACGCTCCCGTTTGCGGCCCGGCGGACGAGAAAGCTGGTTTCAGCCTAATGGGTGCGGACGGCCGGGCAAGGCCTGCCTATGCCGCCCTCGCCGCCATGGCCAAATAGGGATCGTCAGGGTGCATTCCGCAACTCGCATGCTCCTGGCGTTGCTTGTCGCACTGAGCGTCACCGCCTGTGCAACGCCTGGAGCCGTCCGCCTCTCGGATCAGGTCTACTCCTTGCCGGCCCTGCCGGGTTACGACGCCAGCCACGCCGATGACCCATACAGGCCATCGGCCGAGCAGCCCGCTCCGGTGGTCACGGTGGCGGCAGAAGCCAGCACCGACGTGCAACCGAAACCGCAGCAGGGTCGCCTCACCATCCTCGTGATGGGCGTTGACGCGCGCGAAACATGGAGCCAGGGGCCGCCCCGTACAGATGCGATGATGCTCATCTCGGCCGACCTTGGCACGCATACCGCCGTTGTGCTCTCAATCCCACGGGACCTATGGGTGCCCATCCCAGGCTACGGCCAGGAACGCATAAACGTGGCCTACCGCGTCGCCGAACTTGACAAGCCCGGCAGCGGCCCCGCCAAGGCTTGCGAGACCGTGTCGGCCTACCTGAATGTCCCGATAGACCGCTATGCCGTCCTGAACTTCCGCGCCGTGCGCGAAGCGATTGACGCCTTGGGCGGGCTCGAGATCGAAGTCCCATACGAGATCCTTGATACACAGTACCCCACCGACGACAACCGCTACATGACTGTGCACTTCCTCCCCGGCCGGCAGACTATGAGCGGCGAGCAGGTGCTCGAGTACATGCGCACCCGCCATGGCAATAGCGACTTCGATCGCATGCGCCGCCAGCAGCAGGTGCTGCTCGCGCTCAAATCCCGCGTCTCTCAACCGGATTTCCTTGCTAAGCTACCGCAGCTTCTGCGCCTGGCCAGGGACAGCGTCAACACCAATGTGTCGGTCAGCGAGATGATCGCACTGGCGGATGCTTTCCGTTCGGTCACGCCACAGGCAATCACCTTCGCCGTGATTGACGAGAAACTGGCTTACCCTTGGGTGACCGTCACCGGTGCAGACGTGCTTTTGCCGAACCAGTCCGGCATCGAGAGTCTCGTCACCTCGCTTGGCCTGAGACAGCCAGCAGAGGAAGCCAATCTGGCACAGGGATTGCATATACGGTTGTACGCAAGCAGTGCGCAGGATCCGGGCTTTGCAGTTGCCACCCAGGCGCTCACCGATGCCGGTTACGACGTGTGGCAAGGGGGCATCCGCGATAACCCGGTCGGCCACACGATCGTCCTGGACTACAGCGGCGGCGATCAGGGCCAACGCCTGGCGCGGGCACTGGGGCTCGACTCGATGCAGGTCTTGCCATCGCCGCGGCCCCCCAACCTGCCCGCTGACGTAGTGGCCGATATCCTGCTGGCACCGCCGAAACCTGCTCAATAGCGGCTGGAGGATAGGAAAATGGCAAAGTCACCGAATTCCGGTACGAGGGGAGCACGAAAGGCGCTGGTCGCTATCGTGATCGCTGCGGTTAGCGTTGCAGGGCTGGCGCTCATAGCAGGCGGGGGCTATATGCTCCTGGCAGCACCTGGTCAGGCCAATCTGCCCGCTCCGATCAGCTATGTACTGGCTGAAGGCACCAGTCCAACAGCCTTGGCTGCCGCGAGCGTGACACCCGCTGCTGGCGCTGTACGGCCGTCGGATACACCTGCCCCCACCAAAGCCCCTGACTTTGCGGCCACGGCGGCGGCCCTTGTGGCCGCGGCTACTGAGGAGGCCAAGCCAACGGCAACTCCTCCTATTGCCTGGCCGAGTGTGCCACCCACTACCTCCCTCGCCATGGCAGAGGCACCTACCGCCACTGCAACCCGCGTCGCCGTCATGCCGACCATCATAATAACGCCGGTCGCCTCAGCCGTTCCCGGCGGGAGCACTGACAGTCAATTGCCGGACACCGGTTTCGGTGAGTTCCTCCAGCCTTTGGCAGGGTTTGGACTGGCCGGCATAGCCCTGACGGCCCATCTCATCCGCCGTCGCCGCTGACGCTTCACCAGCTTCGTCACTCAAAGCCGGCCTCTCTGGTGAGAGGCCGGCTTCTTTCTGCACCTACAAGCCTGCTTTCCAGCCCAGCCTCAGACGATGTATTCCTCACGAACAGGGTTGAAGACATCCACGAAGACTCCTGGTTCCTCGCTGATCACAGTGACGCTGTGCACTTCGCCTCCAGGGATCGTGTACATGTCCCCCGGACCCAGTTCCCGTTCACTGTCCCCCGTCCTGAAAACAGCCCGCCCCGAAGCCACGTAGCCGATCTGTTCATGCACGTGACTGTGTGCCGGGACGCTGCAACCCGGCTGCACTGTGACCACGGCCAACAACATCTTGTTGCCGACCGCCACCTGCCGCGTGATCCCGTGGCCAGCATCTGTTATCGGCGTCTCGTCGCGGTGAATCAGATTGCCCATAGTCTCGTCCTGATCGCCTAACCAAGCCCCGGCTCGGCATAGATGCCTGCGAGCAGAGCCCTCGCTGCTGCCAACTGCTCCTCGCTGCCGTCCAGAGCGAGCCATACCGCCCCTTCGGCCCCGCCAATGCCTCCGGAGGCGATGTGCCGCGCCTGCACGCCGCAGAGTACCGCGAGCGCCTCAATCTCAGTGAAGATGCCCGACCAGACTGGCATCATGGCTTCGCCCTGGTGCTCCGGGCGCATGAGAAAGCCCGAGACTTCCAGGATGTCGCCGCCAATCTCCTTTTCCAGCCCGACGGGAACCATCAGGCTCACGTGAGAGCCCACCGCTCGGCGCAGTGCCTGGCCGATGGTGCCGGAAATGGGGTTGCCAATCAGTATCCCGGCAACGCCCTTGCTATAGTTCAGAGCGTTGGCGCCCTTCAAGATCAGGTCGCCGCTTCCGAGCGAGTCTATCACGTCGTCTATATCAGAATGCAGGTTGACTTGGCCATGATCAATGAGCACATCGCCCAGCGCAGGCCCATCGCTCTTGCGCCGGTGCGCACCATGGGGCAGCGTCAGCCCACGGGCAAAGGTGCCCTTGTCTATGCTCTCCCCCGTAGCCTCCTCTACCACATAGGCGTTGGTCGTGCCCTTGATAATGAGAATCTTCCCTTGTGCCAGCGCTCGACGAAACTCCGGGCTGGCCACGACTCCCTTCGCGATCAGACGCTTACTCTGAGCAACTGTAAGGGCAACAGCGAATGACATGTCACTTGCCTCCCTGCGCAAGTATCTCTCCGGCGATCCTTTGGCCATAGTCCACGGCGTAGTTCATGCCCCGGTCCTCAGGATACACCTGAGCCATGGAGCATAGCCAGAGACCAGCGGCTGGGCTGGCAAAGGGCGGCTTCAGCTCACTGTAGTGCATCGCGATCACTGGCTGCGCATAGCGCTCGCGCCAGACATAGGATTGAACCAGCCAATCCGACCGGAAGTGCGGGAAGATGCGCTGGAGATGTGGCAAGTAAGCTTGTACTAGGTCGTGATCACTCATCCGGTAGTACATATCATCGGGGTCGCAGTAGCGGGACAGATACACCAGGTGCCGCCCGCCATACTCTGCCGGTCTGCGCAGGTTCGTGTGTTCGACCAAACCGACGAATGGGATGCTGTTGTCGCTGATGTTGAGCCAGTACACCTCACTTAGGCCGCGCTCCAGGCTGAGTATGACGCAGACGTTGGCGAGATAACGTATCTGCCGTAGCCTCTCGAGATACTCGCCCGGCAGCCAGGGCACCATATCGGCGAACAGGGCCGGCGCGACCGTGACGAGCACCTGGTCGAACTCCTCCTCCCCCACCGATGTGCGCACCACAAATCCGCCACCGTGCTGCTCTATTCGTTCCACAGGAGTAGCGCTCTTGATTGACACTCCCTGCTTCAGGAGCGCTCCGGTCATCGCCTCGATCAGCAAGCCAAAACCGCCTCGCAGATACCCCAGCGACTCCCGCATGCCCTTGCCGCGCGAGCTCCCACGCAGCTTCAGCTTGTTCCACATCCACACTGCCGAGATCTCGTCAGCATAGGGGCCAAACTTGCCACGCATCAGCGGCGCCCAGACATCGTGGTAGACACGCGCGCCGGCCAGGTGGGTGAGCCATTGGCGCGCCGTCTGAGCCTCCAGCGGGTGCCAATCCCGTACCATCCGCGCCTGAAACACAAGCAAGCCCATGCGCAGGCGATCAATCAGCGGCAGCGGCCTGAAGAGCACCAAGTCCAGCGGGGCGCTTAGGCGATAGATACGGTCGGCAAAGTAAGACGTGTTGGTCTGGCTCCACTCCAGGCGGCTGCTCAAGCCAAGCCTGGCGATCATCTCCTGAATGGCGGTGTCGCTGGTGAAGATGTGATGGTAGAAACGCTCAAGAAGAGTGCCGTTGACTTCGAAAGAGCCAGCGACCCCACCCAGAGTGGCATCCCGCTCGAACAGACTGACGCGCACTCCCGCCTCGGATAGGGCCAGTGCCGCGCTCATACCCGTGAGCCCACCGCCTACCACAGCAATTCGCATAGTGGCTATCGCCATCCTCCGTTGTGTATGATCAGGATGCCGGCTGCGCGCCCGGCACTGAACTTGCAGTTATCTACCGGCACTGACGAACTAGCAGCTCCTGAGAGGGACGAGCATGGAACCCGAGCAGCAAAGCGAACTCAACCATGAACTGGGTGCCGCCAGGCGGCGCCGCGCCCTAAGAACACAGAGCACCAATCCTCAGGCCATCATTGTCGCCGCCATCCCAGTCGTCGTGCTTCTGGCAGTCGTGGCGATGGGGGTATGGCTGATCCAGTCCCGTAAGCAAGCCACCGCCGCACGCGCCACTCCTACTCACCTACCGACGCTGCCCCCGGCAACATTGGTGGCGGCCGTCAAAGTTGCGACGCTCACGGCGGTGCCGAGCCCCTCGCTTGCGCCGGCCACCCCTACATCCGGCCAGCAGGTGAGCCAGCCTACAGCTACACCCGAACCCACCCTTACCCCGACCCCCGAACCGGTCGTGGTTGAACCCACGGCCACGCCCGAGACAGTCGCCGTTCTCGCCCAGGGGACCATCGCCGAGGTCTCCGGGACGAACGGCCGTGGCCTGCGCCTGCGCGTCGGCCCTTCCATCAACGAGGCAACCATCGAATTCCTGCCCGATGGCAGCAAGGTGACAATCCTGGGCGGCCCCAAGGAAGCCGACGGTTACAGCTGGTACAACGTGCGCGACGAGTCTGGGACGGAAGGTTGGGCAGCCGGGCAATGGCTTCAGGTCAAATGACCTGATTGGAATCGAGCAGACGGCCCGCGCGGGGCAGTGACGGTATGGCCTCGTCGCCGCCCCGCGCCATCCTCAACCCTTAACCACGCCCAGTGGTATCAGCCGTGCAACCCTGCGAGCTAAGCCGGCGCCCTCGACAACACTGACGACCCGCTCGACGTCTTTATAGGCTGCTGGAGCCTCTTCGGCAAGAGACCCGAGGTTGTGTGCCCGGACTGTGATGCCCTGGGCCTCAAGGCTGCGTCGCAACTCCAGGCTGTTCACCTCTTTGCGTGCCGCCGAACGGCTGAGAACGCGCCCGGCCCCGTGGCAGCAAGAGCCGAACGTCTCGCTCATGGCCTTTTCCGTCCCCACCAACACGTATGAAGCTGTGCCCATATCTCCAGGCACGAGCACAGGTTGGCCGACGCCGATGTAATCCGAAGGCAGCTCTTTGTGACCGGCAGGAAAGGCCCGCGTCGCCCCCTTGCGATGCACGCATACCTCAGTCGCCTTGCCGTGCACTGTGTGTCGCTCCAGCTTGGCCACGTTATGGGCGACATCGTAGACCAGGCGGAGATCCACGGCCCGCACCTTGCCAGCGAGCGCCCTTTCACACGCCCGGCGCAGTATCTCGCTCATCACCTGGCGGTTGGCCCAGGCGAAATTGGCGGCGGCTGACATGGCTGCCAGGTAGTCCTGGCCCTCCGAAGAACCCAGAGGAGCACAGACTAGCTCGCGGTCTGGCAACTGGTAGCCCTCGCGCCGAACTACCGCCTGGAAACTGCGCACGAAATCCGTCGCCACCTGGTGCCCGAGCCCGCGCGACCCGGAGTGCAGCTGCACCACCAACTGACCAGGGCGCAGGCCGAACACGTCGGCAGCGCCGGCATCGAACACCTGAACTACCTCGCTCAGCTCAATGAAGTGGTTGCCCGCGCCCAGCGTACCTACCTGCTCGCGGCCGCGCTCCCTGGCGCGTGCGCTAACGGCGCTGGCCCTGGCCCACTCCAAGCGGCCACCACCTTCGCAGTGGTCAATGTCCTCGCGCCTGCCGAACCCGGCGCTGACGGCCCATTGTGCCCCGCCCTCAAGGACGTCGTCCAGCCGGACCTTGGCCAGCCTGATCTCGCCCGTCACACCGACCCCAGCGGGTACGGCAGCGGCGATGGCATCCATCACCTGGCCAAGAAATGGCCTCAGCTCATCGGCGTCGAGGTTGCTCGCCAGCAGACGCACGCCGCAATTGATATCGTAGCCGACGCCGCCGGGAGAGATCACCCCGTGTCGGCCGTCTGTCGCCGCCACGCCGCCGATGGGGAAACCGTACCCCTCGTGGATGTCCGGCATCGCCAGAGCATAGCCGACCACCCCAGGCAGGCAGGCGACGTTCACGAGCTGCGCCAGCGAGCGATCCTTGGCCGCCATGGCGGCCAGTTCATTGTCGGCATACAGGCGCGCAGGAACACGCATGTCCTCGCGAAAACCAACCGGAATCTCAAAGACATATTCGCTTAGCTGCCGCAAAGCGCGCTCATACGCCATCGCAGCCTCCTCGCTGCCAACTAGGCATCGAAAACCAACGTCGCTTTGTAAACGCCATCGGAAAATGATATCTGGAGCCCGTGGTATGTGACAGCCTTGATCTTGGTCCCGGTGACCTTTCCAGGCCCGCCGAACACCCTCGAGTCCAGCGCCCAGTCAGGAGCGCCCGCTTTGACGCTGACCTCGAAGTGGTCATAGAGTTCGCCGTTCGTCTCATGCAGGTAGAGCAACTCGCTGAGCCAATCTACGAGCAGTGACTCGCGGTCGGCAGCGGCAAGAGACACCAGCCGCGCTACAGTCCTCTTGGCAGGCCTTCCCATTATGCCGAACATGCCCCTGGCAGCGGACTCGTAAAGCTCCTCGAGCGAAGCACCCCAGACACGAAGCGATATGTCCGCTGTGTGAGTCAGTTCCTCATAGGGCACAGCATCACCCTCGCACGCAGGTGGCGGCTTCCGAGACGCTCGTGGCGAGGATGCGAGAGACAGCAGCAACGTCGGCAGTCAACTGCCTCTGCAACTGCTCGATGTTCCCAAACTTGACCTCCGGGCGCAGCCTGGCGACCATTTCCAGCTCGATTTCCGCACCGTAGAGATCGCCGTCGAAGCCGAGCAAGAAGGCCTCGACACTGCGGGCTCTGTCCTCGAAAGTCGGGTTGGTGCCGACGTTGATCGCTGCTTGGTAGACCGACCGCTCTGCCCTGGCCCAGCCTGCATACACACCGTCGGCTGGCAGGAGTTTCTCTTTCGGCAGGGCCAGGTTCGCCGTTGGAAAGCCCAGACGGCGGCCGCGGCCAACGCCGTGTCGCACTTCACCGCGCAAAGAGTATGGCCGGCCCAGCAGGCGAGCAGCCTTCTCCACCTCGCCTCTGCACAGCAAATCCCGGATGAGAGTGGCGCTCACCACTTCTCCGTCAACGCGGCAACGGGGAAGGACCCGCAATACATACCCGAGCTCCCGCCCGAGGTCGGCCAATACGCTCGGTGTGCCACCACGGCCGCGCCCGAGCGCGAAATCCTCGCCTACCCACACCTGCCTCGGATTGAGCGCTATCTGTAAGCGACCCATGAAAGCGGGCGCAGTCAGCGCGGCCACCGTTTCGTCGAACCGCGCGAGAATAACCAGGTCCACACCTAATGAGAGCATCAGATCAGCCCTTTCTGCGGGCAGGAGCAAGTAACGCGCTGGTGCACCGGCCAGCACCGAATCGGGCGAGGGAAAAAAGCTAACACAGGCCGCCGGCACGCCGAGGGAGCGCGCTTCCTGCCGCGCCTGGTTAATCAGGGCCTGATGACCGAGATGAAGCCCATCGAAAACACCGATCGTGACCACACTCGCAGGCGCCAGTGGCTCTGGCTCAACCGACCAGTGGATCACCTTTCCAGGCATGCATTCTCCTCAGTGCATAACACCTTATGCGGGCGCCACAAGCCTGGTTCGCTTCCCGGCTCGACGATGGCAATCGCTTGGCCATGCTCATTGAGTGCCAGATGCGGCCCCGGCTGGCCCTCAACGTCCAGGGTTACTGACTGCCCTCTCTGCATGCGCCTGACTGCCTCGCTCGGCAGAACCAGGGTCGGCATATCACTCAAGGCTTGGCTGAGGCTCAGGACGGGCGACCAATCACCTGCAGCCAGGCGCCGCTCTGCCTCAGGCAGGGACACTGCCTCGGACACCACCAGCTTTCCGATCGAAGTCCGCCTCAAGCTGGCCACGTGAGCCCCACAGCCGAGCATGCGCCCCAGATCGTGCACTAGCGAGCGCACGTACGTTCCGGCCGAGCACGTGACCTCCAAAGCGATGGACGAATCGTCCAGGCGGCTCCAGCTGAGCCTCAGGACTGTCACCGTCCGCGGCGACACAGCCGGTGAGTCTCCCCGCCTGGCATACCAATAGAGCGGTTTCCCCGCCTGCTTCACCGCGGAGAAAGGTGGCGGTACCTGCTCCAGGGTGCCCACCATGGACGACACTGCCCTGTCAATGGAACGATCGTCAGGCAGGGCTCCCGCATGGCTGGCCACAATCCGACCATCGGCATCGTAAGTGTCTGTCTCTGCTCCAAGCCGCGCAACCACGCTGTAGCTCTTCTCGTGCCCAGCCAGGTATTCGCTGATGCGAGTAGCGGCGCCGACGCAGATGAGAAGGAGACCAGTGGCCAGCGGGTCGAGCGTGCCTGCGTGGCCCACTTTTCGCAGCCCGGATGCGCGCCGGATCGCTGCAACCACATCGTGAGACGTCACGCCTGCCGGCTTGTCCACAGGCAGGACCCCGCAGGCATGGCTCAACCTAGACAGTCTCCCCACCGATAGTCAGCCGGCGTTGCCCCGCAGCGCTGAGGCAACAACGGACTCCATTCCCCGCGCACCCGGCGACTCCCTGCGGCAAACGCCTGCAGCTGGCCCCAAGTGGCCACGGCAAGGCGCCGACCAAGTGCTCTCTACCCCGGTTCGCTGGCAACCTGCGGTGGCTCGTCCCGCTGGTCCCCCGATTCCGAGCTAGCACCTTCCCGCTGCGAGACCTGATCGAGCAAGGCATCTATCCGCTGCCCTCGGTCGAAGCTATCGTCCGCTCTGAACTGCAGGTGCGGCATGTATTTCAGATAGACCCGCTCCGCAACCTCTCGCCGCAGGAACGCCTCCGAGCGCTGGAGAGCAAGCAGAACATCGGCACGGTCCTCGCCGGCCACCGTCGTTATGTAGACCGTTGCCTGGCGGAGGTCGCGCGTCGCTCGGACGCCAGTGACGATCGCCGCCTCGAGCCGCGGGTCCTGAGCTCGCCGTTGCAATACAAGGCTGAGTTCGCGAGCGATTAGATCGCCCAGCCGCCTCTGCCTGACAGTAGGTTCGCGCTCACCAACCATCTCTTGCCTACGCAGCCGCCCCCGGCTGCCGCATGACGTAATTCTCCAGGATGTCTCCCACCTGGAAATCGTGGAAACCATCCAGCATCAGGCCGCACTCGAAGCCCTCTCTCACCTCGCGCACGTCCTCGGTGAAACGCCGGAGCGAGGCCATGCCGCCTTCCCAGATAACCTGACCGCCTCGGACGACACGGACCTTGGCCCCCCGCTGGAGCTTGCCAGAGAGCACGTAGCAACCGGCAATCGCACCGTTGCGCACCTTGAACACCTGGCGCACTTCTGCCTTGCCGATGTCTACAGGAGCATAGACAACCTTCCCCATGCCCTGCAGCACCCCGGTCATGTCCTCGATCATCTGGTAGATGATGTCATACAGCCGGATCTCGACACCAAGATCCTCAGCCGCTCGCCTGGCCGCGCCCTCAACGGGGACGTTGAAGCCGATGATAACCGCATCGCTGGCCGACGCCAGGCTGACATCCGACTCGGAGACCGCCCCCGTGGCGGCGCGCAGGATCTCAACCTTGTGCTTCTCGTCCTGCAGCCGCATTAGCGAAGTGACGATCGGCTCTATGCTCCCCTGAGCATCAGCCTTCAGGATCAGATTCAGCTGCTCGGACTCGCCGCTCTTGAGGCGCGCCATCATCTCCTCAAGCGTTAGCGTGCGTTTTTCGGTGGCTGCGCTCTGCGCCGCCTCCAGACGCTCGCCCAGGATCTCCTTGGCCTCGCGTTCATCAGCCACTACACGGAAGGTGCTCCCTGCTTCCGGAACCGATACCAGGCCCATCACCTGCACTGGAGTTGAGGGCGCTGCCTCCTTGACGGAGTGCCCATTCTCGTCGAACATCGCCCGTACCCGCCCCCAGGTGGCGCCAGCCACGACCGTGTCCCCGTTGCGTAGCGTGCCATTTTGCACAAGCAAAGTCGCCAACGGGCCTCGACTGCGGTCCATGTAGGACTCGATGACAGTGCCAGCGGCCGGCGACTTGGGGTTAGCGCGGTTGCGCATCTCTTCGGCCTGCAGCAGGATGGATTCGAGCAGGTCCTCTATGCCTTGACCACGCAGGGCCGACACAGGCACGACCATCGTATTGCCGCCCCACTCTTGCGGCACCAGCCCCACGTCTGCCAACTGCTGTTTGACGCGCTCGACATTGGCGTTAGCCTTGTCCACTTTGTTGAGAGCGACGATGATCGGCACACGCGCGGCACGAGCGTGGTCAATGGCCTCGGTCGTCTGCGGCATGATGCCGTCATCGGCGGCGACAACGAGCACGACAATGTCCGTCGCCTTGGCGCCGCGAGCGCGCATGGCCGTGAACGCTTCGTGGCCAGGGGTGTCTATGAACGTGATTGCTTGGCCGTTATAGTCCACCCGGTAGGCGCCGATGCGCTGGGTGATGCCTCCGGCCTCACCGGCAGCCACGTTTGTTTTTCGTATGGCATCGAGCAGCGTCGTCTTGCCGTGGTCCACATGACCCAGCACAGCGACGATCGGCGGCCGGGGTACAAGGTTAGCCTCGTCCTCACCCGCCAGGAAGTCGCTTCGCGCCCGCTGCGGCTCCTCCGAGACGGCAGCGACAGCTTCTTCCGCCTGCTTTGGCTTCTCCTCCAGCACCTCAAAGCCCATCTCCGAGGCAACGACCGCGGCCGTGTCGAAATCAATGGGCTGGTTTATGTTGGCGAGAACGCCGTTCGCCATCAGTATCTTGATCACCGCGATCGGGCTCGCGTGCAGCTGGTTCGCCAGATCACGAACGGTTATGCTCTCCGGCAGGGTGACCTGCGGCGCCGATGGCTGCTTGACAGGTGCGGCGGTACGCGCCGGCGTCTCGGGCCGTCGCGCATGCGAGCGCCGCCGCGGTCGGACCCCGTGATCTTCCGTCGTCTCCACTTCCTGGATGATCTCAATAGCTTTGCGCGGGTGCGGAGCAGCCAACATTCCCCTCCTGACGGCGGTGCCACGGCTGTTCACCTGGCTGCTGCCGCTTCTTCTCTGCATCTCAACTTTCCTCATACACTCCCTCCGCCGACTGCCAGAGCACCGCGGTTACTACGATGGCTCACCTGATGGCACAGCAGCCTGCCCCAAGGCAGGCGCTCTCTCTGCAGCCAATCTCTCGAGTTCCGGAATCAGGACGGTCCAGTCCTGCTCAGAAATATCAACCTCCAGAGCGTGTGCCACGGCCGAGCGGGCGCGGGCACTCATGTAGCACTCTCGCCTCGGGCACAGGTAAGCGCCACGGCCCGCCTGCTTCCCGCGCGCGTCAACCGCGAGTGCTCCACTCGGAGTGCGAACCACCCTGATCAAGGTCCGCTTGGGAAGCGTCGCCCGGCAGATGACGCAGGTACGTTGAGGTACGTGCTTCGGCCTGCCGGCCGGGACCTTGGGCATATCGCCTCACCTCCAGATTACGACCCGCCGCCGGCTCGGGCGTCCGCCTCAGCCTGGGGCGGTTCTTCGCCAGGCTCGGCCTCCTCGCCCTCGGGCTTGAGAGGGTCCTGGCCGAGCAGCAGAGCTTCCGCGGCGCGCAAGAGGCTCTCGTCACTCTCTAGCACTTCTTCGCTCAACGCTCCAAAGGCCTCGACCGCAGCGGTGGAAGCTGGCTTGATGTCTATACGCCAACCCGTCAGGCGCGCCGCTAGACGTGCGTTCTGGCCCTCCTTGCCGATAGCCAAGGAAAGCTGGCGATCGGGCACGATGACGGTGGCGGTGCGGCCATCTTCGCGCTCCTCCAGCACCACGTTCAGCACCTTGGCCGGGCTCAGGGCATTGGCGATGAAAGTCGCAGCGTCAGGGCTCCACTCTATTACATCTATCCTTTCGCCCGCCAACTCATTCACTATGCTTTGGATGCGCATGCCACGCATGCCAACGCAGCAACCCACCGGGTCAATTCCGGGCTGAGTGGCGGCCACAGCCACCTTGGACCGGCTGCCCGCTTCTCGTGCGATCCCCTTGATCTCAACCTGACCGTTGAATATCTCGGGCACTTCCAGTTCCAGCAGCCGCTTCAGCATGTCTTTGTGAGCCCGCGAGACGATGATCTCAGGTCCACGCGGCGTGTCCTTGACACCGACAACGTAAACCCGGATGCGCGAGTGCGGGCGCAGCCGTTCACCCCGAATCTGTTCTGCTACTGGCATCACCGCTTCACCCCGGCCAAGGCTCAGCGTAACCCCATGAGGACCGATGCTCTGCACCGTAGCGCTGCAAATCTCGTGTTTGCGATCTTCGAACTCCTGGTAAAGAGCGTTTCGCTCGGCTTCACGGATGCGCTGCACGATCACCTGTTTCGCCGTCTGCGCCGCAATGCGTCCGAAGTCCTTGGGGGTAACCTCAACCGTGACACTCCCACCGATGACGGCGTCAGGATCCAGTCGCCGCGCGTCGGCCAACGCGATTTCCGTGGCCGGGTCCTGAACCTTCTCGACCACGGTCATGGTTGAGTATACGTGAGCCTGGCCGGTCTCCGGGTCAATATGAGCAGTGACGTCTCCGCCGTGGTCACGCCGATACGCAGAGACGAGTGCTGCCTCGATGGCCTCCAGGATGACGTCTCGCGAAAGCTGACGTTCGGTACAGAGCTCGTTTATGGCCAGGATGAACTCACTCTTCATGGTCTAGCCTCACCCCCGGTGCAAACACCCCTACAACAGAAGAAGTGGGGAAGCCCCACTTCTTGCGACGAATCTATATGACACAAATTCTAGCACACGGTCAAGATACTAGCAAAGGCACATTTCCGGCCTGACATGGACCGCGGGCGGCTAACGCTTCGCTCTGCCTGCAGGTTCCTCGCCCAAGGTCACCTAGCCCTGCCCGCTAGAGAATATCCGCGCTAGCGCATGATCCAAGCCGGCGCCTCTGCAAGGAGCCCTGGTGAGCTCGAGCGCTGTCGAGCTCACCAGGAGCGACTCGCGAGGCAAGACCTCGCGAGGCAAGACCTCGCGAGGCAGGATCTCGCGAGGCAGGACCTCGCGGGGCAGGATCAGGCCCGCTTTAG
>DAOTVV010000246.1:0-2834 GCA_034436255.1 Anaerolineae bacterium
GGCCGGCCGGTGCGCCGTGATGTGGCTTTGACGGGCGAGATCACGCTGCGCGGCCGGGTGCTGGCCATTGGCGGATTGAAGGAGAAGGTTCTGGCCGCTCATCGCGCCGGCCTGCGAACAATTATCATGCCCAAGAAGAACGAGAAAGACCTGGCGGAGATACCGCGCCGGGTGCGCCAGCGGATAAAGTTCGTAGCCGCCGAGAACATGGAAGACGTCCTGCCGGCGGCGCTGGGAGCACCGACGCAGACACCCCTCATTCGCCGCCCGGTCCACCATCGCAAGACGGCACCGGTTCCCTAGAGCCGGGCTGCCTAGCGAGCGCCAGGGCCTCTAGCAGTCCCTGGCGCTTGTTGTGCCATCTGGCCCGCGAGTGACCCATTCTTGCCCAACTGGACTGTCACGGTCCAGGAGTAGCCGGCGGAGCAGCACTCGGCGCCGCTCGCCTCTATCCTGTGGTAGTGGCAGGCGGTTGGCCTCAAGGCGCTTGACGATCAGGATGAGCAGGATGCCGGCACAGCCGACAGCAAGTGCTACCTGGTGAGTGATCAGCCAGGCTGCCACGGGCATGGCCAGGACAAGGGCGAGGTCGGCCACTGGCGCCAGGTGAACAAGGCTGCCGGCGAAATGGGCCACGATCAGGGCCAAAGACCCCGGGGGAAAGAGCGCCATCAAGCCGCCTGCGGTCGTGGCCACGCCCCTCCCTCCCGTGAAGCCCAGATACAGCGACCAGCAGTGGCCCAGAGTGGCGCCAATCGCGCCAGCAACGCCCAGCGAATAGCCGCCGAGACGCATCCCGAAGTACGCCGGCAATGCGGCCTTGAGCCCGTCTATGACAGCCACAATGGCTCCAGCCGGACGAGAGATGTGCCGGTCCACATTTGAGCCACCGAGATTGCCACTGCCGTACCGACGAAGATCAATGCCACGCAGCCATCTGCCAGCCAGGTAGGCGGTGGGCAAGGAACCGAGAAGATAGCCTGCAACCGCAAATGCCAACACGCTGAGCATGGCTGCCCGACCTCGATTAGCGATGCATGGACGATGCTTCTTGCTGCTCTATATCATCCGGCGGAGCCGTTGACAAGCATGATGCTGCACCCGATAATCTGGCTTTGGTGGCCACAGTGAAAGGCTTGTGCGGACCACCCAACCTGTAGCAGTCGCTCTTGGAGGTGCAGATATGAAGATCGGCCTGTTCACCGCCTTGTTTCAGGATCGTCCACTCGAGAAGGTCGTTGATTACTGCGCCCAGATGGGGATCGGCGCAGTCGAGCTCGGCACAGGTGGATACCCGGGCAGTGCTCATGCCAACTTGGCTGAGATCGGCGACGACGCGGCGAAAGCGAATGCCCTCAAGAAGACTGTGGAGAGCCGTGGGCTGATCATCAGCGCCTTCAGCTGCCACGGTAACCCCGTTCACCCTGACAAGGAATTCGCCAGGATGTCCGACGAGGCTTTCCGCAAGACGGTGCTCTTGGCGGAGAGGCTGGAGATCCCGGTCGTCATCACCTTCTCTGGCTGCCCGGGCGACTCACCGACCGGCAAGTATCCCAACTGGGTCACCTGCCCATGGCCGCCGGACTTCCTGACTGTGCTTAACTACCAGTGGAATGAGGTCCTGATTCCGTACTGGACGAAAGCAGAAGAGTTTGCTCGTGCTCATGGGGTCAAGGTTGCTCTGGAGATGCACCCCGGCATGGCGGTGTACAACACGGAGACGGCCCTGAAGCTTCGTGCGGCCACCGGCCCGAACCTGGGCGTCAATTTCGACCCCAGCCATCTGTTCTGGCAAGGGATTGACCCCGTGGCAAGCGTTCGCGCTTTGGGCGATGCCGTGTTCCACGTCCACGCTAAGGACACCAAGATTGACCCGCTCAACTCGAGTGTGAACGGGGTGCTGGATACCAAGCCGTACGGCCAGGAGATAAAGCGCTCCTGGATCTTCCGCTCAGTCGGCTACGGGCATGACTACGGTTTCTGGAAGGACCTGGTGAGTAACCTGCGCCTTGTTGGCTACGATTACGTCCTCAGCATCGAGCACGAGGATTCGCTGATGTCCACTGGCGAGGGGCTGAGGAAGGCTGTGGAGACGCTCAAGGCCTGCATCATCGAGGAAAAACCAGGCCCGATGTTCTGGGCGTAGTGCGCATCTTGAGGCGGGAGGGCCCATGTCGTAGCCCTTCCGCCTCTCATCACCGGAGGCAATCCTGACCATGAAGTATTCCGTGTTCACAGTGATGTTGCCCGAGTGGACGCCAGAGGAGGCGGCTCCGCGCCTGGCGGCGGCCGGCTACGAGGGCGTCGAATGGCGGGTGAACCTGCCGCCGACCAAGGCTATTGACTCGGTGCCCTCGGCCGGGCGCTACTGGTCCGCGAACCGTTGTACGATTGACGTTAACAGCCTACCGGGGGCAGCTGCGAGCGTCCGAGAGATGACCGAGCGCGCTGGCCTCAAGTTGTGCGCGCTGGGCACCTACACGGATGCCAGCAACTATGCCGAAGTGCGCAAGGTAATGGAAGCCAGCGCCATCATGGGCTGCCCGATGTTGCGTATCGGCCCGCCCCGTTTCGGCGATGGTGATGATTACAACGCTTTGTTCAGCAAGGCTGTGGAGGACTTCGGCAAGGTTGAGGCCGCCGCCAAGGAGTTCGGCGTCAAGGCCACGATCGAGGTCCACATGAACACGATCACGTCGAGCCCGAGCCTGGCGCACCGCCTGGCGTCGCACTTCGACCCGAGGTACGTCGGCGTGATTCTGGACGCAGGTAACATGGTCTTCGAAGGCTACGAGAACTACAGCCTGGCGCTGCAACTCCTGGGGCCGCACCTG
>DAOTVV010000247.1:0-3374 GCA_034436255.1 Anaerolineae bacterium
CGGCAGCCCCTGCTCGTGCCAGGCGGCAAGCGTGGACTCGCGCGGCCACCCCGGTTGGAAGGGGAAGCGGTCCGGCTTGCCGAAGAGCATCGCGGCAAGATAGCGCTCGCGCTCAGTCATTCTGGGCAATTCCAGATTGGGTAGACGCGGCACCTCCGCTGTGCCGCTGGCCTGCACCGGCCATGGCCCGTACCAACCCGGAGTTAGCGACCCGCGGCAACCAGGCGATTGTAGCACCAGGGAAATGCCCGCTCAAGCTGCGCCGGAGGCCAGCGGCGGCAAGAATCAGTCGTATGCTTTGCCTGATGGCGGCGCATCTGCCCTCAAATGCCCTGGACAGGGACGGCAAATGGTCGTACATTTACGCTGTCGAGCTCAGCCTGGCGAGGCGATTCGTTAGCTGGCTACCGCCAGGGAAGCCCGAGCTCATCGCAGCCCGGCGCGCACCAGGTGCTGCTGGGAATCGGTTGTGGCTTTAGGCGACTCAGCGCTAGACGATTGGAGGGTGAACGTGACGAGCCTATCTCCAGCCATGCAGCAAGAGCTCCAGGAACGGTTCGGGCAGCGCGTTAGTTTCGACAAGCTTGAGCGCATGTTTTACAGCCACGATGTGGGCTCTTTGCCCAGCCTGGTCAAGCCCCTGGTCGGCAACACCCTGCCAGCGGGCGTGATCCAGCCGCTCAGCGAGGAGCAAGTGATCCAGGCGGTGTCTTTCGCCCGGCAGCACAACCTATCAGTGGTGCCGCGCGGCAAGTCCACCTCCGGCTATGGCGGCGTCATGCCCCTCGGAGGCGGGCTGGTCATTGACTTCGCCTGGATGAACAAGGTGCTCGCTGTGGACCCTGAAGCGATGACGGTGACCGTCGAGCCGGGGGTAATCTGGCAGCGGCTGGACAAAGAACTCAACCGCCAGGGCCTGGCGCTGCGGACGTACCCTTCGAGCGCCCCCTCATCCACCGTAGGCGGTTGGCTGGCACAGGGCGGTGTCGGCTACGGCGCCTATGAGTTCGGCCCCTTCCGCGACAACGTCGTCTCCTGCCGCGCCGTCCTGCCGAGCGGCGAGGTGCGCGAATTCGCCGGCAGCGACCTGGACCTGATCAGCGGCGCCGAGGGGATAACGGGCCTGATCACGGCTGTCACACTGAAAGTGCGGCCACTCGAAGCAGAAGCACTCTGGGGTGCCCGCTTCCCGAGCGCTGCGGCCCTCTCCAAGGCCCTGCTGGCCATCCGCCAGGCCGGCCTGCCCTTGTGGTCGGCCAACTTCATCAACCCCAAGATGGCCGACCTGAGGAACCACCTGCCCCCGCACACCGAGCACGGCGTGGTTGTGGAAGAAGAGCGCCCGGTGATGCCCGAGGCCTACATCGCCGTCTTCGTGGCTCCGGAGTCGCGCCGTGCCGCCCTCCAGGAAAAGTTGCCGGCGCTGATCGCCGCCGCCGGTGGAGAATTGCTTAGCGATGACCTGGCCCAGCATGAATGGGAAGAGCGCTTCAACCTCATGCACGTCAAGCGCCTTGGCCCGAGCCTTGCCCCGGCCGAGGTGCTCGTGCCACTGGCCAACCTGGGCAAGGCCCTGGGTGAGATCGAGAGCCGCATCTCACTGCCCATGGTCATGGAGGGCATGCTCGACCGCGACGGCCGCGTCACTTTGCTTGGCTTCATCCTGCACGACGAGCGCAAGTTCAGCTTCAACTTCGCTTTCGCCCTCGCCTTGACCGTGCTCCGCATCGCCAAAGAGAACGGCGGCGGAGCCTATGCCACCGGCCTCTACTTCGCCAACGAAGCCAAGAACGTGTTCGGTGCCGAGCGGCTGGAACGGTTGCGCCAGTTCAAGGCCCAGGTGGACCCGGCACGGATGCTCAACCCGGGCAAAGTGCTGGGTGGGAAGCCGCTCCTCTCCGCCTTCATGGGCTTCGCTCTCGCCTTCGAGCCCGTGGTGCGCCGCTTCGGCAATGCGTCCAGTTCGCCCATCGGCGAGCGGCCGGAGGGCCAGGGCCGGCGCGGCGTCCCCGACGAGGTCGCCTGGCACGCCTACGCCTGCTCCCAGTGCGGCTACTGCGTTGACGACTGCGACCAATACTACGGCCGCGGCTGGGAGAGCCAGACGCCTCGCGGCAAGTGGTTCTTCCTGCGCCAGTACATGGAGGGCAAGGTCGCCTGGAACCAGAAGATGGTGGATTCCTTCATGGCTTGCACCACGTGCGAGCTATGCAATGTCCGCTGCTGCGAGGACCTGCCGATCGAACACAACTGGCTCACCATGCGCGGCGAGCTGATCCATACGGAGAACAAGCTCACCTTCCCGCCCTTTGAGATCATGCGCGCCTCGCTGCGCAAGGAACACAACATCTGGGCCGCCTACAGAGTGGACCGGCCAGCCTGGATGCCCAAGGACGAACTCGCCAAACTGCCGGAGAAGGCCGAGATCGCCTACTTCCCCGGCTGCACGGCTTCTTATGTTGAGCAGGACGTGGCTCAGGCGACCGCCTGCCTGCTGCGCAAAGCCGGAGTCGAGTTCACCTACCTGGGGAAGGACGAGGCGTGCTGCGGCATCCCCATGCTCGTCGCCGGCCTCTGGGATACCTGGGAAGAGATCATGCGCCACAACATCGAGGCCATGAAGGCACGGGGCGTCAAGACCGTGATCACCTCCTGCCCCTCCTGCTGGCTGGTGTGGCATACCTTCTACCCCCAGTGGGCCAAGAAGCTGGGGATAGACTATCCCTTCGAGGCCAAACACTACAGTGAGATACTCGCTGCTCAGGTGGAGGCCGGCGCCCTCAAACTGGACCAGCCCGTCAACATGAGGCTGACCTGGCACGACTCCTGCCACATGGGTCGTGGCGGCCAGATCTATGAGGCCCCGCGTCAACTGCTGCGGGCCATCCCCGGCGTTGAGTTCGTCGAGATGGAGCACAACCGGGAACAGGCCCACTGCTGCGGTTCGGTCCTCAGTCTGGTGGCTGACCCGGCGGCAGCAGCGCGCATCGGCGACATCCGCCTGAGAGAAGCGGACGCCGTCGGCGCGCAGGCCGTGGTCGCTTCCTGCCCCTGCTGCGAGGTGCAACTGCGCGTCACCGCAGATAAGACGGGGCGCAGCCTGCCGGTGCTTGACCTGGCCGATGTGACCTGCCGCGCTGCTGGCATCGCGCACCCCGATTCGACTCGCTACGCCATTGATATGTGGGCTGTCTTCGAGCAGATGATCCTGCTCCTCAAACCCGAAGCCATGGCCCAGTTCATGGCTAGCCTCATGCCCGAGATGATCGAGGCCATGCCGGAGCCGTTCCGTGGCCTCATGAAAGCGGTGAAGGCCGCCCCAGCACCGATCCAGAGCGCAATGATCGCCGCCATGAAGCCGCTGATGCCCAGCC
>DAOTVV010000248.1:0-15010 GCA_034436255.1 Anaerolineae bacterium
AGCGACACCCTCGCCTCGGCCAGCCTGGCTGACCTCTGCGCCAGCGTCCAGCCCTGCGCCGAGAGCAACCGCGCCCCCGCAAGGCGCAGCACCAGGTCCGCTTCAGGCTAGACTCCGCCGCTGGCCCGCATCGCGCCGGCGGCTGTGCCCAGAAACGAGAGAGGGTGGGTCACCCACCCTCTGTTGCTCTTAGCCCCGAACAGCCGGATGCAAGGCGAGGAACTCGTTCAGGGGTTGGCGCCAGCGCCGGTTGCCGCGGTGGGGCCGGCGCCATCCTGGTAGAGGGCTGCCTCGTCATAGCGATTGAGCAACCCGGCCCGGTCCAGAATCTCGTGCACCGAGTCTTCCATGCCGTAGGCCATAATGTGCACGCCGTGCACGCCCGGGATCTCGCGCGCCTGCTGGATCATCTCGACGCAGATGCGCACGCCCTCGGCTCGTTTCTTGGTCGCGCCCGCCATGCGCTTCATGATCTCGTCCGGGATCCAGACGCCCGGCACCTTGGTGCGCATATACTCGGCGGCTTTCTCGGAGCGAAGCGGGCCGACGCCGACGATGATGAACACTTTCTTATCCAGCCCCAGGTCGGAGACGCGCTGCATGAACCGCTTCAGCAGCGGCACATCGAAGCAGTACTGCGTCTGGATGAAATCGGCGCCGGCCTCGACCTTCTTGGCCAGGCGCAGCGGCCGCCAATCGTACGGGGGCACGAAGGGGTTGGCAGCAGCGCCGATGAAGAAGCGTGGCGGCACCTCCAGCTTACGCCCGCTCAGCAGCACCCCCTGATCCCGCATGATGCGCACCGTGCGCACGAGTTGCATGGAATCCAGGTCGTTGACGCGCTTGGCCTCCGGCTGGTCGCCGGCGGAGACGTCGTCGCCACTGATGCAGAGGACGTTCTTGACGCCGAGCGCAGCGGCGCCAATGAGATCGCACTGGATGGCGATGCGGTTGCGGTCCCGGCAGTTGGACTGGAACACCGGTTCGAAGCCGGCGTTGACCAGGATGGCCGCTGCGCACAGGCTGCTGATGTGCGAGTTAGCGCTCGAACTATCGGTGCAGTTGATGGCGTCGCACAGCTTCGAGAAGGGCGAGGCATTCTCGACAACCTTGCGCGGGTCGGCGCTGTCGGGCGCGTTCAACTCCGCGGTGACGGCGAAGTAGCCGGCTCGGAGCACGCGCTCCAACCGGCTCCCGGCCCGGAACGAGCCGCCGGCTCGACGCGAGCCGCCGGCTGGGAACTGTGGCTGCGTCTGCGCTGGTTGCCCGGCCCGTGGCTCTGGGCCGGCCGCTGCGTCATGCCCGGCGCTCACTTGCGCACCTCCTGCCCTTGTTCCTGGCTGGGTTCGCTGCTTGCCGCTGCGCCGATGTCCCAGCCGGCTGGGTGGATCACGTCCAGCCCCTCAACCATGTTCGCCCAGGCCGACATGTTGGCCAGCTGGTTATTGACCGGCGGCTGCAATATGGATAGCTCGTGGCCGTAGGAGCCACGCTGGCTGCGCTTGTAGGCCTGCACCCAGACGCACATACGCTCGGGGATGACCTCGCAGTGCTCGTCCGGGCGGACGCCGCCGCAGGGGCCGTTGCGCAACTTCTTGGGGCAGTTCATAGGGCAGGTCATGCCTGTGCTGTGCAGCACGCACTGACCGCACATCTGGCAGTTGAACAGGTAACCCTTGAGCCAGCGCTCACCCCAGGCCATGAACCGCTGCGTGCCATCCGGGCCCAGGAGGCGCCGCAGGAAGGGGTATACGCGCTCGACAACCTTGCGCGTGAACAGGTAGGAGGATTCCAGCGGCTTCGGGTGATCCTTGATCCACTCGCTGCCCGGGGCGCGCCGGGCTTCCCTCAGATACGTAGCCATCATTGCCCCCTTCGCTCAGACATATACCTGCTACGAACGATGGTATGAGCGAGCCGCAATGGTCACGAGCGGCCGGTCAGCTTCCCATTGCCAGCCTGGCGGGCCAGCCAGCCTGGCGCTAAAGCAATAAACACCGCTCAGCCCCTCTGGGAGCGCCGCCAGGGTGCCAGGGTGCGCCGATAACCCTCGTCCCAGCCCCTGGCATAGGCCGGCTGCAGCGGGCTCAGCCAGCCGAAGCCCAGGCCGATGGGGCTGCCCAGAGCCGCGGCCACCTGCTGCAGAATCCACCACTGCCCGCGGATGGCATGCCCCTCCCAGAAGCCGGTCTGGTCTTCGCCCAGGGCCGCCTGGCCCGAGCGCATGCCCTCCATGAAGGCAAGAAAGTGGCGCGCCGCTTCCTCGCCACTGCTGCCCTGGGCAAGAAGCCAGGCAGCAGCGACGATGCCGGTGCGGCCCACCCCGGCCATGCAGTGCACAAACACCGCCTCGCCCCGGCCGGCGGCAGCCTCGATCGCCCCCAGGGCCACTGCCAGGCCCTCTGGATCGGGGGCGCGGCCATCGGTACAGGGCAGGTGCAGAAAGCCCAGCCCGGCCTGCTGGCAGATAGCACGCTCGATGGCGGCGCTGTAGGTAGGCAGCCAGCGGCCGACTACCTCGCCAGCCCCTTCGCCCTCCTCGCGCAAGGAGAGGACATGGCCGATGCCGGCAGCCCTCAGGCCGGCATAGGCATCGGGGTCGAAGAGCGGCTGCTCGCCGCGGGCCAGTGCCCCTTCCTGAACCCAACCGAAATTGCGGACACCACCAACCACGACCGGCACCTGCGCCGGCTCGATCCTCAGCAGAGCTTCATCCACCCAAAATCACTCCAGATGGGACGAAGGGACACAGATCAACACTGATATACGCAGATTCACGCCGATACAAAGGGCATTTTCTCTCTGATCGGCGTTCATCCGCGCCTATCCGCGTTCATCCGTGTTCCCTTACCGACAACCAGGACGAAGGGACACAGATCAACACTGATATACGCAGATTCACGCCGATACAAAGGGCAATATCTCTCTGATCGGCGTTCATCCGCGCCTATCCGCGTTCATCCGTGTTCCCTTACCAACAACCAGGACGGAGGGGCACAGATGAACACTGATACAGACTGAAACTCTTGCGGCTCATACTGCCTCCCATGTCTGGCTAGATGCACCCTTGTCCGCCAGCTCCAGCCGGCTACGACAGCACTTCGTAGCTGGGCGGGTTGATGTAGTCATGGTAGCGCTCGCCAACCCGTCCGGCCTTGGCGTCGCCCTTGTGGATGAGCAAGCGGTAGCGGAACACGAGTTCGCTGCCGGCCGGCATGACGTAACTGCCGTCGTACTTGTCGCTATTCTTGTAATAGGACTCAGCGAAGCAATTGGCCGTCATCAGGCCGTAGTTGCGCACGTGCCAGCCGGTCGGGTGCCGCAGGTTCCCAGGGTGGTCCATGATCGCCACGCCGACGCGCCGCCCCAACACGGGCCCGGAATAGTCGCACCAATGAGCCGGCTTGCCCCAGGTCTCGTTCTCGTTTGTCCCACCGAAGGAGTTCTCGATTTTGCCGCCCAGGCCTGTATCCACGTCCATGCTCGTGGCGACGCGAACCGAGAGGATGCCGCCTTCCTTCGTATCCCCGAACCTGACTTCACCGGCATCCGCCTTGAAGGCGATCGTGAAATCCACGATCTTGTCCTGGCTGGGCGAGAGGTCGTAGACGACCACAGTGCGCCTCTCCGACATAACCTTCGTCCCGTCCGGGCCCACCCAGTCGTTATCGGCCTGAAGGATGCCGGCGACCGGCCCGCCCTCGAGTTGAGTGAAGCCACGGTGAATGATGCGGCCGTGGCCAGGCTCCTCGCTCCAGTTATCCACCCCGTTGACGCTGCCGAAGGCGGTGTAGAGCGACTTCTGGTGATGATGGTCGTGCTTCTCACCCTCGACATCCGGGATCATGGGGTAGTTGCGGGTGACGCAGTCACCATATGGGCCGATGACGGGCCACATGAAGGGGCGGACCCACTTGCTGGAGTAGTGATAGGCGCTGAACAGGTTGCCGGCGATGACGATGTCCACTTTCTCGCCGTCATCGTATAGCTCGACGCCGTAGTCCCCTTCTAGCTCCTCTTCTTCCTCGTCCTCCTCCTCGCTATCCAGGTCCTCTTCGTCATCGCAGCCGCAGTCGCACTCGCATTGCTCGTCTTCGCAATCCTCGCAGTCGCAATCGCAATCGGGGTCATCATCGCAGGCGGTCTGCACGAGGTATTCGCGGCTCTCGCCGGCCTCGAGGGCGTCAATGATCCAGTGCAAGCGCACGTCGCCGTTCTCGTCCCTGCCGCCCTGGCAAGGGACGGCGCGGCCCGTCTTCGCCTCGCTCAGCAGCAGGAAGTCGAAGGATTCGTCACACCGGCCGAGGTCGGCCATCATCGGGCAATCGAACCGGCTGTGCTCGCCGGCGTTCACTCTCAATCTCCACTCTGCCATGGTGAAATGCCTCCTGAGTTTAGTCTCTGTTTGCGGCCGCCAGGCGCCAGCCCTGACCCGGCCTGGCCGGCGGTCGGCAGCCATTCAGCGCCAGCTACCGGCCGCCTTCCAGGTCGCTCTGCACTTGTGTCATGTAGGCTATGCTCTGGCGCGCCAGGGCTTCGGCGCCGGGGGAATAGTCGAACGGCTCGACCGAAACCCAACCGCCGTAGCCCACCTCGCGCAGAGCGGCGAAGATCGGATGGTAGTCTATCTTGCCCATGCCCGGGCCGAGGTCGCCGTCGTTGGCGTGAAAGTGCGCCAGGTATGGCCTGGCCTCGTGGATAATGTCAGGCAATGGCCGCCCTTCGTCGGACATGGCGCGCACGTCCAGGTGCAGGCGGACGCTCGGGTGGCCCACCTGGCGAACAAGGCGCATACCCTGCTCCGCGGTCCAGACGAAGTTGTTGCCATCGCGCGCCAGTGGCTCGAAAGCGATTGTCACCCCCTCTTCCTCGGCAACCGGTGCGACACGCTGGAAGAAGCGTACCGCCCAATCCCAGGCATCCCGTTCGCTGACGCCCGGCAGGATGGCGCGCTGCTGAGGCGAGCCGAAGACCATAACGCTGCCACCCATATCGCCGCAGCGCCGGATCAGCCGGGCCATGTAATCGGCAGCCCGGTCGCGCGCTTCTCTATCGGGGGAGTTAATGTGCAGGCCCTGAGTGCGGGCGAGCAGCCAGTGCATGCCCACCACCTGCAGGCCGGCGGCGCGGATTTCGTCACCGGCGGCGCGCGCCTCGGCGGCCGTCATCTCGGCCACGTGCTTGGGAAAAGCAAAGGGGGCCACTTCCAGCCCGGTGTAGCCCAGGTCGCGCAGGAAGGGCAGGTATTCCGCCAGGGGTTTGCCCTCGAACAGTTCATTGCAGATCGCGAAGTACACGGCAACTCCTCGGCGGCGCCGCTCGGGCCGCGTTTCTCTTACCCGAGCGGGCCGCCAGCCAAATGCGCCACTACTTGAGCGGCAGCTTCACTTCCTTGCCCGTGCGGCAGGATTCGTAGATGGCGAGCATGATCTCGACCGGTTTGCGGGCATCGCGCCCGGTGATGTACGGGTCGCGGTTCTCGCGGATGGCGGCGATCATGTCGGCGAAGATGGCACTGTGGCCCAGCCTGGCGTTGATATTGGGGTCGGTGGCTGTGGCAGCCTTATCGCGCTTCTCCCTGGGGCCGAAAAGGGCCAGCATCTTTGCCTCGTCGGCGCCGTCGTGGTCGTCGCGCAGCTTCCAGATTTGGAGGACGTCGCGCTCCTTGGCAGTGGCGATAGTGCCGTTCTCGCCGTGGAGCGTGATCGTGTCGCCCCCGCCCGGCCAGGCGGCAGTGGTGGTGTTGATGCTGCCGATGGCGCCGTTCTTGAAGCGCAACAGGGCTGAGACCTTGTCCTCAGCTTCGATGTCGTGCGCGTAGCGGCCCATATAACCGAACACGGAATCCACTGGCCCACCGAGCCACTGCACAATGTCGAGCGTATGGATGCCCTGGTTGGCGAGGGAGCCACCGCCGTCCATAGCCCAGGTGCCCTTCCAGCGCCCATGCTTGACATCCTCGTAGTAGCTCTGCTCCCGCCACCAGAACAGGTCGGCGTGGATGCCATAGAGCTTACCGAAGCGGCCGCTATCCAGCGTCTGTTTGATGTAGCGGAAGAGCGGGTCGTAGCGGGTCTGGAAGATGGCTGCCAGCTTGACGCCCGCTTTGTCGGCAGCGGCAATCAGCCTGTCAATGGCATCCAGGTTGATGTCAATGGGCTTCTCGACCACGACATGCTTGCCGGCCTCCACCGCCTTGATCGCCCCCCAGGCGTGCTTGCCCGAGGGCAAAGCGACGCTGACGACCTCGACCTCGGGGTCCTTGAGCATATCGTCGTAGTTCTTGTACTTCTTGGCGCCCAGGCGATCGCCCACCTCGTTGAGGCGGTCCTCATCCACGTCGCACACGGCCACAAGGCGCGCCCCTTCCAGTTCATGGATGTCGCGCGCATGGCCGGCGCCCATTCCCAGGCCGACGACGCCGAAACCGATCTCACGTTCTGCCATGTCTTGCTCTCCTTGCATGCTTGCTCACAATATGGCAACGGGCATAGCCCGCGGACAAGCTTAGCCCCAACCATTGTGCACCAAATCCGGCAGGACGCCAAACGCCACTGCGGAAAGGGATGCCGCGGTGGCCTACGCCTCGCCCTTGAGCGGCCCAGCTTGCCTGAGGCGCCGCGCCGATGCCCCAAGGCGCATCGGGCTGCCCGGGCCGGTGGCACGACGACCCAGCGGCGGCCGGGCGCCACCATCCCCTCTTGCGCTACAGCGTGCGCCCGAACCGCGGCCATTGCCGGGGCCAGGTTGCGCCGCCCATAGACGAAGCCGCCACTTCTGTGTATACTGCCCTTGTACGAGCCAACTCTGGCTGCCAGCAAGCCCAGCCGGGCTCTTCGGGGAGGAGCAGATATGGCGCGCGAGGCTGTCTGCCCGATACACGGCCCTTACGATATCCGTCTTGGCGCCTGCCCACGTTGCGGCCGGGCAGCCGTGCCCGGCAGCGAGGATGCCACCAGCGTCAGCACCCGGCCCAGCTTCGGCTCACCTCACCCGGAGGCACCCCAGGTAGGGGGCAAGGGCGAGGACGCCACCATCGTCGTCGGGCACGAGGCCCTGCCGGCCCAGCCTGCACCGGCCCCTGCCACACCCAGCCCCCCACCCTGGCCTCCCAGCCAGGCGGCGCCGCCACAGCCAAAGCCATGGCCAGACGTCGCCCGCGCCCCGGCCCAGCCAGCCGAAGACGCCGAGGCCACCGTGGTGATGAAGCAGCCGAGCAAGAGCATCCCCCTGGCCTGGCTCGCCGTCATTAGCGGCCCGGGCGCCAAACCGCGCACACTCTTCACCCTTGGCGCCGAGACGGTCATCGGCCGCACTAAGGGCGATTTCCTGCTCAAAGGGGACCCGATGGTGTCGGGCCAGCACGTGAAGATCCGCCTGGAGCAGAAGCCGGGCGACGGGCGGCAGGTGTTCGTCCTCTACGACCTGGCCTCCGCCAACGGCGTCTATGCCGGCAACAAGGATAACTATCGCAACGACGAAAGCCGCGTCTACAGGCACGAACTGGCCGATGGCGATTACCTCCTGCTTGGGGACACCACCCTTGTCTTCAAGCAGGTTGATAGCTGAGCCAGCCAGGTTAGCCGCGCGAGCGGCGGCGTCCGTAGCCTTCGCGGGCGAGCCCCGACCTCTGATGGGGCCAACCCGCGCCAGAACCTATAGCTGAGGGTACGAAGGTGCAACCAGGTCCGAGTCTGCTGCTGATCGTCATAGTCACCGGTGCGCTTTTCCTCTTCCTGCTCTTGCTCGCGATCGTCATCGTGGTGCTGAGGCGACGCTCCACATCTCGCCGGCAAGCCGCCACCTCCATGCCGCCACCAGCGGAGCCAGCAGCATCGCCCTGGGCGAGCAGCTACCCCGCGCCCGCCCAGCCCGCCTGGCAGCCGCCGGCGCCCTCCACCCCCTCCGCCTTCACCGGTCCGGCGACGACAGGCTTCGGCGCTGACCAGGCAACATCCGTAGCCGGGGCCGCCAGCCAGGAGGCAGGCGAGGAGACGGAAGCAGCCGGCCCGGCAGGGTTCGGTGCTCCCGCGGCGCCCTTCGGAGCTGCCGGTGCGCCCTTCGGCACCGCTGGCCCCGCCGTCCCGCCCAGCCAGGCACAGCCTCCTGCTGCGCCGGCATTCGGCTCCTTCAGTGAGGCTCCGCGACCCTTCGAGGCACCGGCCACTCCGTTCGGCCAGCCTGCGCCCGCCCCGGCCCCCAGCCCGTCGCCCTTTGGCCCGCCGCCGAGTTCGTCGCCGTTCGGGCCGCCGCCGCCGGCTCAGCCAGCGGCAAGAGCGGCTGAGGCCGAGGACGAGGCGGTGGAGAAGACGGTTGTCCGCCCGCGCCTGCCGAAGCTCACTTACATCGGCCTGCTGATTGACCGCAAGCAGCCCAGCCGGCGCTATGATGTGGACAAGCTCAACAACACCATCGGCCGCTCGCCCAGCAACACCATCGTGCTCGACGACCCGACCGTTTCCCGCCAGCACGCCACCATCAAGATCGAGGGCAACGAGTTCGTCCTTGCCGACCTGGGCAGCTCGAACGGCACTTTCATCGGCGACGAGAGGCTGAGCCAGCCCACGCCGCTGAAGGATGGCACGCTGGTCCGCTTCGGCGACGTCGAGCTCACCTTCAAGTTGATCTCGCTCGAATAGCCCAAGGCCCGGGCAGTCACCGGCAGTAATGGAGGCGTAGGGGCACCATGTGGAACAAGCCGATCGTATCGCTCCTGGCCCTCGCCGCTCTAGTCTGCACGGCCTGCCTGTCCGGGCCGAGCGCTCCGCCCACCGCCAGGCTGGTGCCGCAGCCGACAAACACGCCCGCCGCCGGCGCCACCGCGACCAGCCAGCCGCCAGCCGGCGCGCCAGCCACCGATACGGCTGTTCCGCAGGGGACGGCTCTCTCGCAGTTGGTGGCCACGGCCACGGCCTTCCTGGGCAGCACCGCCGTGAGTGGGCTGGCCGGTACGGCCGCGGCCGGGCTGGAGGCGACGGCCCTCAGCGTCCTCCAGGGCACAGCCACGCCCCGCACCGTCGTGCCCACGCCGGTGTCGCCTCGCCCGACCCTTGGCACTGCCATCATCGCCCGCAACGAGACGGACCTGACCTTCGGCATCATCATGCTTTCCTCGGTGCCGCTGCAGGCCGGGCACGCCTACCAACTCCAGGTGCGATCCAGGACGGGCAAGGTAGCCTTCAGCGGCTCCTGGATCATCTCGGGCAGGACCGCGGCCGGCCCCGCCGTTGACACAGGCCTCCTGGACGACAGCACCGACGTCGCCTACGACATCCTGCCACCGCCCGGCGTGGTCGGCGAGTGGACGGTAACGGTGACGCTGCAGAACAAGGGCTCCGGCAACCTCAGCGCCGCCATCGTCGAGGTGCAGCCCGGATGACCCCGCGGCCGATGCCATACGAAGAGGCCCGGAATGCGGTGCTGGCTACCGCCAGGGCCATGCTGACGCTGGGCTTGACCATCGGCAGCAGCGGCAATGTCAGCGCTCGCCTGGCCGGCCCAGGCGTTGGGCCTGAGGGAGAGCGCCTGCTCCTGGCGATCACGCCCCACGGCGGCGAGTACGACCTGCTCTCGCCGGAGGACATTCTGGTGGTGGACGAGGAGGGCGAGCCGGTCGCAGGCGATGGCCTGCCATCGGTGGAACTGGAGCTGCATGTCGCCATCTACCGCTCCCGCCCCAGAGTGGGCGCCGTGATCCATGCTCACCCACCAATGGCCAGCGCCGCCGCCGTGGTGCGCCGCCCCATCCCGCCCATTCTCGAGGACCAGGTGATCTACCTGGGCGGGCAGATCGAGGTGGCCGCCCCGGCACCAACTGGCAGCCCTGAACTGGCGGCCAATGCTCTGCAGGCGTTGGGAGAGCGCAATGCCTGCCTGCTGGCCAACCATGGCGCCCTGGCCGTCGGTGCCAGCCCGCGCCAGGCCCTGCACAATTGCCAATACCTGGAGAAGGCAGCCCAGGCCTATCTCTACGCTCTCTGGGCCGGCGCCGTCAACCCTTTGCCTGCCGACATGCTGCAGGCAGCCAGCGCCTTCTATCACCTGCAATAGCCAACACTCTCGGAGAGGTCAGGTATGGTTTCAGTTCCCGGCTTTTTGCTCAAGCGCCTGTACGTCAAGGGCAGCCTCAAGGCAAGCGAGGACGGCTTCGAGTTCATGGTGCACAACGCCCTGGGCTCCGGTTATGCTAACCAGATGCTGCCGGTGACCCTGGACGGCGAGAAGCAACCACTGGACAAGACCTACTTCCGCCGCGAAGGGGAGGGCGAGATACTGTTCAGCCAGGTGAGCGCCCAGCAGCCTTTCACGCTCCAGGTCGGCAAGGGCATCGCCATCGGCGTACACGGTACCAAGCTCACACCGGGACCGCACAAGGTTGGCATGGGGTTCATCGTTCAGGGCATCGGCCCGCTCAGCTTCGAGGTGTCCGACATCAGTTCCTAGCCGGACACGTAGTCGGCGTGGACCACCTGTAGGGCGCTCTTGATGAGCGAGATCAGTTCGTTGCCCCTGAAGCCCCGCGCCTTGGTCAGCACGAAAGTCTCGCCGCGGATCGCCAGGGCCTCTTCGCCCGGGTTAGTGCCGCTCACGGCAACCACGGGCACACCACGCAGCCGCTCGCTGGAGCGCATGGCATCGGCCACGGCCAGGCCGTCTATGCCGGGCAAGGCCAGGTCCAACAGGACAAGGTCGGGGCGGACCTCGTCCATCATGGCCAGGGCTTCCTCGCCGTCGTAGGCCCAACGCAGGTGATAGCCGCCGGCTGAGGATGCAACCGGGCCACCGGCCCCGTCCCCGCCCAACGTCTGGAAGCCGCGCTGCACGAACTGGACGAAGCCGCGGTCGTCGTCTATCACCAGCACCTCCCCCTTCGGAGCGAGAGAGCGGACGGTGGCGAGCATCTCTTCGGCCGAGATGGGCTTCACCAGATAGGCGGCGAAGCGATCGTCGCGCTCCAGCCAGCGGCGGCTGGGCAACGAGCAGCCGAGCACCGGCACGCCGGCCGGCAGGTCCAGCCCCTTCACCTGGGCGACGTTCAAGTCCCCGCCGGGAGCCAGGTTCAGAATGACGGCCTCGGGGTGCAGGCTGGCGATCGCCTGGCGGGCCTCGGCGGCGTCGGCCGCCCAGTGCACTCTGTAGCCATCCAGGTGCCGCTCAAGATAAGTGGCCGCCAACTCCTCTTCGTCCAGGACGACGAGGCTGGGGACGAAAGGCACGCTGGAGAGGGGCGTCTCCACCGTGCTGCTGAGCCGGTTCACAATCTTGGGGACGAGCGGCAGGGTGAAGCGGAACGTGCTCCCCTGCCCCACCTCGCTCTCGGCCCAGATGTGCCCGCCATGCAGCAAGACCAGTTGCTTGGCGACCGCCAGGCCGAGGCCCTTCCCGCTCTGCTCCGCCTTGCGGAAAGCGTTGACCTGCTCGAACTGGTCGAAGATGCGGTCCAACTGCTGGCTCGGGATGCCGGCACCGGTATCGCTCACCTCGACGAGCACGTCCTCTTCGCGCAGCGTAGCGCTGATGCTGATCTGGCCGCGTTCGGTGAAGCGGCAGGCGTTCGTGAGCAGGTTCAGCAGCACCTGGCGGATGCGCGTCCGGTCTATGAACAGGGGCGGCAGAGGCTGCTGCAATTGCGTCAGCAGCTGCACCGGGCGCCCCTGCAGCAGGCGCTGCGCGACGCCGACTGCCTCCTGCACCACCTCGGCCAGGTCCGTCACTTCGCGGTGGATGGGCATGCGCAGGGCATCCACCCGCGCCAGGTCCAGGATGTCGTCCACGAATTCCGAGAGGTAAATGGCGTTGCGCCGGATCTCGGTGATGTCCCGCCGCAGCGTCAGGTTCCAGTTGACATCGCCGTAGACCTCAGGCGAGCGGCTCATGATCTCGGTGAAGCCCAGGATGATGTTCAGCGGCGTGCGCAGTTCGTGGCTGATGCTGGCGGCGAACTCAGCCTTGAGCCGGCGCGCCTCTTCCGCCTCGCGCCTGGCCAGTTCGAGCTCGCGGTTGCTGCGCTGCAAGAGGTGGTTGGTGAGCTCGAGCGTCTTCAGGGTCCGGCTCAGCGCCCCTTGCCGGTCCCGCAGTTGCTCGGCCAGGTAGGCAGCCTGGCCGCTGCGCTGCCAGGCGTAACCCAGTGCGCTCTGCAAGGGAGAGAGCACCAGGCCGGCGAAGCTGCCCACGCTCGCGAGCACCAGGACCTGGGTCACCCACTGCCCGTTGCCATGCCGCAGGAAGCCCACGCCAGCGACGGCGACCACGGTCATGGGGATCAGGCCGCGCCAGCCGAAGAAGGCGCCGGCGATGAGCACAGGGATGGCCAGGAAGTAAGGGGCAGTGCGGAACCCACCCCAGAGCCAGAGGGTGAATATGCCCACGGCACAGCTTGAGGTGAGCACCAGGCCGGCCAGCTCCGGCAGGGACCAGCGCAGGCGCAAGCTGAGGCCGCTGCCCGCCAACACGATCGCCACCCCTACGGCGAGCCCGAGGTAGGGCACGCGGATCGCGATCAGGCACCAGGCGACACAGCCGGCCGCCACTCCCAGAGAGAGGAGCAGGGCATAGGTCTGGCGTAGGGCGCTCCAGTTGACGCCGATCGCGCCATTGGCAGGCGTCGCCTGCTTCTCGGTGACCATAACAGGCGCACTCCTTGGCAATACCTGAGGGTGCGGCCGGCGCATGGCCGGGGCCGGCCGCGCCCTGATTATCTTCCAGGACAGTATAGCTATGCTGATTGCGGCAAGGAAGAGGGAACGAGCGGAATGGCCGCCACGTCAGTACCGAGGCATCGCCCACTTGAAAGCCGGCGCCTTGGCCTGCACGCCGCCGGCGCGGGCGTGGCTCTGCTGCGCCAGTTGCATGATCTGCTGCATGACGGCCTGCGTCGCGGCACGCACGTAGCCGCGCTCCTCACCCTGGCAGGCGAAGTGCATCGGCTGGCCGACGGTCACCGAATAGCGACCGCCCAGGTACCAGCGCGCCTCGTCGCTCATGCCTGCCGCGTGCGCCCGGCGGAAGAGGATACGCTTCGGGTCGAGGCTGACGCCGAGGGGGATGACGGGGGCCCCGCTGGCCAAAGCCAAGCGAGCGACGCCGGTATGAGGCGGGCAGTGCCCGCCGTCCAGTGGGCTGAGCGCGCCCTCGGGGTAGATGCCGACGGTCTTGCCATCTTTCAGTAGCTGCACCGCCGTCTCGAAGGCCGGACGGCCGCTGCCGATCACGACCGGGATGTGCCCGGCGCCGCGCAGAAACAGGCCGAGCGCGGGCATCTTGAAAACGAAGTCGTTGATCATCACGTACAGGGGCTTGCCAGTGAGGCCCATCATCAGGAAGGCATCGGTGGTTGAGGGGTGATTCGATGCGAAGATCCTGGCGCCAGGCGGCAGGGGCGCCTGGAAACGCACGTCCATGTCCAGCAGCAGAGCCCCGTAGAGCCGTGCCACCATGCAGCCAGACCAGTTGAGTATGTGTTTGAACAACCGCGCACCTCCCATGTGCACCGGGGCTAAAGGCCACTTTCGCCGTCTAGATGGTGCTCCTGAAGGAGGTGCAGCTTGGCCAGAGCGGCAGGCGATAAGCGCGTCGCCGCCCTGGCGCAGAGATGATGTTACCGACAGGAGAACTATCGGGGCCTCGGGCCGGTCCCCCTTCCGCGGTGGATGATGCCCGGGTGCCCACGATCGCTATCCGGGGCCAACCGGCCTCAGCCGCCTGTGCTGGCAGCAGGACCGCACATCAGCCCCAAGAAACGCTCTATATCATACAACACCGACTGGGCACTTGGCGATACGCGGGGCAAGAACAAATCGAACACATGATCCACCCAGGGTAGCTCCAGGTAAACAGCCGGCACCCCAGCTTGGCGCAGGGCCCTGTAAAGGTGCCGGCCCTGCTGCACCGGCACGATGCGATCCTGCGTGCCATGGATGAGCAGCGTCGGCGGGCAGTGTGGCCCCACCTGCTCCAGGGGCGAGAAGAGCCGGGCCGTTTCCTCCACGTGATGGGCGCGGGCGCCGAGCAGGCAGCGTTCGAGGTCCGGCCAGCGAAGGTAGGTCTTGCGCGTGACGATGCCCACGGCGCGGCCGATGTGGACAAAGAGCGACCAATCGGGGTGTTCCTGGGCGGCGAAGAAGGCCAGTAGCTCCGTCGGGCCATAGAGCGAGACGACGCCGCGGACGGAGGTATCCGCCCCTGCCAGGTCAGGCGGGTCGAGGAGCGGGTGGTTAGGGGTGTAGCCGGCGAGCAAGGCGAGGTGGCCGCCGGCCGAGCCGCCCATCAGGACGATGCGCCGGGCATCTACGCCCAGCCTGGCTGCATTGTCCTTGAGCCAGACAAGCGCTCGCTTTACGTCGCCGACCATCTCGAACATGTCGGCGTCGTGGCAGAGGCGATAGGCCACATCCATCACGACATGGCCCTGCCCGGCCAGGTAGCTGAAGAGCAAGCGCGTGCCGCAGTCCTTGTTGAAGTTCTGCCAGCCACCGCCATGCAGATAGATGATGCCCAGCCCGGAAGGAGCCGTCCCCGGGTGCGGCTGCCAGAGGTCACACAGAAGCTGCTGCTGGCCATCGGCCACGGTCCAGAAGGGCAGGTTCGTCTCCCGCCTGGGGCGCGGCGGTGCCGGCATGACCCAGGACCAGCGGCGCCGCATCAGGCGCGAGGCGATGCTGGGCGGGATCTGCTCCTGCCAGCGCGGGCCGAAAGCTTGCGTGAAACCGCGGTGCGGCGCGGCGACAGCGCTCACGTAAGTGGTCAGGGCCAGCGCCCCCAAGCCGCCGGCCATCGCGGCCAGGCGATCGCGTTTGGCGGAGCCGATGAGTGCTCCCGTGGCGCCGCCAACAGCGAGGACAGGCGCGGCAGCTTGGGCGAACAGCTTGCCCGCGTAGAGCAGCAGCGTCGGGTCAAGCGCCCCCGAGCGGACGCGATGGTAGGTTAGAATGCTCGCCCCGAGTGAGGTGAGGGCCAGGCCGCGCGCCAGCGATTTCAGCGGTGTTATCTCCAGGGCTGCCTCGCGCCGGTC
>DAOTVV010000249.1:0-20061 GCA_034436255.1 Anaerolineae bacterium
GGGTGGTGCCCAAACGAGTCGAACCGACGGCGGACGCTCGTCGTGCTGCTCGCCTGGCTGCTCGTCCCGCCGGGCCTCGTCCAACTTATCTCGTTGCGTTCGCCCGTGTTCACCGACCGTTACCTGATCGCCTCTCTGCCGCCTCTCCTTCTGATCGTGGCTTTGGGCATTGACGCTGTGGCGCGAAGGTATCGCCCCCTAGCCGCTGCACTTCTGGCGGCGGTGCTGCTGGTGGCCAGCTATGGCACCTGGCAGCAAGGACGCTACAGCATCAAGACCAACTCGCGTGGAGCGGCAGCCATCATTCGGGCCGGCTGGCAGCCTGGGGACGCCCTGGTCCTGCAGATACCCTATCTGCGTTACTCGATGGACTACTATCTAGGCCCGGGCTACAAGGCGGTCGAGGGGCCTTACACGAATGCCGGCATGACGGCTAGGGACGTGGACCTGTACTTGCGCACTCAACTGGCCAGGCAGGAGCGTGCCTGGCTGGTGCTCTCAGAGGCGCCGATGTGGGACAGCCGCGCCCTCACAGCGGAGTGGTTCCGCAAGAACGCGGCGCCAGCGGGCGAATGGCACCTGGCACGGCTCGACCTCTACCTGTATGTCCTGCCATGGGAGGCTGCTGGCGCGCCTAGCTCAGACCAATAGCGATTCCAGGTAGTCGAGCGAGGCGCGCCGCCGTGCCTGGATCTCGGCGCGTGAGCGACGCAACTTCAGCGCCAAAGGGATGCCGGCCAGTTGCCCGCGCAGCCTGGCCCGCGCCGCCTGCCCGCGCCAGGAGCGCAGGGCATCGCTGGCGATGCGCAACTGGGCCTTGACGATCGCCTGCCAATGGCGGCGCAACAACGGCGATGGCATGTCCTTCAGGAGGACGGCAATCGTGTTGCGGCCGGTGAAGTAGCTTGCCACCGCCCCGCCACCGCTGGCGCTGAGGCGGTGATAGACGACAGCCCGCGGCTCGTAGAGGCAGGGATACCCCAGCAGTTGCCCACGCCAGGCCATGTCCACGTCTTCTAGGTACATGAAGAGACGTTCGTCGAATGGGCCCGTGTCCTCAAGCAGGGCACGGCGGTAGGCCGCCGCCCCGCCGCAGGGGCCGAAGACGTACTCTTGCCGGTCGTACTGGCCCCTGTCTTCCTCCCACACGCCGCGGTTGCGCGGGATGCCGTCGCGGCCGAAGAGGTCTCCGGCGGAGTGGAACACGTTGCGGCGGTCGTGGAGCATGATGCGAGAGGCCGCCATGCCGACCTCTGGATGCCTGTCTAGCGACGAGAGCAGAGCCTCGATCCAGGTCGGTCCGGCTTCTACGTCGTTGTTGAAGGCGATGACGATGTCGCTGCGAGCGGCTCGGATGCCGGCGTTAACCGCGCCCGTGTAGCCAGTGTTTCTGGGCAGAGCGACGACGCGAACTTCCGGATAGTGCTCGGCCAGGATAGCCAGGGAAGCATCGCGTGAGCCGTTGTCCACCACGATCGTTTCGAAATCCTGGCAGGTTTGAGCGCGCAGCGCCTCGAGGCAAGGCGGTAGCAGCGAGGCGCCATTCCAGGTGGGGATGACAACACTGGCGCGCCGGCTCATGCCCCCTGGCTCAGGTAATCGGCCAGAGCGTCCTGCCAGGGGCGCAGGGCTAAGCTCAACATCTGGCTGGCGGCGAAATTGCGCAGTGGCGCGTAAAGTGGGGGCTGCGACGGGCGCTTGTACTCAGACGAGGAGATGGGTTTGACGGGCACGTGGCCCAAGCCGGCACCCTGGAGGATAGCCGAGGCGAATTCGAACCGAGAACATATGCCTTCGTTCACCAGGTGGTAGATGCCGAAGCGCTCGCTGGTCACCAGGCGGGCCAGCGCTTCGGCCAGGTCGGGGGCATAGGTGGGGCTGCCCACCTCGTCCGTGACGACCGATAGCTGGCCATGGGCGCGCGCGGCGGCAATGATCTTGGCTGGAAAGTTATTCCCCCCTGGGCTGAACAGCCAGGCGATGCGCACGATGTAGTACCGGCTGAGCAGAGCCCGAACGTAGACCTCGCCCATGTGCTTCGAATAGCCGTAGGGGTTGATGGGGTTGGTGACGTCGGTCTCCAGGTAGGCGCGGCCAGCGGTCCCGTCGAAGACCTCGTTGGTACTGATGTAGGCGAGAGCTGCGCCGCAACGCTGGCAGGCCAGGGCGAGGTTCTGGGTGCCCAGCCCGTTTACACGCATTGCCAGGTCCGGGTCGCGAGCGCAACCGTCCACGTTGGTGTAGGCGGCAGCGTGGATAACGACGTCGGGGGCGAACTCAGCTACCGCCTCTGCTATGGCCGGGTACGCCGTGATATCGAATTCGGGCACGTCCACACCCAGGACCTCATGCCCCGCGAAGGCACGGAGCAATTGCTGCCCGAGCTGGCCTTTGTGCCCAGTGACGACTATGCGCATGCTACCTCCGAGCTTCAGTCAACCAGAGGTTCGAACATGTCCTTGGGTACGCCGCATTCCGGGCAGGTCCAGTCGTCCGGTAGGTCTTCAAAAGCGACGCCGGAAACGGCCGGGTCATAGATGTATCCGCAAACGGTGCAAACCCATTTCTGTGTGGCGTCGGCCATGTTCACACTCCTGATTCTGGTTTGTGCGCTCCCGAAACGGTCCAATCGGGGCGCTGACGGGCCAATCTAGCACGGCCGCAATTGCCTCGTCAACCCCGCCATGGAAAGAGGGAGAGCCCTGGCTGCGAGTGGGGCTGACGGCGGGGCTTACCTGCAGCCGGACGAACGAGCCCACCATCACGCTTCACGCGCGCCTGGCCAGGCTGGAGCCCGATCTTCCTTGCCGTCCGCTCACCGGTGGGGGCAGGGAACCACTCTGGCGGAGCCGGCTGGGTACCAGGCACTGCCATCCCAAGTCCAGCCGGAGTCCTGGGCGAGGTTCACCGCCTCCCTGGCCACGGATTCCCTGTCCAGGCTGGCGCTGACGGCAGCAGCGTTGATGGCGCGGAGCGCCAGGTCGGCCGCTCGTGCCGTCACCGCCGCGGGCGAGCCGTCGAGGCCGGCGTCGGACGAGATCGCCTCGATCATGGCTTGGGGGAGAAGCGCCCCCGTGGCGCTGGGGCAATAGGGATAGGGAAGGAGGACGGGCCCCGCGAGCGTCGCTCGCACCTGGTTCTCCAGGGTGTCAGGATCGGCCAGGTCCAGGAGGGGGGCGCCGGGGCTGGCAGCGGAGAGGGCGTTGATGGCAGATGGCGACGGGCCCAGGCTGAGGCAGGCGTATGGTCCACCGGCCAACGAGACAGGTATGGGGACGGGGGACACCTGAAGAAGCCCGGCCTGGCGGTATGTCGGCGCGGCGGCAGCGCTGGCCCAGGGTGCCATGTGGCCAACGACTGCCAGGACAAGAGGATCTGCTGCCAGTTCGCGGGCACGCCGCTCGGCCAGCGCCGGCTCGTCGCTGTCGTCAACGGCCCAGACCTGTATCTGGATGTGGTGGGGGGCCAGGCGCTTGTTCCAGTCGGCCACTTCGGAGCGGACGGCCGGGAGCGCGCTGTAGCCCGTGGCGCTGTAGATACCCTCAAACGGGGCGACCAAAGCCAGGCGGTAGAGGCGCGGTGCCCGCTGCTGCCGGCCGAACCATATCAAGGCGAGCAAGGCAGCCAGAAGCAGCAGAAAGGGCGCTGCCCGGCTAATTGCCCTGATACTTCTGGACGTTCTGCACATGCTCGTCGTAGGAGGCCGTGAAGGCGTGGTAGCCGTCGCCCTTGGCGACGAAGTACAGGTAGTCCACCTTGGCTGGGTGCAGGACGGCATCAATCGAGGCTTTGCCCGGGCTGCAGATAGGCCCCGGCGGCAGGCCGGGGTTGAGGTAGGTGTTGTAAGGGGAGACGGCGGCCTGGATGTCTCCAGCGAGAAGCGGCACCTTCCACCAGCGTCCGCTGTCCGCTTGCAGGCCCAGCGCATATTGCACCGTCGGGTCGGCCTCCAGACGCATGCCCTGCTTTAGCCGATTGAGGAAGACGGCAGCGATGAGGGGGCGCTCCTCAGGGCGCACGGCCTCGCGTTCGACAATGCTTGCCAGGGTGACTACCTGGTAGGGAGTCAGGCCCATCCGCTGGGCCTGGGCCCGGTCGTCCTCGCTGAACTGGTTCGCGAAATCGGCCAGCATCGCGGCGATGATGTCCACTGCCTTGGCATCGGGCGCGAAGCGGTAGGTATCCGGGAACAGGAAACCCTCTAGCGAAGTGCTGTCCGGCGGCCGGCCCACCCAATCCGGCAACAACTGAGCGCCCTGCCTGGCGGCGATATTGAGGAAATCCTGTCCCTGGCCGAAACCCTGCTGCACGGCGATGGCATCCTGCTCGAGCCTCCAGCCCTCCAGCGTGACCAGTACCACTTCATCGCCACGGGCGTGAGCAAGGGCCGCCGCGATCTGCTCGGCACTCATCGCCGGAGACAGTTCGAAATGGCCCGCCTCGATGTGGCGATCCAGGCCGCGATCGCGCAGCAGCAGGCTGAAGGCTGATGCATCCCGCACTAGCCCGGCCCGTTCCAGGGCCTGGGCCACCTCTGTCGCCGTCTGACCTGCTTGCACCTCGAAGGAGACGGCGGGGGCATCCGGATCGGCACTGACGGGGAGAAGTTGGTCGCTCTTGCTGGCCAACAGCAGGCTGACAAGGGCGCCGCGCAGTCCGCCGGCGCTGCTGGCCTGGCTGGTGTTTGACGGTGTCTGGGAGGAACGCGAGGGCTTGATCACGAACAGGTAGCCGCCGACGAGCAGAGCGGCCACCAGGAGCAGTGCCATCGCAAGGCTGACGAGCGTCCGCAACAGGCGCCGTAGGATGTCCATCAGCTTTCGCCTCGCGCCAGAGAGTCGAGATAGGCCTGCAGGATGATGGCTGCTGCGACGGCGTCTTCTTGCTGGCGCCGCCGCTTGCGGCTGTGGCTGTTGGCGAGCAGCCGTGCCTGGGCATCCTGGCTGGAATAGGCCTCATTCCAGAATAGCAGTGGCAGGCCAACCTCAGCTGCCAGGCCTCCTGCGTAGCGACGGATACGCTCTGCCTGCGCTGAAGGCGAACCATCTGGGTTGAGCGGCAAGCCAGCAAGCAGCAGTGTTGCCCCCGTCTGGCGCGCCAGTTGGCGGATCTGCTCCGCATCGCCTGCGCGCGTGCTATGCCGCCAGACGGCGGCGGGTCGAGCCAGGCCACTCTCGGTGCTACCGACGGCGGTGCCCATCTTCCGTTCCCCGATGTCCAACGCCAGAATGGTGGGCAAGGTCAACTGCCTATGTTGACGCCGATGCGGAACGGGAAACGCGGCAGGGTCGTTGACCAGGGCGGGGTCAGGGAGATGCGAGCCGGTTCCGCGAGGGGAAGAGCACCGTCGAGGCGGGCCTGCGCCTCCTCGGGAGTGCGGCCAAGGACGAGCGAGCGAACCTGAGCAGGATCCAGCGTGGCCTGGGCGACGCCGCTGGCGGTGATGTCGAGCAGCAGACCGCCCTGGGCGTCCACCTCCGCCGACGCCACCTGGAAATCCATGCCCTCGTCGAGCAGGCGGTAGCCGGCGGGGACGGCGCCACGTAGCCCGGCCAGGGCCATGCGCTGGGCATCGGAAGCCTTGAAGGCCAACTCGCTGTACTCGACGCGGATGGTCAGGCTGACCTGGTCGGCAGTGTCGCCGTTCATGTGATCGAAACCCTTGCCCAGGATGTGGGGCTTGCTCAAGGTCTCGCGCGGGGCGATCTCGCCTGGCTGCAGCGAGTTCTGTAATGCCGTATGGGCCTCGGCTTCCAGCCGCTGCAGCAGCCCATTCTCGAGCCGGTCCTTGTCTGCCTGCGTCACCATGCCTACCTGGCGCACGCTGCCGCCCTGGGTCGGCTGTTCATTGATGACGCTCACCTGGCTAGCCTGGGTCCCCAGGACGGTGTTGATCAGGTAAGCGCCCACGTTCCCCTGCGGCCCCGCGTCGAGAGCCTCGACCGGCGCCTGAATCGTGGCACCGCGGCCGCTGGGAAGCTGAACGTCGGCAGTGGTGCGGAAGCGTACAGGAACGCCCGCCCCAGTGCTCACGATCGTCCCCGATGGGATCGTGATCGGCAAACCGGCCTGGTTCACAAAAGTGACCGTGCCCGTCGCCCGTCCCTCCGGCTGGTCCTTGCGCGAGGTGGTTGGCTGGCTCCATGTGCCTTGTACGATCGTGGTGAGCTTGCGGCCCGGGATCGAGACTTTGGCGTAGTCAATATCCTTCTGATCCGGGACGACGGCAACGCGTACCTCGGCAGCCAGGTTCTTGCGTGCTGGCACAAGTTCGATGTTTGCCTCGGGAATGAGGAGGACACTGGCAGCGCCAAAGGCGGCGAGCAGAATGAGAATCAAGAGGGCCGCCAGAAGGTGCTCGGCCCAGGAGCGGCGGCTGGGGTTCTGACCGAGTGCGACGCTCGGATGGGGACGGGGCGCGGCCGTTGTCTTGGTGGGGCCGGGCGTGCGCCAGCGCTTTGCCGCCTCGGCTTGCTTGATGCGCCGAAAGACGGAGAAGCCGGCGCGCTCCGCCTCGTCGCGCACCATCCCGTCAACGGTGACAATCGCCACCTCGAGTTGGAATTCCTGCGCCGTCCTGGCAATGACCCGGGGGCCGACCGGGCTCTGCAGTGCCTTGGTCCCGCGGGCGACGGCCAGGATTATGCGCTTTTCGGTGGCCGCGAGCATCTTCGAGCGGATGGCGGCGACCGTCTCATCAGCCGCAATATCTATCACTTGAGCCAATCGCTCATTACCTCAAAACCAGCCTTGGCGGCAAGGACCTGATCCTGCCATTCCGCCCGCCTCGACCTCTCGTCCTGGGCCAGGCGAAGCACATACTCAGCCAGGCCAGCAGCAAGCACCTGCCCCGGCTCGACCGCTTCTGGTCCAGGAATGAGGTGGGAACAGACATCCGTCAGCCGAAGCGGGACCAGGCTAGGGCTGCGCTCGAAGAGCGCCAATGCCGGGCCCGGGATCGCCTGGTCGGACTCAGCATAGGCGATGCTAGCATTGGCGAGAGAGGCGGGCAAGCGGGCGAACTCAGGCAGTTGCGAGGCGCCGCCGACAGTGGCCCAGACGTGCGGTATCGGCGGTCGTAGCGGCACCATTGCGCTCGCGAGGCGCCTAACCCAGGACGTGAACCCCCGGGCGAAGATGAGGCCGATGCGACGCCGGTTCCGGTCGCCGAGGCCGCCGCCCGCGTACGCCAGCTTGATCTGCTCGGCGCGGCTTGGCGAAAGGCCGGCGGCGCGAGATAAGCGCCGCGTGAACGAGAGGCCGCCACTAGCCAGCCTCAGCACCTGGAACCCCCTCCCCGGCGCCTTGGCGTAGATCGAGGTGCAGGCGGCACCCACATCTACGAGGACGAGCGACGGGAGTGGCCGCATCAGTTCGAGGGCAGCGACACATTCGGGCAGGAGGGCGAAGGGGCGGCCGAAAGCCGCTGCCCACTCTTTGTAAGGGGCGAGCCTCTCCGCCGGTGCCTCTGCCTGAGCCGAGAGCACATCCACCTCGCTGCCCCTGAACCCGGTGAATTCAGTGACAGGCCTACCATCCACCGCGAGCGAAAGCCCGAGCCGGGCGAGGTGCACGACAGTATCAGAGCCATTCCGAAGTGCGGTTGGCCGGCGCAGGCTGGCGCCGCGCGCCCGAGAAAGCAGTTGTTCCGCTTCATCGCGCCCTATGGGCACGTCCGGCTGCTGGCGAGTGCCGCGCCAATGATGAGCCGTAAGGCGCACGGCGTCGTTGGTGATGGCGACAATGTAGGCCGCTGGTTCGAACAGGCGCCCGGTGAGGGAGGGCGCCCGTTGGCAGGCAAGCTGTAGCGCCTCGAGCCCAGCCCGTTGTCGCTCCGGCCAGAGATCGCCCTCGCCCAGGTGCGTGTAGCAGACGGAAGCGGCGCCGACCACATTCCAGAGGCCGGCGGGCCCAAGAGCGACAATGAGGGCTTTGGCATAGGCGGTGCCCAGGTCAACCACAGCGAAGGGCCGCCCAGCACGGATGAGGCTGAGCACAGAGGCAGGGCGACCACCACTGGTCGCCCTGCTTATGCCAGGACTGCGCTTGTTTCTCAACCTCGGCACTGGACTGCCAGGCCGAGCCTGCTACTGGCGCGCATGCACCGCTTGCTGCACCAGGCGGGGCACACTGGCCAGAGCCTCGCCGATCTTGCTCGCATCCTTGCCACCCGCCTGAGCCATCATTTCGCGGCCGCCACCGCCACCACCGACCACCTTGGCCACTTCCTTCACCAGGTTGCCAGCGTGCAGCCCCCGCTGGACCAGGTCTTGCGTCACAGAGGCAACGAAGCTTGGTTTGCCGTTGATCACCGAGCCGAGGACGATGACGCCCGATTGCATCCGCTCGCGCAGGAAATCGCTCATCTCGCGCATGGTTTCCGGGCTGGAAGCCTCGACCTGTGCCGCCAGCACCGCGACGTCGCCGACCTTGATGACCGACTGCAGGGCATTGGCGAGGGAAGCGGTGGCCAGCCGCTTCTGCAGGTTGGCTACCTCCTTCTCCAGGGCCAGGCTATGCTCCATCAGCTGCAGCACGCGCCGATCCACTTGTTCAGGTGGCACGTTCAGGAAGGTGGCAGCGTTCTCCACGGCGCGCAGCCGCTCCTGTGCCAGGCGCTGTGCCCCCCGGCCAGTCACCGCCTCGATACGGCGGACGCCGGCGCCCACGCTGCTCTCGGAAACGATATGGAACAGGCCGATCTGACTGGTGTGATCTACGTGGGTGCCGCCACAGAGTTCCTGGCTGAAGTAATTGCCAGGATCGCCTACGCGTACGACCCGGACCTCATCGCCGTATTTCTCGCCGAAGAGGGCCATTGCCCCGTCCCTGATGGCGTCAGCGTAAGGCACGACTTCGCAGTCCACCGGATAGTCGGCCAGGATGGCATCGTTCACCGACTGTTCCACGAGGGCGAGCTCTTGTTCGGTGAGCATGCCCGAGTGCGTGAAGTCGAAGCGGAGACGTTCTGGCGTTACCAGGGAGCCCGCCTGCTGCACCTGCTTGCCGATGATATAGCGCAACTCGCTTTGCAGCAGGTGCGTCGCCGTATGGTTGCGCGCCAGGTCCCAGCGCCGCTCGTAGTCCACCATGGCCCAGACCTGCTGGCCGACACTGAAGCTGCCACGTGCCACTTTGCCTCGATGGACGACCAGACCTGGGATGGGCTGGGTGGCCTCTTCGACATCAATGGCCGCCACAGGTTCGGCGTCCAAGTCGTCGCTGTCGTAGATAGCGATCATGCCCGTGTCGCCCACCTGGCCGCCGCTCTCGACGTAGAAAGGTGATTCGGCGACCACCGCCTCGACCTCATCGCCTTCGCGCACGCTCTCTACCTGCTGCTCCCCCGATAGCAAGGCGAGTAGCCTGGTCTCGCTGTACGTGGTCTCAAGGTGGACGCGGCTCACCCCGGTCGGCGGCAAGGCGCCCGCCTTCGTCAGCTGATCCAGCAGACGGCGGTACCGTTCCACTTCGGGTGCCCCAGCAGCGAAGGCCTGCGCCGCCCGTGCCCGCTGCCGCTGCTCCTCCATGGCCTGATGGAAGCCGGCGCTGTCCACGCCGAGGCCCATCTCCCGAGCGACCTCAAGCGTCAGATCGAAAGGAAAGCCGTAGGTGTCATAGAGGCGGAAAGCCTCCTCCCCGGGGATGACCGTCTTGCCATCGCTCCGCAAGCTCTCGGCCAGTTGACTGAGGCGAGCGAGCCCGGTGCTCAGCGTCTGTTGGAAGCGCTCTTCCTCCTGCTGCACCACCTGACGGATCAGATCGCGCCTCGCTTCGAGCTCGGTGTAGTGCTGGCCCATTTGAGACACTACCCTGTCTGTCACCTGGTAAAGGAAGGGTTGGTCGAAGCCAATCATGCGCCCGTGGCGAGCGGCGCGCCGCAGAAGCAGCCTGAGAACATAGTTGCGCCCCTCGTTGCCCGGGAGAACGCCATCGGCGATCAGGAAGGCCACAGCGCGGGCATGGTCGGCGATGACCCGGTAGGAGACGATGCCCTGCTGGCGCTGCTCCTCGGTGTGCCCGGCCAATCGCTGCACCTCGTCCAGGAGAGGCAAGAAGACATCCGTGTCGTAGTTGGTGCGCGCGCCCTGCATTATGGCCGTCACACGCTCGAGGCCCATGCCGGTGTCCACACCCTTTGCGGGCAGTTCGCTCAGGGAGCCATCCTTGTCCATGTTGTACTGCATGAAAACCAGGTTCCAGATCTCGGGCCATCGCTGACAGCCGTTGTCCAGCTGGGGCGAACAGTCCGGCTGGCCGCAGGTGCAGAATTCGGGCCCGCGGTCGTAGAAGATCTCGGTATTGGGGCCGCACGGCCCGGTGTCGCCCATGGTCCAGAAGTTGGTCTTGGCGCCCATGCTGAACACGCGCTCCGGCCCGACGCCGGCGATCTCCTGCCAGAGCGAACGGCTCTCGTCGTCCTCGCGGTAGACCGTGAAGTACAGGCGCTCGCGGTCGAGATGGAGGACATTGAGCAGGAAATCCCAGGCGAGGCTGATGGCCTGGCGCTTGAAGTAATCGCCGAAGCTGAAATTGCCCAGCATCTCGAAGAAGGTGTGGTGGATGGGCGACGGGCCGACGTTTTCCAGGTCATTATGCTTGCCTGAGACGCGCAGGCACTTCTGGGCAGTGGTGGCGCGCTTGTAGGGCCTCTGCTCAAGGCCCAGGAACACAGTCTTGAACTGGACCATGCCGGCGTTCGTGAACAGGAGCGTCGGGTCGTTCGCGGGGACAAGGGGCGAGCTAGGCACGATGGTGTGGCCGTGTTCCTGGAAGTATTGTAGGTAGGCGCGCCTGATCTCGGCACTGGCCATCGGCATCATCTCACCCTCTCAAAAAACAATCTGGCCGCGTTCACCCAGCAGATGTAACTGGGCTTCTCGCGTGCCAGAGCGATTCTAGGTTAGGGGTATGGCCGTGTCAAAAAGAAAGGTGGCAGATTGCACGAGCGGCTGGCCCGTGCTAAAGTGAGTTTAGTTCAATTCTGTTTCGGCCAGACAAGGAAGGAGGCCCGGGCCGGGTGAGCCCGCGGGTCTCCTTCTCTCGTTTTTGGGCCCGTCTTGAGCAGCTGCCAGCCTGAAAGCCACGGCCAGGCGAGCGCCCGTGCGCCTGAGCATCACAGTCAGCGAGGAGGGTAATGCCATGTCCGCCACTGGTCTCGACGAGAAGAAGTCGGCAGCACTGGAGAAGGCTAGCGAATGGGGCGTAGACTTTATCCATTTGCAGTTCACCGATCTGATGGGGATCGTGAAGGCGGTCACCATCCCGGTGCAGCAGCTGAAGGGCGCTCTCGGGAATGGCGTCTGGATTGACGGCTCATCAATCGAGGGTTTCGCACGGATCGCCGAAAGCGACATGTACCTGGTGCCCGATGTTGACACCTTCTGCCCCGTTCCCTGGTCCCAACTCCCGGGCACGAAGACGGCCCGCATCATCTGTGACGTGTACGGGCCAAATGGGGATCCATTCCGGGGTGATCCCCGAGGTATCCTCAGGCGGATGCTCGCCAAGGTGGAGGAGATGGGCTACAGCTACAACACTGGGCCCGAACTGGAGTTCTTCCTCTTCTCCCTTGGGCCAGACGGTGCTCCCATTCTGGATCCGGTTGACAAGGCAGCCTATTTCGACCTCAGTACCGACCAGGCAATCCATGTGCGCAAGGACATGGTAAACGCTCTCCAGAGCATGGGTATCGAGGTGGAGGCGAGCCACCATGAGGTGGCAGCAGGCCAGCAGGAGATTGACTTCCACTACGGGGACGCTCTGCGCTCGGCCGACAACGCCATGACCTTCAAGTACACGATGAAGTCCGTGGCCAAGAAGAACAACCTCCACGCCACGTTTATGCCCAAGCCCATCTTCGGCATAAACGGTTCTGGCATGCATGTGCACCAGAGCCTGATGAACCGGAGCACGGGGGAGAACGCCTTCACGGCGGAGGGCTCGGAATACGGCCTGTCGCCCCTGGCTCTCTCCTTCATCGCCGGCCAGCTAGCGCATGCGCGAGCGATGTGCCTGGTAGTGGCGCCGCTGGTGAACAGCTACAAGCGTCTCGTCCCCGGCTACGAGGCTCCGGTCTACATTTCCTGGGGCAGGACGAACCGCTCGGCGCTGATACGTGTGCCGCGCGTCTCCAAGGGCAACCCCATGGCCACGCGCCTGGAGCTACGCTGCCCCGATCCGAGCTGCAACCCTTACCTTGCCTTTGCGGTAATGCTGGCGGCCGGGCTGGACGGGATCAAGAGGAACTTGCAGCCGCCAGCGCCGATCGAGGAAGACATCTACCATCTGGACGAGGAGACGCGCCGGTTGCGCCACGTGGACACCCTGCCGGCCTCCCTGTCTGAAGCCATTGCCGAGGCGCAGGCTGATCCCCTTATCGAAGAGGCCCTGGGCAGCTACACCTTCGAGCGCCTGGTTGAGGCCAAGAAGCAGGAGTGGGACGACTACCGTATACGGGTGATGTCCTGGGAGATCGAGCGCTACCTACCTCTCTACTAACCCGCTTGGCTGCGTCGTCCAGGCAGAGAAGAGGGGAGGACCGACGGTTGTCCTCCCCCCTTTGTGTCGCTTGCGGCTGCTGGGCCGGTGCCCGTGGCTTGGCGGCGCCTAGACGCGCGGGTGCGGTGGGTGATTGACCGGGAACTGGGGAGTTCTGCCCTCGAGCAAGGCGACCACATCTTCGGCGACCAGGGACATGCCGATGAGGGCCTCGGTGGTGGATGAGGCCACATGCGGCGTAAGGAAGACGTTGTCAAGCTGGAACAGCGGATTGTCCTTCGCCGGCGGTTCCTGCTCGAACACGTCCAGCGCGGCAGCGCGAATGCGCTTGGCCTTCAGCGCTTCCACCAGCGCCGCCTCATCCACGACTTTGCCGCGAGAGGCGTTGACCAGGATGGCGCTGGGCTTCATGTGCGCCAGTGCCTCGGCATTGATCAGGTGGTGCGTCTCCGGCAGATATGGAGTGTGCAGGGAGACGATGTCGGACTGCTCGAGGAGGGGCAGGAGGTCAAGCCTCCTGGCGCCCAACTCAGCCTCGGCCCTAGGGGAAGGGCGCACGTCGTGGTAAAGGATGTTCATGCCGAGTCCTTTGTGGCAGATCTCGGCGGTGCGATAGCCGATGCGCCCCATGCCTACCATGCCGATGGTACGGCCGAGCAGGTTGATGCCCTCGACGCTATCGCGGAACTTCCAATCGCCAGCACGGACGCTTTGGTCGCACCGACGGAAGTCTTTGATGACGGCGATGATCATGCCGACGACATGCTCGGCCACGGGTTCGGTCACGGTGGTCGGAGTGTTAACGACCCAGATACCGCGCTCGGTGGCTGCCTGAACGTCCACGTTGTCCACGCCGATGCCGTGCCGGCCGACTACCTTGAGGCGCGGGCAGGCGTCCATGATCCGCGCGCTTACCGACCCCAGGGCGCGGATGATCATGGCGTCGGCTTCCTGGCCCTCGCGGATGATCGTCTCCTCGTCGCAGGCGCTCGCTATGTAGGGCTCCGCGTGGGCATAGAGCACCTTCATGCCCTCTTCGTGCATTGGTTCGTAGAGCAGGACCTTCGGTTTGCTTGCCATATTGGCATTCCCCTCGTAAGTAATGAAGCCTGGCTCAGGCACTCTTCGTGCCGCCGCTAACCTGGTGAGCGCTCTGGCGGACAAGGCTGTTGTTAGCTCGCCGCACCGCCGGCTGGGCTACGCGTGCTAACTCAGGCTGACACCGCAGCGGGCGAGCAGGCACTTGGCGTTGAGGCCGAGCACCAGGCGCAGCTGATCCGGCGCCAAGCCGGAAAGGGCTGCCTTGCCCAGGCAGAAGCGCGGGTCAAGGAACGGCATGTCTGAGCCGTAGAGCACGCGCTCCGCCCCCACCTCGTTAACCATGCGCACTATCCACTCGCCCGTGACCGCCGAGCCCGTGGTGTCCAGGAGGATATTGCTGTACTTGTGTGCCAGCTCAATCGCCTCGAGGAAGCCTCTTGGCTCGCCTCCGGAGTGGCCGATGATCACCGGAACCTCGGGGAATTCCTCGGCGTAACGGGCGAACATGCCTGGAGCGCAATAGCGATCGCCGTACCAGGTGTGGCTGAGAATGAAGGTGTGGCGTTCGCGCGCCACTTCCCAGGCAGCACGATAGCCTGGCGAGTCAATCGAGCAGCCATGAAGGCTTGGGTGCAGCTTGATGGCGACAAGCCCGGCGTCCAGGGCACGCCTGAGGTCGTCCGCGACAAGTTCGGGCCGGTGCGGGTAAGGGACGGCATAGCCGAGCAGACGGCCGGGGAAGCGCTTGCTCCAGGCGATAGCCAGGTCGTTGCCGGCGGACGGGTCGGCAGTGACCGCCAGGTGGGGAGCAAAGAGAAGCGTCTGGATGCCGATGTGGTCCATCAGGCGCACCATGCTGGCGGGGTCGCTGTCGGGAACCCAGAAATTGAAGTAGGGGCCGCCATGCCCGTGCGCGTCTATTACGGTGGCGATGCCGGTCAGGCAGCGGCCGGCCCTGATTGCCTCGGTGATCGGGTTACTCATTGTTACCTCGCTCTCCGCCCGCTCGGGCTAAGCATAGTGGATGCCGGCGAGCAAGCGCTCCAGGTTGCCAGAGGCGATGGCGGCCCGATTCTCCTCGCTTACCTGGCTGTAGGCAAGCCGGGCGATAGTGCCGCCGCCGTCAATGCGCGGCGTTCCTGTGCCGAAGAGCAACTGAGAGAAGCCACATTCTCTGCCGATGGCCTCAATGGCCTGGTTATCGCCCAGGTAGGCGATGCTGACATGCAGGTTGGCGTGACGGCGCAGTAGAGGAAGGAGATAGCGGAGCACCCGGTAGCCGGTGTTGGCCAGGATCACCGGCAGCCTGGGCCAGTTGGCAAGCAACTCACCCAAACTGTCCCAACCTACCTCCTCGCACTCCAGAATGACCGGCATGGCGATCGCCTGCATCGCCTCCAGCAGTGCGCCGCATGACCAGGGCGCCAGGCTGAAGCTTTGCGAGCGCGGGTAGAGACAGATAGCGCCGGCCTGGGCTGTGCCCAGCCTATCCAGTAGGGCTTGCAGGCCACCCATCTCTTCCTGCAACAGCGGCGAGACGGCCAGGCAAGGCCGCAGCTCGCTGTGCCCGGCGAGTTCAGCCAGGAGGCGCTCGTTGCCGGCAGTTGCGTCGTAATGCCAGCCCCAGGTGTGCCGGACAAGAGCACGACCAATGCCCAGGCGCTCCATGTGGCTCTCGAGCGCTGGCACGTCATCGGTATACCGCTGTGCTGTCGGCCAGCGGCCGACGAAGCAATCCGCGTCGTAGAGATCCATTGGCGAGCACACCTCCCGAAGCATGGCTCTGAAGCCGCTGTCAGGCGCCGACGATGACCAGCGGCAGGGGCACGAACAGCAGGATGAACAGTATCAGGCCGAGGGCGGCAACCAGCTTGTCCCGCCTCGTCAAACCGGTGATCTCGTCCAGAACTACCTGTGGCCGCCAGCCAAGCAGCAATATAATGGCGGCCCAGAGAATCCAGCCCTGCCACCAAACCCCGAGGAGAAGAAGAGCGCCGGCGATGGCGAAGGTGACGATGCGAGCCCGGCGCCCGAAGAGGGCGTAGGCGATGTGGCCGCCGTCGAGTTGGGCGGCAGGGATCAGGTTCAGGCCGGTCACCAGCAGGCCGGCCCAGCCGGCAAAGCCAACCGGGCTGAGGTTGACATCCAGAGAGCCACTTGGCAGCCAGCGCCCGAAGATGGCGTACTTGAGCAGCAGATAAAGGATCGAGTTGCCTTCGCGGTAATAGACTGTACCCGGCTGCATCACGCTCAGAGGCGAGATTGAAAGCCCATACAGGCAGACGATTAGGCCGACAGCCAACCCGGCAAGGGGACCGGCGAGGCCGATATGCAGCAACTGGCGCTTGTTCACTGGCACGGATTTCATGCTGATGAAGGCGCCCATGGTGCCGAAGGGGCCGAAGGGCATCGGGATGAAGTAGGGCAGAGTCACCTGCACGCCGTAATGCCTGGCCATGAGGAAATGACCCATCTCGTGCACCCCGAGCGTGAGCATAAGCGCAAGGGAGAACGGTAGGCCGCTCAGCGGGTGCCGGATCATTGAGGGCCAGTCGGGCTCGGTCATGCTGGCACCGACGAACAGGGTGGACAAGATGGTGAGCACGAGCAGGAGCAGTGCCAGGCGCGGCCTTGTGCGGTAGGCGACCGGCGTGTGCGGCAGAAACGTGATCGAGTCCCGCCCATCGTCGCGCTGCAACATGGGAAGGTAGCCGAACCGGCGGGCACGCTCGGCCAGGGCCTCGTAGCTGTGCGAGGGCTCAGCCATCAGGCGGCCGCGGAAGCGCACCGCCCCCGCCGGTCGCTCGAGGACGACATAGTCGTCCAGAGCCATCACTTCGCTCGCGATCGCCAGCAGGTGCGGTACCGGGTCATCAACCAAGGTCAGGCTACCTCTTGCCAGATGCGTTTGACCGGTTCAGGGCTCAATCCTAGAATGAGCCGGCAGTCCGGAGCCGGATAAGTGCGGCTGCCCGGCAGGCTCAGGTGATGATCTCATGCTCGAGAAGCGGCTGCAACTTGTAGCCAGTACCGACGTCTTTCGCTGCGACGACAGACAGTGGCCATCCTGCCATTGTGCCACAATCGAGAGCCGTGGCGATACCCTCATAGCGGCCTGGTACGCCGGGGCATACGAAAAGTCGCCAGATCAGGCTATCCTCTGGTCGCGCTGCCAGGCACCGGCTTGGATCTGGCAGCCAGCTGTGCCGCTTGTGAACACGCCCGCCATGGCCGATGGCAACCCTGTCCTCTGGTCGGCGCCGGATGGTCGGCTGTGGCTGTTCTTCGTCACCATTGTCGGTCAGGGTTGGGACCAATGCAAGCTTCTGGCCCAGGTCTCGCCGGATTCGTACGCCTGGCGCCAGCCACAGGTGGTGCGCGAGGAACTGGGCTGGATGGCGCGTGCCCGGCCGCTGTCTCTGCCGGATGGCAGAACCCTGCTGCCGCTTTACGATGAGCGCGATTGGTCCGGCCACGTTGTTGACCTGGGCCGGGCCTATGACGGCGGCCCGCTTCTGCGGCGCTACGGTCACGTCACTGCTCCGCAGGGGCTGATCCAGCCGGTCATTGTGCCGTTGACGGATGGCAGGCTGCGCATGTACCTGCGCACAGGTGGCCCGGGCGGTTTCATCTGGCAGAGCGAATCCGCCGATGGCGGGCGCACCTGGACCTACCCGGAGCCGACCTGCCTGCCCAACCCCAATAGCGGCATAGACGCCTTGCGCCTGCACAACGGCTGGCTGGTGATGGCCTACAACGATTCGAAGGTGGCGCGGACACCGCTGTGCCTGGCTGTGAGCGAGGACGACGGCGCGACCTGGCAGCACGAGCTCTGCGTCGAGAATGGGCCGGGCGAGTTCAGCTACCCGACACTGGTGCAGGATGGTCGTGCCAACCTGCATCTGCTCTTCACGCACAAGCGTCGGTCCATCGCTCATCGCGTGTACAGAGTGCTCGACTAGCCGGACTCGCGAAGATGAGGAGGCGCCATGGCATCGGCCTGGCTCACGGTCGTCCTGGTCGTGGTGGGTTTGCTGATCCTCAGCTGGCTGGTGCGGACGCTGCGCTGCCTGGTGCGCGCCGTCATCTTGCTGGCTGTCCTCGTTGTGGCGGCAGTTGTCCTGTTCCAGGCAGGTGTGATCGGTTCGCTGTTCGGGGGAGTGCCCTGAGCGGTAGCGGGGCCAGAGCCGCCCAGCGTCGCTCACAAAGTCTCGATTGGGTATCTATCACGAGGAGGTGCTGACATGGCGTTCAACTACAATCCGTCGTCCTTTCTCGCCTTCCGCGATGCCGAGGCATGCGCCAGGGTGCGCCAGATCAAGAAGCAGGACATCACGAAACACCCCAACCCGGCCTTCAAGATCAGCGTGATCGAGGACCCGGGCGAGTTCTACGCTGCGTTTGCCCTGGACATCGTCAGCCGTATCGTGCGCGCCAACGAGGAAGGGCGCAAGGTGGTCATGATCCTGCCGGTGGGGCCCGTGCCTCAGTACACGATAGCGGCGGAGATGATCAACCGCCTGCGCATCTCATGCCGCAACCTGGTCACTTTCAATATGGACGAGTATGCCGACGATGACGGTCGCACCGCGCCGCCAGATTGGGCCGGCTCCTTCCAGACCTCGATGTGGGAGAGCTTTTTCGGCAAGATTGACCCCGAACTGCGCCCGTTGGAGAGCAATATTCATTTCCCCAGCAGTGCGAACATCAACGATTACGGCAAGATGATCACCGATGCCGGAGAGGCGGACGTCTGCTACGGCGGCATAGGCTGGTCGGGTCACATCGCTTTCTGGGAGCCTCACCTGGCGGCGGAATTCGACAGTTTCGACGAGTGGAAGAAGGCCGGACCGCGGATCGTGACTCTGCATCCGATCACGATCATGCAGAACGCGCTCCACTCTTTCAACGCCGACTGGTCCTGGGTGCCTCCCAAGGCAGCATCCATCGGCCCAGCTCAGATTTTGGGTGCCCGCGACCGCAGCTTCTGGCTGGACGGCATGTGCGGCCCGGCAGGTTCGATGAGTTGGCAGCGGTTCATCGCCAGGCTGGTGGCTCATGGCCCTGTGACGCCGTGGGTCCCAGGCTCCGTGCTGCAGACGACCAACGGCACTTACACTATCCTGGGCGGGGTGGCCGAGAACGTAGAGATCAGCATGCGTTAGCTGGCCGGCACCGACCCTGCCATGAACAAGAAAGGGGGAAGCCATGCGGCTTCCCCCTTTGGCGTGAGCGAGCCTGCTTATCTCAGGTAAGCAGCCTCTACTTTGTGCATTGCCTTGGCAACATCCTCGATCGCCTGTTCGTCATAGCACTCGTGCACGGCCAGCGTCATATGGTTGGCGATGGCTTGCTCGGCGCCAGGGGTGGCGCCTTCGTAGCTGATCTCGCGGCCGTAGTAGGGGCAAGTCCAGGGGCAATGCGTGTTGCCGTAGGTGATGCGTTCGCGGATCCACTTCTGAGCGGGGACGAGGGCGTTGTAGGCGGCGCCCACGGGCAGCCCTTCGGCCTGGAGTGCTTTGGCTAGTTGTTCCTTATTCACCGTCAGCCGCTCCGGGAACACGCGCACGAAGAGGAACCAGTAGGCCGACTTGACCCCCTCGATGACCTTGCCCAGGCGCATTGACTGCAGGTCGGCGATGCGCTCCTGAAGCATAGCGACGACCTTTCGCCGCCGGGCGACAATGTCCGGCAGTTTCTGCAGTTGCACGCGCCCAATGGTGGCCGCAAGCTCGGTCATGCGGTAGTTCATGCCCAGGAACAGGTTGGTGCTTTCATCACTGTTGAACGGCTTGCCGCGATCGGCGAAGCGCTTGGCCTGCCAGTAGAGGTCTTCGTCGTTGGTCAGCACCATACCGCCCTGGCCGCCCGAGGTGCTGTGCTTGCCGCTCATCAGGCTGAAGGCGGCGAGATGCCCGATCGAGCCGACCTTGCGGCCTTTGTACTCGGCTTCGTGCGCCTGGGCGCAGTCCTCGATGACCACCAGATTGTGCCGCCGTGCGATATCCATGATCGGGTCTATGTCAGCGGGCTGGCCGGCAAGGTGGCAGACGATGATCGCCCTGGTGCGCGGGCTGATGCACTTCTCGACGGAGACGGGGTCCATATTGAACGTCTCCGGATCGCAGTCGGCGAAGACCGGGATGCAATTGCTCCAGAGGATCGGCGCCACAGCGCCGGGGTCGGTGATTGGGGGCGAGATGATCTCGGAAGCGATGTCCAGGCGCAAAGCTCCGATCGCCGTGTGGATGGCCGTGGTCCCCGCGCTCGTCGAGGTGGCGAAACGGGTGCCAAAGTGGGCGGCGAACTCCTGCTCGTAGGCGTCCACCTCCGTGCCGCCATAGCGGTCGAAGGCGCCACCTTCGCTGGCGACTCGGTTGAGCAAGTCGTTGACAGCCTTGATCTCCCGCTGGTCAATCTGGATCCTGGGCGGCCAGGCAGCCTGGCGCACGGGGGTACCGCCGTCAATTGCCAATCTTTCGGCCATGTATCAGCCTCCTCGATGAGTGGCTGGCTCGT
>DAOTVV010000250.1:0-12295 GCA_034436255.1 Anaerolineae bacterium
GCGAAAGAACGAATGCTGGCGGTGATGAGTGGCAAGCAGCCGGACACCGTGCCGGTGGCTCCCCATTGGTGGGGCAACTACAAGTTTGAGATCGCCGGCAAGGATTACATGCTCGACCGGTGGGGCGACGGCGCGAGCATGGTGCCGATTTACCGTGCCTTCTACGAGCGCTTCCGGCCGGACTGGTTCCACCTGAGTGGCGGTTATCCTCGCCTGCGCAATGGCATGCCCAGCCGCGACTATCGCGCCGAGCGCGTCATGACACCTTCAGGCGAGCGCATGTTTCTCATCGCGCCCGATGGCTCGCGCGACGAGATCCTGGCCGATGAGAGTTTGGCTTCTGAGGCGGCGCGAAAACACTGGGACGCTGGCATGTCTATCAGGGAGGCCATTGACTGGCAACTCGAGCACGTGCACACGGTGAGCGCCAGGGAGTACGTGGAAGCGGGCTACACGGACCACGCGCAGAGCATCGTCAGCGAGTATGGTGACGAAGTCTTCGTATGCGTCAACGTTGGTGCCCCCGGCATCCAGACGATGAGCACTTATGAACGCAGCATGATGGCCCTGTACGACTACCCGGAGGGGGTAAAACGCCTGGCTCGCATCCACTACGAGCAGGCCCTGGAGTTGGCCAAAGCCTTCGCCTGGGCCGGCGTGCACGGCTGGCTCATTTCTGAGGATGTGGCCGGCGCCGACACGATCTCACCTCAGATGTACGAGGACATGCTCTACCCTTGCGACTGTTGGTTCTTCGAACAGGTGAGCAGACTGGGCATGGTGCCCATGGTCTATTTCTGCGGCGATGTGCGCCCACTGATACCCCTTATCCGCGATTCAGGGGTGAAAGCGCTGCTGATTGAGGACAACCGCAAGACCTTTAGCTTCGACCTGGTCTCCATCGTCAAGCAGCTTCGGGGCAAGGTCGCCCTTTTCGGCAACCTCGACACAACTGAGCTTCTGCTGCGCGGCCAGCCAAGCGAGGTTGAGCAGGGAGTCTACGAACAGTTGGCGGCGGCGGAATATGGCCCGTTTGTGGTGGCCAACGGGAGCCCTTTGGCGCCCGGCACACCGCCTGAGAACGTGGAAGCTATGATCCGCGCCGCTCGCAAGGGGCGACGCTCGAGCGATCACGGGCATGGCACTGGAGAGAGCAAATGACCGGCAAGGTGGACATCGTCCCATTCGCTGCCAAGGCAATTGCCGACGAGGCTGGAGAGTATAGCCTTTGGTGGGAGGATCCGAGAGACATCGAGCGCGTGGAGGTCACCTTTGCCGCCGAGCTGAGGCAGGAGCAGTTGCCTGCCCTTTTCTATTGGCAACGGACCTGGCCTGGCATACACGTACCGGCGAATCAGGTTGTGGGGGCTGGCTCGCAGGGATGGCTGCCTACGGACGACTGGATCAATGGTCGCTGGCAACGGGCAGCTTACGACTGCCAGGGGAACGGCAACCACTGGACCTACACCTTTGCTGACCTGCGTCAGGAGGAGATACCTGGTTTCCCCTGGCCTGGCGACGCGCATCACCCGACCGGCTTGCCGCACCTGGGTGAGCAGGGCGAGCGCATCGGCTTTCGGCGCACCCTGAAGCTCCGCCTTGCCGGAGAGCACATGCCCGCGATCGCCCAGATTGCTGTGTATACCTCCTCGGAATGGCGGGAAACCGAGGTCGTGATCGAATGGGGCGGCATCAGCAGCCATGAGCAGGTGTGGGATGGCCACCTTGAGGCATTCAACGGACATGTGCTTCGCGTCCAGGCGGAGCGTGGGCGCGTTGAGGTGGATGCCGACGGGATGTGGCATGTCGCGCCCGGAGTAGCACCGGCAGGAGTACGGGCCCGGATCAGGTACGCGTATAACGCGGATAGCAACTCCTTTGACCAGACCATAATAACCATGCGTGCTTCCGGCGAGACGTCTTTCAGCGTAGCCGTCAACGACCTGCTGGTGAATAACACCATCTATGTGCCGGCGCTGGGCGTGGCGGCTGGCATGGCTGAGGCCTGGCCAGGGCTTGAGGCGGTGCGTGACCGATGGGAGGCCTCGCTGCAGCGGACCACAAGGCAGCGAGTCGAGGACCTGCCTGAGCAGACCTGGGAAAGGGTGGTGCGCGAACAGCCACCAAAGGCCAGATTGCTATACTTTGTGCTCGGGACCGAGGGTGGCCGCCAGAAAGCCCGCCTGCACCCCAACGGGGATCTCGAGATCGGCGAGAACTTCATCCGCAAGGTGCCGGGCAAAGATTCACAGCGCCTGCTCTGGCAGGGCGAGAACCTGCGCTATCACTTCGGCTTGCCCGGCGAACGGCCTCGGCGCGAACTGCTGGATGGCTACCTGCCAATCCTTCGCTCCACCTGGGATGTTGGGGCAGTGCTCTACTGGCAGGAAGCTTTTGCCACCTGGCTCGAGGCGGACATTGCCGATAGCAGCGACAAGCAGGGCGGTGACACGGTGGTGGGTCTCATCCGCTTTGGGCTCGAGAACCCAGGCACGGCACCGCAGAGGGCTCGCCTCGCGATCATCACTGCCGACGCTAGCACCACATCCGAGCCGCTAGTAGCCGAGGGCAGGCTGATCTACGCCGAGCGTGAGGGTGGAAGGTGCCTGCGCCTGGCCTTCGACGCCGGCGGCCGCGGCAGCCTGATCGCAGGGGAGAGTGGGTTGGCTTACGAGCTGACCTTGGCTCCCGGTGAGACTCACACGGTGACTGCCAAGGTGCCTTTCATCACAATCTCCAAGCCCGATGAACTGGCTGCCCTGGAAGGCCTGGACTACGAAGAACAAAGGCGGAAGGTGGCGGGCTTCTGGCGCAGGCGCGTGAGCCAGGGCATGCAAATCACCGTGCCTAACGATGATTTCAACCGCTTCCACCGCGCTCATCTCACTCACATGCTGATTGTCAACGACCGAGAACCTGGCTCGGACAGGTTGGTGCCCCGCTGCGGTGGCTTCCATTACGGCAATTTCCCCGATGAAGGCGTCATGTGCATCGCCGACTTGGATCGGCGCGGGTACACTAAGGAGGCCGAACGCTGCCTTGAGATCATGGCGCACTATCAGGGCACAGTGGCTTTGCCGGGCGACTTCGAGTCGAGTTTCGGCGTGCTCTATGGCTCAAACGGCTACGAATCCGGCGGCTACAACCGTGGCCAGGGCTGGGCCATGTTCGGCTTTGCTGAACACTATCGCTACACGCGGGACGAGAACTGGCTGCGGCGGGTGGCGCCGGTGCTGGTGAAAGCCTGCGATTGGGTGACACAGGAGCGCCGGCGCACCATGAGGCTAGCGCCGGATGGCGGGCGTCCGATTGACTATGGCTTTCTGCCGGCCGGCTCTCTCGAGGACGTAACAGATTACTGGCATTGGCTGACCAGCAACGTTTACGCTTGCTGGGGCTTCAAGTGGATCGCCTGGGCTTTAGACGAGATCGCTCACCCTGAAGCGAAGCGACTCTCCGCGGACGCCGAGGCCTTCTGCCAGGACCTGATGCGCGGGCTCAATGAAGCGCGCGTGCGCTCCCCGGTGGTGCGGCTCGCTGATGGCAGCTGGGTGCCCTACTGGCCGGCGCGGCTGGAGCGGCGCGGGCGCGACTTCGGTTGGCTGCGCGAGGTGCTGGAGGGAAGCATGGGTCTCCTCCTGAGCGAGATGATCTCTGTCAGCGACCCGGCTGCCGAATGGATACTGGATGACTACGAGGACAACCTGTATCTCTCCAAGCGCTACGGCTACCCGGGCACCATGCCCGATTTCGACGAAAGCCGCTGGTTCGACTGGGGCGGATTCTCCATGCAGTCGAACCTTCTGGCCCACCCGGCCATCTACCTGAAGCGCGACGAGATAAAGTGCTTCTTGCGCAGTTTTCTCAATGGCTTCAATTCGACCTTCTACCGCGACGTGCTGATGTGCAGCGAGCACGACCTGCCTACTCTCGCGGACTGGGCAGGTGACCACTTCAAGACCTCGGATGAAGCGAATGTCGCCTCTTACATGCGCCTGATGCTGATCGAGGAACACGGCGATGACCTGCTGTTGGCCAAGGCCGTTCCCAGGGAATGGCTCGAGCACGGCAAGGAGATACGCGTCGAGCGTGCCCTTACCTATTTCGGGGAGATGAACTTCAGCCTGCGCTCGTTCGTTGCCGACGGCCTGATCGAGGGCAGCATCGGCCTGCCGCAGCGGAACCCGCCGCAGCGGGCCAGGCTGCGGCTGCGCCACCCGCAGATGGCGCGTATTGCGGCGGTCGAAATGAACGGCGAGGCCTGGTCCGGCTTCGACGCTGCCGACGAGGTGATTGACTTGCCGTTGGACCGCGGCCCAGTGCTCAGCGTCAGAGTGTTCTACCGGTGAGAGACCAGGCCAGCCCCGCGCACAACCGTTCCAAAGGGCCGGCGTCAAGAAACAGAAGCTGCGCCATCGCAGCATGGCCGGCCAGCCAGGGGTGTGGCGAAAGCGAATTGCGGCAGAGGTGAATCACATGCACGAAAGCAATGTGGCCCTGTGGGCGATCGGAAACTTGCGAGAGCAGATGCGCCGAGATGGGCTGGGCGCCTGCCTTATCTCCACGCCGATGAACGTGAGCTATCTGAGCGGCGTGGGCATCGGTGGCTACATCGGCCTTGCCAACGACGTAGCATATCTGCTCCTCACCGAGAGCGAGGCCACGCTTGTTGTGGCCGAATCCACCGGAGTGACCAGCACGGACTGGCTAAGCGTGGTTCCCTACCAGGACTACAACATTCACCGCGATATCGAGCCGCGCGGCGAGGCCTTGGCAGCACTGACCGCTGCCATCGGCAAGCTGCGTGGGGCCGGCCGCGTGGGCGCTGAGGTGCGCCACCTGCCGGCGATGGCCTGGCAGTCGCTGACGGCGTGCAACGGCGTCACTGAGGTCGTGGACATAGGCTCGCGCCTCTCGGCCTTGCGCGCCATCAAGCATCCGGCGGAGGTCGAGGCAATCGAGCGCAGCGTGCATACGACGGACGCCATGTTCGAGGCGGTGCAGCAGAGCATCGGTGCGGGTAACAGCGAGATAGATGTCTATCTCGTCTGCAGCCGCGTGGTGGCCACGGAATCGCATGGCATGGCCATGCTGAGCGGCGACTTTGTCTCCGGTGAACGCAGCGCACTCATCGGCGGGCCACCCAGCCCGCGCCGCCTCCATCACGGCGATCTGCTCATCGTGGACATCTTCCCGCGAGTCGGTGCCTACTGGGCCGACACCACACGCACCTACTCCGTTGGTGTGCCGTCGCAAGCGGTGCTGGATCGCCATGCTGTGCTCGAGGCAGCCCTGGCTGCTGGTGAGGCGGCGGCGAGGCCTGGGGTGCCTTGTCGCGACCTGTATGGCGTCGTCAAGAACGTTATCGCTAAAGCTGGCTTCGGTGACTACTTTCCGCACCATGCCGGGCATTGCGTTGGACTGACTCCTTCCGAGGACCCACGCATCATACCGGGGAGCACAGCGGTGCTGAGAGAAGGAATGGTGTTTACGCTCGAACCAGGTGTTTACCCTCCTGGCGAACAGGGCATGCGGCTGGAGGATAACTTCGTGGTCACCACGGACGGCTGCCGCAGCCTGTCCCGGTTCCCGCGCAAACTGATCGTCTTGGAGGCCTAGGCAGTGTTGAGCGAAGCCTGGGTGTGGCATGGCGGCAACGACCTTCGGCTCGAGCCCTGGACAGTTCCCGACCCTGGCCCCGGGCAAGTGCTGCTCGCGGTGCGCGCCGCGGGCATCTGCAGTACGGACCTTCACGTCCTTGATGGCGGTGTTGCTTTCGCCAAGCCGCCGCACGTGATGGGGCATGAGGGAGCGGGGGAAGTGATTGCCTTAGGCGAGGGCGCGCCTGCTGCTCTTCTCGGGTCGAGGGTGGCAGTGGATACCGTCATCGGCTGCGGCCACTGCCGTTTCTGCCTTTCCGGGCGCAAGCATCTCTGCCCCTCTGTGCAAGAGATTGGCCAGACCATCCCCGGCATGTGGGCGCGCCATTGTGTACTCCCTGTTGACAACCTGGTCTCGATCGGCCAGACGGTTTCCTTCGCCGCCGCGACACAAATGGAGACGCTCCACTGCGTCTTGGGTGGGGTGGATAAGCTGCAATTGCTTGTGGGAGAGCGGGCCCTGGTGCTTGGCTGTGGCATCACCGGCATTCTCTTCGCCAGCCTGCTCAAACTCAATGGTGCAAGCCGGGTCGTGCTCACTGGCACGCGCCAGAACCGCCTCGAAATGGCACGGCGCTTCGGAGCCGACCGGGTGATTAACGTGAGCGAGGAAGACCTGGTGACGACACTGGCTGGCGAGCGCTTCGACGTCGTCGTGGAGACAACAGGCAGACGTGAGAGCATCCTCCAGGCAGGGCGGCTCGCTGAGGCAGGGGGGCGCGTGCTCCTCTTCGGCATTCCCGCCGGCGGCAGGGCCGAGATAGACGTGATGGACGCGATATGGCGCGAGGTGCGCTACCTGCCGACCGGCAACGCGCCACAGGTGTGGCCGCGCCTGGCGGAACTGGTCACCAGTCGGCAGGTAGACCTCGAGCCCCTGGTGGATTGCCGCCTGCCGTTCGAACGGCTGGATGAGGCCGTGCGGTTGGCACGCACCGGCCACGACCGTTGCGTCAAGGTGGTGGTTGAAACGCCTCTGCATCCTGGGTAACCGATTCAGATGTCTTGTACGATGGAGGGGAAATGACGGACAGCAGTGGAGAGATTCTGCAGAGCATGGCCCAAGCCGTGATTGATGGTGAGGCCGAGCGCGTACGGGAGTTGGCGCGGCGCGCTCTGGAGCAGGGGATTGAGCCCATGAGGGCCATTAACGAGGGCCTGATTCCCGGCATCTCCGAGGTGGGCCGGCGCTTCGAGCGTAAGGAGTATTTCCTGCCAGAGTTAATGATGGCAGCCGACGCCATGAAGAAGGGTATGGAGGTGCTTGAGGCGGCACTGACTGCCGGCGGCGGCAAGCGCGAGAGCCAGGGTACGGTTGTCTTGGGGACGGTGAAAGGCGACATTCACGACATCGGCAAGTCCATCGTCGGCACATTGCTTAGCGCCCATGGTTTCAACGTGATTGACCTCGGCGTTGATGTCAGTGCTGATCGCTTCATCGAGAACATCGTCAACAACAATGCCGACGTCCTCGGCATGTCCGCCCTGTTGCCGACCACTATGCCATACATGAAGCGTGTCGTTGATGAACTGGTCTCTCGAGGCCTGCGCCAGAGGGTGAAGGTTATCGTCGGCGGCGCTCCCGTCACACCGGAATACGCCAGGCAGATCGGCGCCGATGCCTACGGCGACGACGCCATCTCGGCCGTACACGTCGTGCAGCAGTTGCTCGGGCTCGCGAACTGAGAAGGCGGCCGGCGTACGCTGAGAGCAAGAGGAGAGCGGCTACTGCATCGGTGGCCATGCTCTCGGCCTTCGGCGGCCGGCCAGACAGGAGGAAACAATGCCTAGAAGAGGCCTGCGTGGTGGGCTGCTGAAGTTCATCCGTCCCGACGACCTGGAGCAGATCCGTTTTGCCGTGCTCGAGGTGCTTTCCGAAGTTGGGATACTCATGGAATACCGCCCCGCTCTTGAATTGCTGGCCGATCACGGCGCCAAGGTGGATTGGAAGACGAGCGTCGTCAGGCTGCCGGAAGGGCTGGTGCAGAGGGCGTTGGTGACCGCTCCGAGCCGGTTCACGCTCTACGGCAAGACGCCGGAATACGACGTGAAGGTGGACCTCGATCGCGTCTACACCATTGGCGGTTCCTGTGCCTTGTCGGTGCTGGACCTGGACGGCCAGCATCGCCTTGCCGTGCGGCAGGACCTGGTGGACCTGACCCGCCTGCTCGAAGAGATGCCGCACCTGGACATTATGCACCAGATAGTGGTGCCCAGCGATGTCCCCGAACTTGGTTACGAACTGGTGAACTTCGCTACCTGCTACTCGATCAGCAAACGAAACTACTACTCCCAGGCGCAAAGCGCCGAGTCGGTGCGGGACCAGATACGCATGGCGGCTGTTTATCAGGGCAGCGAGGAGGCCGTGCGCGACCGGCCCACTTTCAGCGAAGTAGTGTGCATGGTCAGCCCGTGCAAACACGAGAAGCAGAACTCGGAAGTGCTGATGGAGTCGGCCAGGCACGGCATCCCGCTCTACATTGAGGTGGACTCGCTGTGCGGGGCCACGACGCCGGCGCCGATCGCCGGCACGCTGGTCGAGGAAGGGGCGACGGTGATCGCGGGCGTAGTGCTGGCGCAGCTCGTGAACCCGGGTACCCCTTGCATCTTCTCGATCGCGTCCGGCATCCTCGACATGGCGAACGGTGCCTATTCCGGCGCCGCGCCCGAGACGGCGCTGATCCACGCCGGCACGGCTCAGGTCGCGCACCGTTTCGGCCTCCCCTACCAGGGCGGCACGGGGATAGATGCGAAACTGCCCGATGCCCAGGCTGGCTATGAGCGGGCGCTGCAGGTGCTCACCAACATCTTGGCTGGCACCAACTTCGTCCACCTGTCCTATGGCATGATGGAGCAGATGCTTCTGGCCAGCTACGAGCAGGTGGTGATAGATGAGGAGATCATGGGGGCGGCCTTCCGCATCGCCCAGGGCTTCGACGTCAACGACTACACCCTGTCTGTGGACATGCTCGCCAGGGTAGGAGCCTTGGGCAAGCATTTCCTCACCCAGCGCGAGACGCGTGATTTCTACCGCAAGGACCGCTGGCAGCCCACGATAACTAATCGCGACCCCTGGGACACGTGGCAGGCGGCGGGCGGCAAGGACATGCGTCAGTACGCCAATGAGCGCGCCCGCGCCATCCTGGCGGAGGAGAAGCCGTGGGCCGTAGACCAGGAGCAGGCCGCGGAGATAGAGCGCCTTTGCCAGGAGGGCGTGCGCAAGGCACAGGAGCGCAGGCAAGCGATGTAGCCCATCGCCCGCTTTCCTTCGGTCGTGGAACGGAGGGCCAGGAAATGCTCGTCACGGCTGGCCCTCAGCCGCCGGCGCAAACGACAGACAGGTAACGGCGAGGCGCCAGTGACGGAGTGCGGCTCGCCGCTGGCCGATAGCTTGATGGAGGAATCTTGGCATGAGTCTACCTAACGAAGTCTTGGTGCATCGGGATTGGCAGCGCCGCTTTCCGAAAGTGGTGCGCACCGAGGGCATCTACATCTACAGCGAGGATGGAAAGCGCTACATAGATGGCTCCGGCGGTTCTTCGGTTGTCGTGAGCATCGGCCATGGTGTGCGCGAGGTGTGGGAGGCGGTGGCGCGGCAGGCCGAACACTTCTGGTTCTACCCCGCCCATGCCTTCAGCAACGACGCGGCGCTCGAGCTATGCGACATGATCGCCGAGATGGCTCCGGGCGAACTGCGCAACGACTGCAAGGTGTGGCTCACGTGCACTGGCACTGATGCCACTGACGACGCGGTACGCCTGGCGCGGCAGTACTTTCTGGAGCGCGGCGAGCCCTCGCGCTACCTGGTCATCAGCCGCTGGCAGGCGTTCCATGGCAACAACATCGCTGTCGCCGGCTTCTCCGGCCTCACGGCCCGGCGCAGGCATCTGATGCCGATGTTCGTCAACAACCCGCATATCCCGCCGGCTTACTGCTATCGCTGTCCCTTTGAGAAGACCCCGGACAATTGTGGCTTGCTCTGCGCTCGCGCCCTGGAACGCGAGATTCGCCAGCAAGGTCCGGAGAATGTGGCTGCCTTCATAGCCGAGCCGGTGGTCGGTGCGGCGCTCGGTGCAGTGCCGGCGCCACCTGGCTATTTCCAGGCGATTCGTGAGATCTGCGACCGCTATGGCGTACTCTGGATCGCGGACGAGGTGATGACGGGCTGGGGCCGCACCGGCACCATGTTCGGCGTGGATCACTGGGGTGTGACGCCGGACATCATCGCCACGGCTAAGGGCATATCCTCAGGCTACGCGCCCATCGCAGCGATTATCGCCCGCAAGAGCGTCTGGAAGCCACTGGAGGAGAACAACTCGCCCTTCAAGGCCGGGCATACGCTGAACGCAAACCCGATCTCATCCGCTGCCAGCGTGGCCGTGCTCAAGTACCTGCGCGACCACGACTTGGTGCGCCGCTCGCGCGAGATGGGCGAGTACTTCCTTGGCCGGCTGAGGGAGTTGCTGCAGTATGAGATCGTGGGCGATGTGCGCGGCCTGGGCCTGATGCTGGGCTTCGAACTCGTGGCTGACCGGCAGACGAAAGAACCGTTTGCAGCGGACCTCCATGTCAGCCGGATGCTCGAGGAAGAGGCCTTCGAGCGCGGCCTGATAATCTACCCCTGCACTGGGTCCGTTGATGGTGTTCTGGGTGACATGATCCTGATGGCGCCACCCCTTGTCATCAGCAAGGAAGAGGTTGATGAGATCATCGCCATTCTGCAGCAATCGCTGGAAGCGGTTAGCGCCAGGCTGCGTGTGGGCACCCAGGCATGAAGCTGGCCGTCGTGATCAGCACGCCGGAGGTCGCCACGCCACCTCCGGTTGCTTTGCTGAGTGGGTCGTTCCAGGAGAGGCTGGCCAAGGCAGCCGCCATCGGCTATCAGGGCGTGGAGCTCATGTGCGCTCGGCCGGCGGCGCTTGACCCCGCCTGGGTCGCCAGGGAGCTGCGGGCGCAGTGCCTGGAGGCGCCGGCTTTTGGTACCGGGGCGCTATTCATTAGCGAGGGCCTGACGCTGTTGCATGAGGATGCCGAGATGCGCCTGGCGGCCATGAAGCGGGCCGAACAACTGGTGGACCTGGCAGCCGCGGTTTGCCAGGGCACCGAGGGTCTCGGCCCCATTATCACGATCTGCAGTTTCCGGGGGCGGGTGGCCACGATGGGCGGGGCCGGCCCCGGGCGCGAGGCCTTGGCGGCGGCCCTCGTAGCACTGGCCCGCTATGCCGCAGAGGCAGGAGTGCGCCTGGCGCTTGAGCCGCTCAATCGCTATGAGGCCGATCTCCTCAACACTGCGGAAGAGGCGCTCGCCTTCATCGCCGAGCTGGGCGAGGAGAATGTGGGTCTGTTGCTCGATACTTTCCATGTCAACATCGAAGAGCCGGACCCGAACGCTGCGGTGGCCCAAACACGTGGGCGGTTGTGGCATGTTCACTTGGGAGATTCCAACCGCGAGCCGCCGGGCAGGGGCCATTTCGATTTCGCCGCGTTCGTGGCCGCTTTGCGGCAGGCTGGTTACAATGGCTACCTGTCTGCCGAGCTTCTGGCTCGCCCGGATGCGGACGCGGCGGCGCGCCTCACCTACTGCCACATGGCGCCGCTGCTCGGGCTGGCGCGCCCCTGAGACTTCAGGAATCATTCGCTGGCCGACAGGCAAACCTGGCCGAGACGGCCCTGGGCCGCCACGGCCGCACAACAGGAGGACAACTGATGGAGAGCAGCGCCTTGGAGCGCCTCGCTCTATGCAGCCCCGAGACGGAGATCTGGTTCGACTCCTCGCCGCTCGTCTATGCCGGTTGGCGAGAAAGCTTTCTTGGCGGGTTGGGCGAGGAGGAACGTCGCAACATTGGTCGGCATCTGGACGCGTTTTTCAACCCGGCCGGAAGGCGGCCCGGCTACATCCGCGGTGCCACCACCAACCAACCGCTCACGTTGCAGGCGCTCGAGGCCGATTGGCCCCGTTGGCAGGCGTGGGCGCGCGCAGCGGCGGAGAAACACCGCGACTGGGCGCCCAGGCAGGTGGCCTGGGAGACTTTCAAGGAGATCGTTCGCGCCGGCAGCGAGTTGCTGCTGCCGGTATTCGAGGCCTCTGGCGCCCGCTACGGCTACATCTGTGGCCAGGTGGACCCGCGCCTCAACGACGACACCGCGGCGATGGTCGCCCAGGCTCTGGATCTTCACGCGGCAAGCCCGAACATAATGATCAAGATGCCGGGCACGGCGGCGGGCATCGAGGGCGTGCGCCTGCTCACGGCGAAGGGCATCCCCACCACGACCACGCTCTCGTTCAGCGTGCCCCAGCTGGTAGCCGTGGCAGAAGCCTACGAGGCCGGCCTGAGCCAGGCCAGCGCCAGCGGCGTGGATCTCTCGCACTGCCGCGCCACGGGGGTCATGATGTTGGGGCGCTTCGAGGACCACCCCGTTTTCAAGCAGCAGGCGGCCGAGCAGGGCATCGAGTTGAGCGCCGCCGACCTGCGCTGGGCTGGCGTCGCCATCTTCAAGAAAGCTGTGCAGCTTTACCGGCAGAGGCGCTACCGCTGCAAACTTCTCGCCGCCTCGATGCGCTTAGGGCCGATGGTAGACGGCCGTCAGCGCATCTGGCATCTGGAAATGCTCGCCGGCGCTCCAGCCGTGCTCAC
>DAOTVV010000251.1:0-4319 GCA_034436255.1 Anaerolineae bacterium
AAAATGCGGTAGGACAGGCCTGCTCCTGCCGGAGGTGTTGGCAGGAGTCATCAGCCATTGAGGGCAGTTCAGGGGGACTCCATCCCCTTGCACATACATAATAGGCCGGCATACCGCCATAATCAAATGCTGCCAGGAGTCATTACAGGCGGCAGGACAACGCCGGCCAGAAATGGGCGCCTGCCCAGGTCAGCGCGAATCTGGCTCCAACCGGGCTCATCTGAGTCCCCAGCGCTCCCCTATCCAGGCTGGGAGGCACCCTCAGCGCAGAGTTGTGACATGGGCTGAGCATGCTATACTTGAGTTGTTGGCTTGCGGGGATGAGGCTCCCCAGACTGATAAAGCCGAAACGTCGCAAGACTGATAGCCTCTACCGGTTCGCTGCTGGTAGGGGCTTTTTGCTTGTCCCCGCAGCAGCGGCCCATTTCTCACTCATGTCTAGCTTCAGGGAGGCCGGAAATGCCCTCAACAATCAGCAGAGTACATGCTCGGGAGATCCTCGATTCGCGTTCCAACCCCACCGTCGAGGTGGACGTGTGGCTCGAGGATGGCAGCTTTGGTCGAGCCGCCGTGCCTTCTGGCGCCTCGACCGGTGTCCATGAGGCACTCGAGCTTCGCGACGGCGAGACGTCCCGCTACGGCGGTAAGGGCGTGCGCAAGGCAGTCACCAATGTGAACGATCTCATTGCTGCGGCGATTCAGGGCATGGAGGCTCGCGACCAGGCCGCGGTGGACCGGGCCCTGCTAGATCTGGACGGCACAGCAACCAAGAGCCGCCTGGGAGCCAACGCCATCCTGGGCGTGAGCTTAGCCGTCGCGCGGGCAGCGGCGGCGTCGGCCAGGGTTCCGCTCTACATCTACCTCAGCAGCCATGTCGTCCCTGCCACTGTGCCTGGCGCGGGGTTCAAGTCCACGCTCCTGCCGGTGCCGATGATGAACATTCTGAACGGTGGTGTGCACGCCAATTGGCAGGGGACGGACTTTCAGGAGTTCATGGTGGTGCCGCTAGGGGCGGGCAGCTTTCACGAGGCCCTGCGTTGGGGAAGTGAGACCTACCAGGCGCTGCGAAGCTTGCTGAGGGCCAAGGGTTACCCCACCGGCGTGGGCGATGAGGGTGGCTTCGCCCCTGCCCTGCGAGCCAATTCCGAAGCAATCGAGCTCATCCTCGAGGCCATCGGCAAGGCCGGCTTTGCGGCCGGCAGGGATGTGGCTCTTGCCCTCGACCCAGCTTCCAGCGGCTTCTTCGACGATGGCCTCTACAACCTGAGAACGGAGGGGCGCCACATCTCTTCCGCGGAGATGATCGCGCTCTACTCTGGTTGGCTCAGGCAGTATCCCATAGTCTCGCTCGAGGACGGGCTCGCCGAAGACGATTGGGCGGGCTGGCGGGAGATGAACCAGCAGCTGGGCAACAGCGTCCAACTTGTTGGCGACGACATTTTCGTCACCAACGTCGAGCGCATACGCCGTGGCATTCAGGAAAGCATCGCCAACGCGGTGCTCATCAAGCTCAACCAGATCGGCACCCTTACTGAGACTCTCGCGGCCATGGCGCTGGCCAGGCAGGCTGGTTGGAAGTGCGTCATCTCCCATCGCAGCGGCGAGACGGTGGACAGCTTCATCGCCGACCTGACCGTGGCCATGGGCACAGGCCAGATCAAGACAGGTGCTCCGGCGCGTGGCGAGCGGGTCGAGAAGTACAATCAGTTGCTGCGCATTGAGGAAGAACTGGGCGATGCCGCAGAGTTTTCTGGGCGAGACGCCTTCAGGCGTTAGGCAGCCATTAGGGCAGGGCCGGTGCTCGCACCCCGCTCTGCTCTCGATAACCTCAGGGGGCGGATATGCCGGCACCTGAGGATTCACGCAGTGGCTCCGGGGCAGCGCCCCTCGCGGTAAGTGCGACGGCACAAGAGGACGGCGCTGCCTCGCTCCGGGATTATACGCTCGCCAGGCAACAGCTAACGGCACTGGCACACGCGGCCAAGCAAGCACTGCGCGAGCGAGGTGACGACGCCGGCTCGGCCGAGGCGCAGAAGCTGCTCGAGCGGCTGGCCGCCGATCGCTTCAACCTGGCGGTGGTGGGGCAGTTCAAACGCGGGAAGAGCTCGCTCATGAATGCCATACTGGGGCGTGACCTGCTCCCCACCGGCGTCCTGCCCCTCACCTCCACGATCACCACCCTCTGCTACGGCCCGCGCGACCGCGCCTACCTGAAGCGCCAAGGCTGGCTGCTGGATCAAGAGATCAACCTGAGCGAGCTGGCCGACTACGTGACGGAGCGTGGCAACCCCGGTAACGTCAAGGGGTTGCGCGAGGTGCGGATCGAGGTGCCGCTGCCGTTTCTGCGCCGCGGCCTGTACCTCGTGGATACACCGGGCATCGGCTCCTCCAGAGAGGAGAACACCGCCACTACCCTGGCTTTCCTGCCCGAGGCCGACGCCATCGTGTTCGTCACCAGTGTGGAGGCACCGCTCAGCCAGGCGGAGGTGGATTTCCTCGAGAAGCTTCGCGATTATGGCCGGCGGCTCTTCATTGTAGTGAACAAGATAGACCTGCTGACGCAGGCTGAGCGGCTGGAAGTGCTGGATTACCTTCGCTCGGGCATCGGCCGTGCTCTATCGTTGGCGGAGGTCAGGCTGTTCCCACTGTCTGCCCGCCAGGCCCTCGCTGCCAAACTCAGTGGTGATAGCGAGAGCCTCCAAGAGAGCGGCTTACCGGACCTCGAGCAGGCGCTGGTCTCGTTCCTCGGCCCCGAGAAGAGCCGGGTGTTCCTCACCGGCTTGCTGGAACGTCTCCTCGGCCTGCTGCCCACGAGCGACCCGAGCCTTGCCGAACTGGTGGCAGATGCGTCGGCCCTGCAAGCTGAGTTAGCGGCAGGGGACCTGGCGGCTTTCGTCGAGAAAGCCGGGGAGAGGGCTGCCGCCCGAGCCTTGGCCGTCGCTGCGCCCGCAGAGAGTGAGGCCGTTGAACCTGATTCCGGCCTGGTTCTAGCCACGAATACTTGCCCGGTCTGCGCCTACCAGACCCAGGCTCTCTTCGACTTCTTCGTGCAAACCCAGCACAAGTTGGCCAACGGCGAGAATGCCAGGTTGCTTCTGGCGAAGGAACGAGGCTTCTGCGCGCGACACACCTGGCAATTCGAGCAGATCGCCTCGCCGCAGACGATAAGCGAAGGCTACGCCCCGCTGATTGAGTCTGTGGCTGGACAATTGCGCCGCTTGGCGGGCTGGGATGGGCCGGCCGCGGCGGCGGCGATGGTGGACTTGTTTCCGAACGAGGCGAGTTGCCCGGCCTGCCGGCTGTTGCGCCAGGCCGAGGCGGCGGCGCTCAAACAGCTGCTTTCCCAACTATCCACTGCGCAGGGCCGGGAACGTTACAGACATTCAGCCGGACTCTGCCTGCCTCACCTGCGTGCGGCCCTTGAATTGCTCCACAATGGTGAGGCAAGCTACCTTCTGGAAGCTCATGTGCAGCGCCTTGAAGAACTGGCCGAGGACATGCGCAGTTTCGTCCTAAAACGCGAGGCCCTGCGGCGCGATCTCTGCAATAGCGAAGAGGAAACCGCCTGGCGCCGAGCTCTGATCCAGGTGGCTGGCGAACCTAACGCCAAGCCTTCCCTCCCCGAGGGCGACAGCACCAGGCATCAACCGTAAGGCGCAAACGCAGACACCTCGTGAATCCCGCGCTCGCGCCTGGCCGGGCACAGCTTTGCCTGAGACAGCACATGGGCGACGCCTCCGGCCGAGCAGCACCCTCCATACCAGTCTTCCCGAACGATCCGCAGCGGCTGTCCCCGATCGCTCAGGCTCGGTGATCCGCATTGCGGTGATGCTTATCATCATCGCCATCGGCCTGCTCGTGGATCGGGCCCTCTTCAGCCCGCTCGAGCGCCACCTGCGCGAACGTTGGGGGCTGCAGACCGGCGGCTAGACGCGAACCCACCCGGGGCGCCGCGAACTGGCCAAGCTGGACCAGGTAACACGGATGAACGCAGATAGGCACGGATGGACTCAGAGTAACGCAGGTCAGGAACGGGTCTCTCCTGCCCTATGTCAGCGTGAATCGGCGCCCATCGGCGTTCATCTCTGTTCCCTCTGGACCAGGTAACACGGATGAACCCAGATAGGCACGGATGGACTCAGAGTAACGCGGGTCAGGAACGTGTCTCTCCTGCCCTATATCAGCGTGAATCTGTGCCCATCGGCGTTCATCTGTGTTTCCTCGTCCCCCCGCGCGGCCGCCTGAGCGCCAGACCCATCGGCCTGCGGTCTGCTGCGGCTAGATGAGGTTGCGGTAATCCGGCACTTCGACCGGTGCTC
>DAOTVV010000252.1:0-3418 GCA_034436255.1 Anaerolineae bacterium
TGGAATCGGTGAACATGAATGTTGCCTTTCGTGCCAGCCGCTACGACAAGGACGGTGACTACATCAACTGCCCCATGAGCGAAGCGGAGTACGACCGTTTCGTCGAGGCTCTGGCAACGGCGGAGACGGCCCCGCTGCATGGCTTTGAGACAGGCGATCAGCGCTTCTTTGAGGCCTGTTTGCCGGTGGAGGTGATGGCACGGCGCGGCCGGCTGGTGCTGGCGTACGGCCCTCTGCGCCCGGTGGGGATCCGCGATCCGCGCACGGGCAGGCGCCCGTTCGCAGTCGTCCAACTGCGGCAGGACAACGGCGCTGGCAGCCTGTACAATATGGTCGGTTTCCAGACCAACCTGCGCTTTGGCGAGCAGGAGCGGGTATTCCGGCTGATCCCGGGGCTGGAGCGGGTGGAGTTCGTGCGCTATGGCCAGATGCATCGTAACACGTTCATTGACTCACCAAGGCTGCTGGAGCCCACATTCGAATTCCGCCGGCGCAGGGGCCTGTTCTTCGCCGGGCAGATCACGGGGACGGAGGGCTATATGGGCAGCACAGCCAGTGGTTTGATGGCCGGCATTAACGCGGCCCGGCGTGCGCTCGGCCTGGATCCGGTTGTCTGCCCGCCTGAAACGGTTATTGGCGCGCTCAGCCGTTACATAAGCAACGAAGCGATCAAAGACTTCCAGCCGATGAAGGCCAACTTCGGCTTGATGCCGCCTCTAGCAGAGGACCCGGGGAGCCACAGCAGGAAGGCGGCATTCCGTGACCGCGCGCTTGCGGCGATGCAAGCTTTCATTCTTGGGGAGGATCTGTTGCCAAAGGGGGCGACTGCCTGATAACAGGACCTATGAGGTTGTTAGCATGAGACCTGCCAGGAGAGTCACCAACCTACCGCCGTATCCTTTCGCTGCCCTTGAGCGCACCATCGCCGACATGGTGGCACAGGGGAGGAAAGTGATCCGGATTGATATCGGCAGCCCGGACCTGCCTCCGAGCGAGGCCATCATCAAGGTGTGCCAGGAGCAGGCGGCCCGGCCCGACCGTCACGGCTATGGCGGCTACTTTGGGACGCCCGCCTTCCGTTCGGCGGTCGCGAGCTACTATCGTTCGCGCTTCGGCGTAGAGATAGACCCGAAGACAGAGGTAATCTCTCTGCTTGGCTCAAAGGAAGGCATCGCCAATATGGCCTTCGCCTGGCTCGACGAGGGGGACATCGCCCTCGTTCCCGACCCTGGGTATCCGACGTACAGCATGGGTCCGCTCATGGCGGGTGCTAGTTACTGGCGCATGCCTTTGCTGGAGAGCAACAGTTTCCTGCCCGACCTTAGTGCCATCCCCGGCGAGGTGCTGGCCAAGGCGCGCCTCATGTGGCTCAACTATCCGAACAACCCGACCGGTGCCATCGCGCCGGAGGGTTTCCTGAGGCAAGCAGTGGAGTTCTGCCGAGAGTACGACATCTTGCTCTGTTTCGACGCACCTTACTGCGACAACACCTACGATGGCTACGTGGCCCCCAGCATCCTACAGGTCCCGGGAGCAAAAGACGTGGCGATTGAGTTCAACTCCCTGTCTAAGAGCCACAATCTCGCTGGCTGGCGGGCGGCAATGGCAGTGGGGAACCCGGTCGCCATCAAGGCCCTGGGCCTGGTGAAGAGCAACATAGACTCGGGCATTGCCCTGCCCATCCAGCAAATGGTGATCGAGGCCCTTACAGGTGACCAGACCTGGCTGCAAGCGCGCAACGCCGTGTACAAGGAACGACGCGATGCAGTCGTTGATGCACTTCAGGCCATGGGGCTCCAGGCTGCCAGGCCAAAAGGTGCCATTTACGTGTGGACGCCTGTGCCCGCCGGCTGGAAATCGGTGGATTTCGCTACGGCTCTCCTGGAGGAGGCTGGCGTGTCAATTGCCCCCGGTGCCATGTTCGGCGAGCACGGGGAGGGCTATGCGCGGATCTCCTTGGTGCAGCCCCTTCCGGTTATGCAAGAAGCGATGCAGCGTTGGGCGGAATGGTGGAGCAGCAAGCCGCACTGAGCACCGCCGGCCTGGCTGGTCCCTGGGCGCGGATCAGAAACGAAGCGGTACGGGGAGGCAGGCGTAGACACTAAGGCATCTCGTGAGCAGGCAGTACTGGTCGGCGTTGACTGGCGTGGCGCCTCGCGGCCGGATGCCTGGCCGGTTGAGGATTCGCTGGCTGAGCTGAGGCTCCTGGCGGAGACGGCCGGCCTGGACGTCGTGGCTCAATTTACCCAGGCTCTTGAAAGGCCGGATCCCGCCTATCTCATCGGCCCGGGCAAGGTGCAGGAGATCAAGGATCTCCACGGGGTGGAGCCATTTGACCTCGTGGTTTTCGATGACGACCTTTCACCCAGGCAGCAGCGCAACCTGGAACGACAACTGGGGGTGCGCGTTCTCGACCGCCGCGCCCTGATTCTCGACATCTTCGCTCAGCACGCGCGTACACGCGAAGGTGCGCTGCAGGTAGAGGTCGCCCAGTACGAATACATGTTGCCCAGGCTTACCCGCGCTTGGACCCACCTCTCGCGGCAAACGCGTGGTGGGGTGGGGCTGCGTGGCCCTGGCGAGACGCAGTTGGAAATGGACCGCCGGCGCATGCGCGAGCGGCTGACCCATCTGCGCCGCGAACTTGAGGGCGTGCAGCGCCACCGCGCGCTCTACCGCCAGCACCGGAAGAGAACAGGCGTCCCGATCGTCGCCATCGTTGGCTACACCAACGCGGGCAAGTCCACCCTGCTGAACGCGCTGTCGGGCGCGAACGTGAAGGCGGCAGACCAGTTGTTCGCCACGCTCGACCCCACGACACGCAGGCTGGACCTGCCCGGGTGCGGCGAAGTGCTCCTCACCGACACGGTCGGCTTCGTGCAGAAGCTGCCAGCTGATCTGGTTGCTGCCTTCAGGGCCACGCTGGAGGAGATCACCGATGCAGACTTGATCCTGCACGTGGTAGACATAACTCATCCTCAAGTGCAGCGCCAGGTGAAGGTGGTTGAGGATACGCTTCGCGACTTGGGCGTCGGGGAGACTCCGGTCATCATCGCTCTTAATAAGTTGGATCTCTTGCCCGATCCAGATGCCGCCCGCGAGAGGCTGGGTGAGGACCCACATGTCGTGGCCATCTCAGCTCTCACCGGCGAAGGATTGGACGACCTCCTCAGGCTGATCGCCCGGTCGCTTGGCGAAGAAGGAGAAGAGGTCGAGGCCCTCATTCCTTATAGTGAGTCGGCGTTGCTGGCGGCCCTGTTCAGGCGGGGGAGCGTCCATAGTCAAGTGCACGGTGACAGCGGTACGCTTGTGAGCGCGACTGTGCCCCTGCAATTGCTCGGCCAGCTTGAGCCCTACTTGCTTCACAGGGGTGGGCGAGACGATGGTACCCAGTCGGCATCACTCGCTGGCCCCGTCT
>DAOTVV010000253.1:0-3342 GCA_034436255.1 Anaerolineae bacterium
GGCCACGCGCAGATGGGCGGCGTTGCCGACTACCTGTGCAAGGTCATCGCCGGCAAGCTAAAGCTGAAGGCGCGGTTCGACAAGCCGGGGACGATCCAGCGTGTGTCCTCGCTCCTGGCCTCGCCCGTGGATCGCGAGGAGGCCTATGGCGTGGGCGCCGAGGCGGTGCGCCAGGCGCTCAACGGCGTCACCGGCAAGATGGTCACCATTGAGCGCCTCTCGAATGACCCCTACAAGAGCAGGTTTGGCCTGGTGGACTCGGAGAAGGTGGCTAACGCCGAGAAGCTCATTCCGGAAGAGTATCTCAGCCCAGAGGGCAACGACGTCACGCAGGCGTTCCTGGATTACGCCCGCCCGCTCATCGGCGGACCGCTGCCCAAGTATGCCTACCTGAAGAAGGTGGCTGTGGCCAAGAAGGTGTCCTGAACGAGCTTAGCAATGGGAATTGGTGGGCGCCTTCGGGCGCCCGCCTTTTGCCAGATGAAGGAAGAGGAAATGAAAAAGATCAAGATCACGGCGGGAACGGCCAGCGTTACAGCGACCCTGAATGACAGCCCCACGGCCGAAGCCATCTACAAAGCATTGCCCATCGAGCAGCGTGCCAACACCTGGGGCGATGAGATCTACTTCTCGATCCCTGTCCGTCTGCAGGAAGCAGTGGACGCCAAGGAGGTCGTGGAACTGGGTGACCTCGGCTACTGGGCCCCTGGTAGCGCCTTCTGCATTTTCTTCGGGCGCACGCCGGTGAGCGGCCCGGGCGAGATCCGCCCGGCCAGCGCTGTCAACGTCTTCGGCCATATTGACGGCGATGCCACGGTGTTCAAAGGTGTGCCGAGCGGCACCAAGGTGCGCATCGAGGCGGCCTAACCAGGCATCCCGTGGCGCGGCCCCTTATGGGCACCGCGGTGGGCAGGCGGAACCGCATGTCTGGTGTTACGATGACAGGTGTGGAACGTGATGTTGCCAACCTACCGGGAATGGAACTGCTTGTCGGCCTGCCCGAGGGCTACCGGCCGCAGCTTGCCGCCGTCTTCTATGAGGCTTTTGCCGCCAAGCTGCGCCCGGTTGTCCCCTCACGGGCACGCTGCCAGGCAATACTCGAGCAAGACCTGAACGGGCGACAGGCGATCGGGGCCGTGGCTGGCGATCAACTCCTTGGCTTTGCCGGTCTGACACAGCCAGGTGCCCCTTTCTGCAATTTCCGCCTGTCTACCTGCACGCGTGTCTCCGGCCGGCTGGTTGGCCTTATCCAGTTGCTGCTGTTTCGATTGTTCCTCACCTCTGCGCGACCGGGAGAAGTGGCGCTCGATGCCCTGGCAGTTCGCCGTGACCGGCGCCGCCAGGGCATAGGCACCAGGCTGCTCCGAGCCACACTGGACTATGCCCGCGAGCGCGGCGCCAGGCGCGTGGTGCTGCAAGTGGTGGATACAAATGACGGCGCCCGCAGGCTGTACGAGCGATTCGGGTTCGTGCCCACGGGTCGGCACCGCTACCCTTTGGCGGCGCCCTTTGCCGGATTCTCGGCCACGATCACCATGGTGCGCGCGCTTGGCTGAGAGGGGCTCGCCACTCGGAGAGGCTGATCTGGCGCGGCTGCGGACAGCGATGGCCTTGATCAGCGGCGCCGTCCGGGCAGCATCAGGAACGAACGTCCTCTGGAAGCGCAAGGAGGCCAGGCGACAGGGAGTTGAGAAAGCAGAGTGCGCGTTCATCTAGCCTACGGCAGATATGGCCTTGACCTGGACCTTCCCGGCCAGGTGACGGTTCTTGAGCGCCGGCCGGTGCCAGGCCTGGCGGACGAGGCGGCGTCCATACGTGAGGCCCTTCGGCGGCCCCTCGCGAGCGCCCCTTTGGCAGAATCCGTCCGGCCAGGAGACCGCGTCGCCATCGTCTTCAGCGACATCACCCGGCCGATGCCCAATGACCGCGTCCTGCCGGTGCTGCTGGCCGAACTGGCCCATGTGCCGGAGGCCAACATCACTCTGATCAATGCCCTGGGTAGCCACCGCACCAACACGCCGGATGAACTGCGGCGCATGCTTGGCAGCGCCATTATGAGCCGCTACCGCGTGATCCAGCATGATGCCTGGGATGCGTCCGGGCTGACGAGCGTTGGCACAAGCGAGCGAGGCTACCCCCTTCTGGTCAACCGCCATTTCCTGGACGCCGATGTCCGCATCCTCACCGGCTTCGTCGAGCCACACTTCTTCGCCGGCTACAGCGGCGGGCCCAAGGCCGTCTTGCCCGGCCTCGCCGGTATCGAGACCATCCTCCACAACCACGATTTCGCCATGGTTGCCCACCCCGGCGCCACCTGGCTCAGCTGCGACAGCCCGATGCACAGGGAGATGGAGCGGGCGGCGCAACTCAGCGGCCCGTCCTTCCTGCTGAACGTAACGCTCAACAGCAGGGGCGAGATCTCCGGGGTCTATGCTGGCGACGTGATCACGGCCCACACAGAGGCTTGCGCGAGGGTGCGGCGGGACTGCTTGCTGCCGGTGAGCACGCCGTTCGACGTGGTGGTGACGTCCAATGGTGGCTATCCCCTCGACTTGAACCTCTACCAGGCAGTCAAGGGGATGAGCGCTGCCGCTCGCATCGTGCGCCCTGGCGGCGCGATCGTCGTTGTGGCCGAGTGCTGGGATGGCTTGCCCAACCACGGCCGTTACGCCGAACTGCTTGCGGCGGCCAAGGACCCGGCTGCTCTGCTCTCGAGGCTGGCTTCCCTTGCCGAGCCGGTGCAGGACCAGTGGCAGGCCCAGGTGCAGGCGCAGATCCAACAGAAGGCCGACGTCTACGTCTACAGCGGCGGCCTGAGCGAGGAGCAGATTCGCCGGGCCCTGCTTCAGCCGTGCCTGGATGTCGAGGCGACGGTGGCGCAACTGGTGCACGAGAAAGGGCCGCGGGTGGCAGTGCTCCCGGAGGGGCCCTTCAGCGTGCCTACGCTGATGTAGCCGGCGTCTGGGCGGCAGCCAGCGCCTCCAGAGCGAGCCTCAGCCGGCGGCGCACCTCCTCGCCGCCAAGCACATTCAGGATGTCGTAGAGCGGCGGCGTCTGCTCCGAACCGGTTGTGGCGACGCGGATTGCCATGAACAGGCCCTTGGCCTTGACGCCGGCTGCATCCGCCATAGCCCGCACCTTGGCCTCCCAAGCCTCGTGGCCGTCCGCAGGGTCATAGACGTCGAGATAGGCGCGCAGCAAGGACATAGCCTGCCCGATGCCGCCCGCTGGTTTGGCCAGCATGTCCACCGTCGGCGGCTGGAACAAAGCCGGGAAGAAGAAACTGTATTGCATCGGAATATCGCTCAGTTTCTTGAAGCGCTCGGGCTCAACGGTGAGCAC
>DAOTVV010000254.1:0-11052 GCA_034436255.1 Anaerolineae bacterium
CCGTCCCGCAACCACAGACCGGCCTGGCCGCCGTCGCCGGACCCAGTAATATGTCAAGCATCGCCGACCCTGACCGCCGATTATACCGCCCGGTGGGCGGGCTGGCCATGTCGCCTCAGCACACCCTCCTCCGCCTGCCGCGCCCGCTGCCGCCGATCGCGACCGGCCAGGCCAAGGAGCCTGGGCACGCAATTTGCACAACCAGTCAACCGTTGCCAGGCTTGGGCAAGACGGGGCCAGTGCGGGCCCCGACCGTCTGCATCGGAGCGCATCTTCAGGTCAGGCAAGGGAACGCGCATGAACCCGGATAGGGGCAGGTGAACGCCGCTCGGGAATAGGCATCTTCGCTCATGCCGGCGTGAATCTGCGTCCATCCGCATTTGTCCCTGTCCCCTTACCTCCACCGGAGAGCATATTCAGGCCAGGAATAGCTAATTCCTATGGAGAAACGACCGCAAAGGCGCCCCTTTCCTTGTGGCTGCGTAATCGTAATCTGTCTGTTCGCATTCTTGCTCGGCGCCGGCCTGGCGCTGTGGCGCCGGCCAGCGGTAGCCAACTCGGCACCAGGCAACCCGGCCCCACAGGCCAACTCGGGCGGGCTGCTCTCCAGCCTCTTCGGGCCAAAAGTGCCAAAGTGGACCCGCACCGAGCCGCTGACCGTGTTGCTGCTCGGAACGGACAAGCGGCCCCAGGAACCTGGCCCTTCACGCAGCGATACCATGATGCTCGCCATGTTCGACCCGGCGAGGAAGCACGTCTCGCTGCTCTCCATCCCGCGCGATCTCTGGGTCAACGTACCTGGCTACGGCGAGAACCGCATCAACACCGCCTATTTCGAAGGGCAGGCCTATGGCCTCGCCAATGGCGGGCCCGGCCTGGCCGCCCTGACTGTGGAGTACAACTTCGGCGTCCCCATTGACTACTGGGTGACGGTGGATTTCCAGGGCTTCGTCCAGATCATCAATGCCCTTGGCGGCATAGACGTGAACGTCCCCAACGAGATCGTGGACTATGAGTACCCCGACAGCAACTACGGCACCTTCGTGCTCACGATCCCGGCTGGCCAGCAGCACATGGATGGCGAACGGGCCCTACAATATGCGCGCACCCGCCATTCCACCTCGGATTTCGACCGCGCCCGGCGCCAGCAGCAGATCATCCTCGCCGTGCGCGACCGGGTCCTCAGCCCGCAAGTCCTGCCCAAACTGCCCCGGCTCATCCAGGCCTGCTCCGGCGCCGTCAGTACGAACGCCGACTCGCAGATGGTGCTCTCTCTGGCCAGCCTGGCCCCACAATTGCAGGACGTAACAGTGGACAACCGCGTCATTGACGAAAACATGGCCCCGAACTACGTCACCGCCGATGGCGCCCAGGTGCTGATGCCGGACTGGCAGGCGATCCGACCCATGGTGCAGGAGATGTTCGCCGCCCGCCTGCCCCAGGGGCAGCCACTGGCGAATACGGGCCTGCGCATCGAGAACGCCACGGACCTGGCGGGGCTGGCGGGCATGACCGCCCAGTTCCTCCAGAGTGCCGGCGCGACAATCGTATCCTATGGCGACCGCCAGGGCGGAGCGCTGCAGCGCTCCCAACTATACGTGTACGCCGACGCCCCGCAGGCGGTGGCGTACCTGCGTTCCATCTACCACCTGCAGGACGACCAGGTGCAACGGGCCGAGGGTGGCCCGCCGGGCGTCGCCCTGAACCTGGTGCTCGGCTGGGACGCAATCGCAGGAGAGTGAGCCATGCCAGGCGGCGAGAGCCTTCACCCGGAAGAGAAGGGCACTATGGCCGAAGAGCCACAAGCGAGCGAGCCCAGGAAGCGCTTCCTCGCCGTCCTGCTCACCCTGCTGGCCGCGCTCGGCGGCCTGGCCATCGTTTCCGGGCGGGCCATCTCGCCTGAGGCGCGCCTCTACCTGGATTCGCTGCGGCATAAACCCGGGCCTACGCTGCGCTCTGCCGCCTCCACCGGCCCGGCAAACGCCGCCGCCGCCAGTTTCGGCGCCACAAACTGGTACTTCGCTCACGGCTACGTCCAGGCCGGGGCCGTGCATACCTGGTTACTGCTCGCCAACCCCGGAAGCAGCGCTGCCGACGCCGTGATAACGCTGCACGCCGATAACGGCGACACGAGGACGGCCAGTGTGAACGTTCCCGCTGCTAGCCGCTACGCCTACTACGCCAACCAGAGCGGCATCAGCGGCGACTTCTCAGCGGCAATCAGTTCATCGCTGCCTCTGGTCGCCGAGGAAAGCGTCTTCTTCGCCAACGACGCCTACACCGTCCCTGGCGTCGCCGCCCCCGCCAGCACCTGGTACCTGCCAGAGGGTTTCAACGGCAGCCCTTACAGCACGACCATCCACGTGTACAACCCCGGATCCAGCACCGCCTCGCTCACCTTCACCTTCTACGGCGAAACCCCGGCAGGCGGTGGCGCCGCGCCCACGCAGACGCTGACGCGAGAAGTGGCAGCCGGCGCCTCCCTGCACCTGCCGCTCGCTGGCAACTGCACGCTCGCCGGTGGCGTGAGCACGCGCGTGCAATCCAGCCAGCCGGTGGTCGTGCAGCGGGTCACGTACTGGCCGGGCGCCAACTCCGGCCAGGGTGGCCACGCCACCTCGGGCTCGGCGGTTCTGGCCTCTACCTGGTACCTGCCGCTCGTCAGCAGCGTCGGTGGCCTGCCCCTCGACAACTGGCTCCTCCTGCTCAACCCGGGCGACAGCACGATCAACCTGGAAGCCACCTATCTCAGCGCCGCCGGCAGCACCAAGGCGAGTTACCAGTTAGCGCCGCGTTCACGCACCACGCTATGGCTGGCCAAGGAGCAGCAGGAGGGCCGGGCCCCCGCTGGCGCCTTTGCCGTCACCTTCTCTGGCGACGGCCAGTACGCTGTCGAATCCGTCGCCTACGACAGCCACTACTACACCGGCACGGCCACCGCCGGTTCGCCGGCAGCGGCCCGGCAATGGTACTTCGCCGAGGGCAGCATGGCCTCGCCCTACACCACGTACCTCGCCCTGTACAACCCAGGCCCGGCGGGGGCATTGGTGCGGGCGGCTCTCCTGCCCAGCGACGCCGGCCCGGCCCCATCCGGTTGGGCCCTGCTTCCGGGAGAGGCCAAAGTCGTCCAGTTGAGTGGCAGCCAGTCGGCTGGCATATCGCTCAGCAGCGACGAGCCGATCGTGGCGGAGCGTGTCATGACCATGAGCGGCTATGGTCTCTTCGCCGCCATCGGCCTCCCAGGCACACAGATCGCTGGCCGGCCCCTGGTCTACATCCCGATCGCCTATGGCCCAGTCGCTTCCGGCCCCACGCCAACGCCGACGGCGGTACCGGTACCCGTGGTCACGCGAACGCCTGTGCGCCCGGCCGGGTCCACCGCCTTCCTGTTGGTGCAACCCATCGTCGGCACCGCCAACTGTGGCACCACTGGCCTCAAGGGGCGGATCACCGACGCCGCCGGCCAGCCGCTTGCCGGGATGAAGGTGCGCGTCTGGGCCGATGGCTGGGCCGGCGTGCTCAGCCTGCCCAGCGATGCCGCCGGCAACTGGAACGTGCTCATCTACAACGCGCCTCGGGATGGCACCTGGTATGCCGCCGTCAGCCAGGACGATGGCACTCTGCTCTCTCCCATCATCGCCGTGCCCACCTGGTCCGATTGCCGCAACGGCCAGCAGTGGCAGGAAATAGACTGGCAGCAGCGCAGCGGTCAGGTGCCGGACTACCAGTTGGCCTGGGCGCGGCGCATGACCTGCATCGAGAACTGCTTCAACCACAACCTTTTCATTGATGTGACCGACGCCGACGGCAATGGCCTCGCCGGCGTCACCCTGCGCGTCTCCTGGGATGGCGGCCAGGTGGACGTGGTGACCGGCAACAAGCTGGACGTGGGCCCCGGCCGCGTGGAGTTCGCCATGTACAAGGGCACTTACTCGGTGCGTGTCCTCTCGGCCGGTGGTGCGCCGGTCAGCAGCGACGTCGCCAGCGGCCTGACCGTGGACCTGCCGGATGACACGACATGCACCAATGGTGGCAACCGCACCTACCACTATTCCTATCACATCGTCTTCAGGCGCTCCCGCTGATGCGAGATTCTGGCACGCAACTTGCTTCTACTGAGGAGAAGAAGACAGCAACTATGCCCGGTAGCGCATCGCAGCCCACCGACCGCGCTCAGGTCAACCGCCGTCGCGGCTCCGGCCGGTACCTTATACGACTACTACCCATTCCCATTTTCCTCATCCTTGCCGCTCTGGGATCTTTCCTCTGGAAGGTCCCAGAGCGGCTCGCCGCCCAGGGCCTGACGGTCAGTGGCGACACAAGCAACCCACGTTTCGGCCTCTGCTTCGTCACCTCCGCTGAGGAGCGCGCTGACGACGCCCGTTACAGCCGTGCCATCTCGACCGGCGCCAGTTGGGACCGCTTCCCGCTCTACTGGCAGAACATCGAGAAGAGCCCCGGCCAGTTCGACTGGTCCAACGCCGATGCAGCCATCGCCGGAGATGTCGCCAAAGGCTTCCGCACCCTGGCCATCCTCATGGGGACGCCCAACCAGTTCGCCACGGCCAGCTACACCGGCCCGGGTCCACAGGTGGGCGAGAAGCCCCAGATCATGCTGGCCGCAGGCGAACTGCGTGCCCAGGACCTCGTGGCCACCAGCGCCAACAGCGCCCCCGCCGGCCTGGACAACCCGGTATTCGCCGACGGCACGGACACCCCGGCGCCTGGCAAGGCGATCAACCCGGGCAACCCCTGGGCCAATTTCGTCTACCGCACTGTGCAGCGCTACAAGCCAGGCGGCAGCCTCGCCACCGAGGCAGGTTGGCCGGCGGGTGCAGGCGTCTCGCATTGGGAAATCTGGAACGAACCCAACATGACCTTTTTCTGGTCCGGCACGGTCAGCCAGTACTACCGCCTGCTGAAGGTGGCGTATCTGGCTGCCAAGCAGGCCGACCCAGGCTGCACCGTCGTTCTCGGCGGGCTGGCCAACTGGCCCAGCCCAGGCCCCTGGCTTGCTAGCCTGCTCAGCATCATGGACACCGACCCGAGCGGCGCCGCCTACGGCCGCTATTTCGACGTCCTCGCTCAACATGGCTACAGCCGCAGCACCGAGATCCTCGGCTTCCTCCAGACCGACCGCCAGTTGCTCGCCCAGCACGGCCTGAGCAAGCCCCTCTGGGTGACGGAACTGGGCGTGCCAGTCTGGAACGACTACCCGGGCCCCACCAACGACCCCAAGAGCCCCTACCGCGCCACTACGGAGGAACAGGCCGCCTACGTCATCCAGTCCTTCGCCTATTCCCTCTACGCCGGCGCCCAGGAGGTCTTCCACTTCCAGTTGCACGACGACTGCGGCAATGGGCCCGGCGATGCCTGGGGCCTCTTCCGCAACCCGCCGACGGCTGTCTGCTCGCCCTCCAACACGGCGGCTCGGCCGGCCTTCCGCGCTTACCAGGTGATGGCGCAGCGCTTCCGCGATGCGACACCGCTGTGGCGTCAGACGCCGAACAACGATACGGAGTTCATCGCCTTCTACAGCAAGGGCACGGGCCAGCGCCTGATCGTCATGTGGGCCACCCAAGGTCACGCGGTGGATGCCCACATCCCGGCCTCGGCGGCGAGCGCCACCTTGCTGGACATATACGGCAACGCTACCACTCTGCAGCCGGCAAACGGCTATTACAGCCTGCGCCTGCCGGCCGCCACCAACCAGAACCTGCCCAATTCCAGCGAGTACATGATCGGCGGCCTGCCCTATATCCTGGTAGAGAACGCGGCGCCCTTCGCCCTGGTTGACTTGGTCTACAACGGCAGCTTCGAGAGCGGCCTGGACGGCTGGCAGACCGGCGGCAGCACGCCCCCCGTTATCAGCGACCAGTGCCCGAATGGCAAGTGTCTGGAACTGGGCGCCAACTTCCGCCCCGACCCAACGCTCAGCGATAGCCCTCAAGCCGGCAACTCTACCATAAGCCAGGAACTGACCATCGAGCCGGCCTTGCAGCACCCGACACTGCGCTTCTACTACCGCATCCAGAACGCTGAGACGGACCCGAACAATGGCTGGTTCGAGGCAATCGTGATTGCCGAAAACCCCGACGGCTCACAGACGGCCAACTACCTCATCAAACCTCGAACCGCCTGGGAGACCACGGACTGGAAGCTGGCCAGCTTCGACCTCAGCCCCTGGATGGGCATGCGCGTGCGCCTGGTCTTCAACGTCTACCAGTCCTCGGCTGATGGACCAACACTGGCTTGGGCAGATCGCGTCAGCATTACCGAGGCCGGGTATAACGTCGTCCTGCCCTTGATCCGGCGGGGGTATATTCCGAGGTAGGGCCAGCCGGCATTTCCGCCACTTTGGCCGGCGCGTGCCCGCTCAGCGGTGGCCGGCCTCATCCGGCCCGTCCGCTGGCCTCATCCGCCCGGGCCTGCTATCATGTGGCTGCCGAAATCCCAAGCATACACTGGCCCACAAGGGCCATCTCACGCTCGTCGTGGCCATCGAGTGTCCGAACCCCGAGCCGCAAAGGAGGGAGGGCTATGCCGCTGTTTGGATTGTTGAAGCCCGCTTGGGCGCGCAACGCCGAGGGTTGGGAGGCGATCGCCGCCGCCTTCGTCGCCAGCGAGGTCCCCAAGGACAAGCCGGATTACGCTGGCCTGAGCAAGCTGCTCAAGGACCTGCCGGCAGCGGACCGCAACAAGGCCTGGACCAAAGTGGGCGAGGCTCTGAAAGCCAAGGGTGACAAGCGCGCCGCCAGCCAGTGCTTTGTGGAGGCGGTCTTCAATGACCCCGATTCAGCCTCGCCGGCCTGGGGCCAGATCGAGTTGCCCGCGAGCGACACTCCCGGGCTGGACACTCTGCGCCAGCGCCTGAGCGCCTTGCCGCGGCGTTCCATCTCCGGCGATCGCCCCGGCAATGCCAGCCTGGCCTCAAGCCTGCGTCGTCTCCTGGGCGAGCCTGGTCAGAAGTAGCCGCCCGCACCTACTCACGCCACCGTTCTAGAGGGCGCCCACGCCCGGCAGGCAAGTGCGTTTGCCGCGGCCTGGGCGCCTGACTCCATATAGTCTCCACAATCTCTCCTCATCTTTTACATTATCCCGTCGCATAATTCGCGGGTGAACCATCCCGTCTGGCTGGCTTCGCCTGGCAGCGGATCGTTATCAACTCTATATGCAAGTGTGTGTGATTTCATAGATAGGGATTATACGGATGGGTGTAATATGATGGCGCATCTTTCGCCGACGAAGAGAAGAGCAGTGCACCCATTAGCGCTGGACTCTCGTTCCTGGAGGTAATCGCCAATGAAACGGCGCCTCGTCATCCCGCTAGTCGTGCTCGTCGTCATCATACTTGGCATCGGAGCCTACCTGATATTCAGGCCCAAACGCGCCGCCGCTGCCGCGGCGCCTACCGCTACGGTTCAGATCGGCTCCATCGCCGCCACGGTGAACGGGGCCGGCAATGTCACCCCGCACCAGCAGGCGAGCCTGAGCTTCGGCACCAGCGGCACGGTCACCAAGGTCAATGTGCAGGTTGGGGATCAGGTGAAGGCTGGCCAGGTGCTGGCTGAGCTTGACACGGATGACCTGGAGCTCCAACTGGAGAACGCTCAGGTCAACCTGAAGATAGCCCAGAACAAACTGACGCAGACGCAATCGCCCGCCACGCCACAGGACATCGCCAATGCTCGCGCCGCTCTGCAGGCGGCCCAGGCCAACTACAACAAGGTGGCCACAGGTGGCGCCACTCAGAGCGACATCGCCGCTGCCCGAGCCGCCGTCGCCAGCGCCCAGGCAGCCTATAACTCGGCCATCGCCGATGCCGCCAGTGGCAACAGCCAACTCCAGGCCGCGGCGGCCGCCTTACAGAAGGCTGAGATCGCTCTCAACCAGGCCGAGGTCAACTACGCCGACGCCATCCAGAAGAACGCCACCGATACTTCCGCCCTGGCCGCCTACCAGAACGCCCAGGTGGACTATCAGCAGGCCCTGGCCAACTACGAAGCCCTGGCGAAGACGGCCAATGTGGACTCCGATAGCAAAGTCCAGCAGGCCAAGGCGCAGCTTGATCAGGCTCAGGCCAACCTCGACAAACTGCTCACCCCCGTCAGCCAGGACGACCTCACCGCCGCCCAGGCCCAGGTCGCCCAGGCCCAGAACAACCTGGAGAAGCTGCTTGCCGGGCCGGACCAAGCCACGCTCGCCATCGCTCAGGCCGGCGTCGAGCAGGCGCAGATCGCCGTCAAGCAAGCGCAGCTGGCGCTGCAACACGCCCAGATCGTCGCCCCCTTCGATGGCGTCATCACCGCCGTCAACATCAGCGTCGGCCAGACGGCTGGCTCGGGTACTGCTGCCATCGAGATACAGGACCTGGCCCATCTCGAGATCGTGGTGAGCGAAGCGGAGACCGACGTCCCAAGCATCAAGCTGGGGCAGACGGCTCAGGTGACGCTCGATGCTCTGCCCAACCTGACACTGCAGGGGAAGGTCACTCAAATCGCCCCAGCCGGCGTCATCAGCCAGGGTGTCGTCACTTACCCCGTCACCGTCTCTCTCACCAACCCACCCGCAAGCGTGAAGACGGGCATGTCCGCCAGCGTCAGTGTGGTCACGGCGGAGCACGATAACGTGCTCGTCCTACCCAATCGCGCTGTCCACACCCAAGGCCGGCAGCACTATGTGAACGTGCTCTTCGAGGGCAACGTCATCCAGGTGCCGGTGACGGTCGGGCTGAGCAACGACACACAGACAGAGATCACCAGCGGCCTGAAGGAAGGCGACACCGTGCTCCTCTCCACGCCGACGACGACAGCGCCGCGCGTCGGTGGCATCGGCGGTGGGTTCGGCGGGGTCGTGATCCGAGGTGGCTGATATGAGCGCGCCTAACGTAATCACGATGAAAGACATCACCAAAGTGTACCGTCTGGGCAGTGTCGAGGTGAACGCCCTCAGAGGCGTCTCCCTCGATATCGCCGCCGGCGAGTGGGTGGCGATCATGGGCCCCTCCGGCTCGGGCAAATCCACACTCATGAACATCATGGGTTGCCTGGACCAGCCTACCTCGGGCTCCTACCAGCTCGATGGCGAGGAGGTCGCCCGCATGAGCGAACGGGAACTGGCAGCCGTGCGTAACCGCAAGATCGGCTTCGTCTTCCAGACCTATAACCTCCTGCCGCGCGCCACCGCCCTCATGAACGTCGAACTGCCACTCGTCTACGCCCACGCCCCAAACCGCCAGGAGCGCGCCATCAAGGCCCTCCAGCGCGTCGGCCTCGGCGACCGCCTCAACCACCGCCCCTACGAACTATCTGGCGGCCAACAGCAGCGCGTTGCCATCGCCCGCGCCCTCATCAACGACCCCAGCATCATCCTGGCCGATGAGCCCACCGGTAACCTGGACTCTAAGTCCGGCGCCGAGATCATGACCATCATGCGCGAACTGCACGACCAGGGCATGACCATCGTCATGGTGACGCACGACCCGCGCATCGCCGCTTACTGCCAGCGCGTCGTGCGCATATTCGATGGGCAGATCGTGGGCGACGGCGCGCCCGAGCCCGTCGCTAACCCGCTGGAAATGGCGGCCTCTGCGGCGCCTGCCAGCGGCCAAGAGAGAACGCCCTAGGCGGAGGTTGGCCATGGATACTTTGGAAAGCATCCGCACAGCCCTGTACAGCCTGTCCGGCAACAAGTTACGTTCTGCCCTCACCATGCTGGGCATCATAATCGGCGTCGCCGCCGTCATCTCGCTCATGGGCATCGGCCAGGGGGCGAGCCAGGCGATAGACAAGCAGATCGGCAGCATGGGCAGCAACTTGCTCTTCGTCTCCCCGGGCGCTGCTACCGTCAACGGCGTCAGGCAGGAAGCGGGAACACAACAGACTCTCACGTTGGAGGACGCGAACGCTCTGCTTGACCCGCAGAACGCCCCAGCCGTAGCTGCCGTTGCGCCGGAACTGGATACTTTCGGCCAGATCGTCTACCAGGGCAACAACACCAACGCCCGCGTCGTCGGCGTGACGCCAGCTTACGAGCAGGTGCGCAACAGCCCCGTCCAGGACGGAGACTTCATCACCCAGGCCAATGTGGACTCGCGCTCGCTCGTGGCCGTGCTCGGCCCCCAGGTGGCGAGCGCCCTCTTCACCGACGGCCAGGAGCCGGTAGGCCAGGTGATCCGCATTAACAACATCAGCTTCAAGGTCGTGGGCGTGCTGCAGCCCAAAGGTGGCTCCGGTTTCGGCAATGCCGACGATCAGGTGTTCGTCCCGATCACTACGGCCATGGCCCGGCTGCAGCGCGGCCGCTTCCAGGGCGGCAACGTGGTCAGCATGATCAGTGTCCAGGCGGTTTCCGCTAAAGATATGGATGCCGCCACGCAACAGATCACGGCGATCCTGGAGCAGCGACACCACATCCGCTACCAGGATGATTTCACCATCCGCAGCCAGCAAGACCTGCTGGCCACAGCGAGCCAGGTCTCCGGCGTGCTCACCGTCTTCCTCGGAGCCGTGGCGGGCATCTCGCTCCTGGTGGGAGGCATCGGCATCATGAACATCATGCTCGTCTCGGTCACCGAGCGCACGCGTGAGATAGGCATCCGCAAGGCGGTGGGCGCGACGCGTCGCGACGTGCTCAACCAGTTCCTGACCGAAGCCACCATCCTGAGTGTTCTCGGCGGCCTGGTCGGCATACTGCTCGGCATCGGCGTCGCCCGCCTGATCTCGAGCCTGCCGATGACCGGGCTGTCGCTGCATTCGGTGGTCACGCTCAGTTCGGTGCTGCTGGCGACGCTCTCTGCCATCGCCATCGGCCTGTTCTTCGGCATCTATCCCGCTTTCCGGGCCAGCGCCCTCAACCCGATAGACGCCCTGCACTACGAGTAGCTGGCTGGTGTGAGAGCGTGGAACTGACCGTATCGCTCGACCAAACACGAGGAGAATCAGGAGCATACTCTATGAAGGCAAAGTGGATTGCAGTTGCCGCCGTTGTCGTCATCGTCGTAGCCGCCGCTGCCGGCTTTGGCGGCTATTCGATCGGCGTGAGCGCCGGCCG
>DAOTVV010000255.1:0-2897 GCA_034436255.1 Anaerolineae bacterium
CGAATTCCGCTTCGCTGCGGTTGACGAAACGGCGACGCGGCTCACCCGCCGGTGTCTGTTCGCCTGCCAAGCCATCTCCTCCTCGACGTCCAATCTTACAATCGGACCGGCACGCGTGCCAGCCCACGATAGCGATCGCCCGAACTCCGCCCAGGAAGCAACGACCCCCGTATCGGACCAGTTGCCTCATGGCGCGAGGGTGAGACGGCGGCGCCTAACGTTTCCAGCGTTGGTCGGCGGCGGGTTGCGCTGCTGCCGGCCTACCTCGATACCTTGGGCGGTTTGGCGATCCAGCGCCACCACGCCTACAATGCCGGGGTGGCGGATGGCGAGTCTGTTGACGTCGGTGCCCCGTCGTCGTGCCCATTCGCCGCGAAACGCTATTCATGGGAGCGCTTGGACAATGGCTGAAGCACAACTTGGCGTGATCGGCGGCAGCGGGCTTTACAGCATTGAGGGGCTGCAGAATGTGACCGAGGTAAAGCTGGATACGCCTTTCGGCAGCCCGTCCGATAGCATCACTCTCGGCTCGATCGGATCCACACGGGTGGCCTTCCTGCCGCGCCACGGCAGAGGTCACTTCATAGCGCCCTCTGAGCTCAACTCGCGGGCCAACATCTGGGCAATGAAAATGCTTGGCGTGACTCACATCATCTCAGTCAGCGCCTGCGGCTCCTTGCGCGAGGAGATGCACCCAAGGGACGTGGTCGTACCCGACCAGCTGATTGACTTCACTCGATCCGGGCGCAGGAATACTTTCTTCGGGGACGGCATCGTGGCGCACATCGGCTTCGCTGAGCCCTTCTGCAGCGAGTTCAGCCAGGTACTGGCGCAGGCTGTGCTGGAAGCCGGCGGTTCGGTGCACACCGGTGGGACGTTCATAACTATCGAAGGCCCGCGCTTCAGCACCAAAGCGGAGTCAGCGATGTTCCGTGGTTGGGGCGCAGACATCATCGGCATGACCGCTTGCCCGGAGGCACAGCTGGCACGTGAGGCTGAGATATGCTATGCCGTCATGGCACATGTCACGGATTACGATGTCTGGCGCGACGTCGGCGAACCGGTGAGCCTTGAGGCCGTCCTCGCCAACCTCCAGGCCAACACGGACCTGGCTAAGCGCGCCATCACCAAAGTGGCAGGTCGCTTCCCTTTGCAGCGTACCTGTGGCTGCAAGGATGCCCTGCGCAATGCGATCGTCACCGACCCGCGTCACATCCCGGTGACGAGAAGGCATGAACTATCGCTGCTTCTAGACCGGTACTTACCTCGTTCCTGAGGTTGACGGCTGCAAGTGCCGGCCGTGTCTCTGCTGGCGCGGGGCTCCTTGCCCTGGAGTTCGCCGCTTCGGCCGCCGTCAGCTTCAGCCTATTGCGAAGGGGCGTCATCGCTGTAGACCTGGCCCTGCTCCTGGTGTGTGTCCCTCTCGTGGGAATGACTGCAGCCGCAGTGAGGCACGCCTGGCAGGATGTTACCTTGCCGGCCGGCCTTGGCCTGAACCTGATTGGGCTGCACGTGCTGTCTGTCGTGGCACCGAGTTTCGCCAGGCTGCAGTGCGCCTGGTCCTTCCTGGCTCTGGCGACATATGCCGTTGTCACCGCCCTCCCTCAGGTGTCCACCTGGCCACGGCGCTGGCCCTTCCTCAGCTTCGCTCTTGCGATGGTTCTGTTCCTACTCACATTCGTGGTCGGCACGAACCCGGAAGGGGTCGGGCCCAAGCAGTGGCTGGCCGTTGGCTCGTTCTATTTCCAGCCGGCGGAACTGCTAAAACTGGCGCTGGCACTGCTACTGGCCTGGCAACTCGGTCAGAGCGCCGACGATGAGCGGTTGATTGGCTGGGGGCTGCTGCCCCCGGCAGCCGCCGTGTTGGCGATGGTAGCACAGAGTGACCTGGGCTCGGCCGCGATTGCTGCCGCTGTCAGCGGCACGATATTGCTCGCGGCGCGCGGCAACCGCCGCCGCCTCATGGTTGGCTTGCTGGTTGCGGCAGTGGTAGCCGCTGGCACTTTTGCTCTGGTGCCAAGGGCACGGCTCCGGCTCGAAGACTGGCTCCATCCGTTTCGCGATCCACTCGGCAAGTCGTACCAGATCGTCCAGTCCCTGCGAGCCATTGCCGCCGGCGGTCTGTGGGGCAAGGGCCTGGCGGCCAGCGATACCTTGCATGTACCGGCCTCACATACCGACCTAATCCTCTCTGCCGTCGGGGAGCGGCTTGGGCTGGCCGGCACCCTGCTCGTGTTCGCCCTCTTCGGCCTTCTCCTGTGGCGCATCGCGCGCAGTGCAGCGCGCTGCACGAGGCGTTTCGAGTCTCTGGCTCATCTCGGCATATCGTCCCTATTGATCGGCCAGGCTGTCATTATCAGCGCCGGCACCCTGTCCCTCTTGCCACTCACCGGGGTGACGCTGCCTTTCGTAAGCTACGGCGGCTCGTCCCTGCTCACGTCCTACCTCGCGATAGGCCTGCTGGCGTGCCTGGGCCCAAGGTGCGAGACAACCGATCCGGCTTCGCCGGTTCGGCGCTGGGGGCGCCCGGTCTATGCCGGTCTGGCAACGGCGCTGGCGGTCGTCGCTGCCAGTTTTGCCCTCTGGGCCCTCCTCGGCCCGGCTGTCCTCACCCGCTCACTCCCAAGCGCTTGAGTCCTCTTCCCGGTGTCTGCGAGCCATGGCAGCTGTTTCGTCCGCTGTCTCCTGCGGCCGAGCAAGCGCAGTCAGTCAGCAGAAGAGTGGCACCGGCGCCAATGCGGTCGCCAATGGCTCAGCTCGGGAAAGGCCCGGCCCTTTCGCTTGGTCCCGGGCTCTATTGGTGCGGCAAGCACCTGCTCGCTGTTTTGGCCTTGTGGCAACCGGCGTGCTAAGCTGGCGCCGTTGCACCCGGGGCACAAGGGGGACAAGGTATGCCT
>DAOTVV010000256.1:0-17050 GCA_034436255.1 Anaerolineae bacterium
GGCCGCAGTTCGGGTGCGCCCCGCGGGTCAGCACCGGCGAGGAAGAGCGGGGTGACCGTCTCGAGAGTGAGTGTAAGGCTTGGCAATAGGTCCTCCTTTTGCGCCAGGTGGGAGAGCCTGGCGCTTACCATTTCTGAACGAAAGGCTGATACACCTCCTGTTCGCCGCGAAGGTAGGAGGCGACGCGGCGAGCCTGGCTCTGGATGACGGAGCCAAGCTGGAAGCGCTTGTCGGCATACTCGGTCTCCGTCGCCAGGCGCTTGAGCACGGCCTCGGCCAGGGTATGGCGGGTGGCCTGGTCCAGCAGCCCATCATCCCCCTGGGCGATGCTCTGGCCCCGGTTGAGCACGGCCAGCACCGTGCGGTCCACGGCTGGCTGGCGGAACTCCTCGATGGCGTCGAGGACAAGGGAAGGCTTTCCGGGACGGTCAGCGTGCAGGAAGCCGCCGTAAGGGTCCAGCCCGGCAAGCACGAGAGCGCGCTCCACCTGGCCGTAGAGGATGCCGTAGCAGTAGTTCAGGCAGCAGTTGACGGGGTCACTGGCGCCCCGCCCCTGCCGCCCGGGCCATCGCCACTTGGCCTCGATGAGGATGCCGACACCATCCCAGTAATACTTGGCGGCACGGCCCTCGATGGAGAGCAACTGAGAGCGGTAGTCGTCCAGGGCCTGCACCTGGTCCGCAGCCGGACATTGGCCGGCCAGCCGCTCCAGTTCGCGTGTGTGGTCCTCCACAAGTTCCGATAGCTCGATAAGCTGCTGGTGCAGGGCAGGGCTGGTCTCCTTGCGGTACTTGGCGGCATAGCGCAAGAGCCCGGCCTGGTTGAGCAGTTTGCCCCTGCCCATGCTCATGGCGAGAGCCAGGCCGCGGCCATCGCCGTAAGCGGCGAGTTGGGCGCGCCGGGTGAGGACAGTACCGGTGAGGCCGGCGGAGTAGAGAGCAGCGTAGGGCTCGCCAAGCTCGGTGATGAAGTGGACGGGGATGCCGTGTTCGCAACAGGCAGCGATGGCGGAGGCCGACACGCTGACGCCGGGGGAGGCGACGAGCACGCACTCCAGGTGCATGAGCGGCGCCTCCAGCAGCTTGTTGCCCTTCTGGCTGAGCACCAGGCGTTCACTGTGCCGGGTCAGGTGAGCGCCGTATTGGTCTACGACCAGCTCGCGGATGATGGGCATGCTCGCCTCCAGCGAGAGGGCGAACGGCGGCAGTTACGGGCGGATCTCAAACCAGCCGTCGCCCTTGACGGCATTCTTCCCCACGTGCAGGATCGTGCCCCAAACCAGCCAAGGCGAAATGGGCCGCCAATCCTCGGCTCTATAGGTGGCCTCACCCACCAGCCCGCCAATACGCTGGGAGCGGCCGAGGCGAGTGCTGTAGCCGCTGAGGTCGAGCCAGCGTGTGCTATCCTGCAGGAGCGTGACGGCATCACCGAGGCGCCGCAACTCGCGCACGTCCAGTGGCAGCGGCTCACCGGCGCACGTCTGAGACAGGCTCCTCAAGCGCTCGGCCAGGCGCTGCAGCAGGGGGCCGAAGCGCGGCTCGTGCAGCAGTTGCCCCTGCTCGATGAGGCGCATCGGCGTGAGGAAGCGCAGGCGAAGGGAACCGCTCGCCGGCAAACGCTCTGCAGCGGCGAGCACATCCTCGTGGGTGATAGGGAGAGAGGGCACCTGAACGGTGCGGCTGCCCTGGCGCAGGACAGGCGCTCTCTCCCCCCGAAGCGGGTGAACCGATTCGATGTTCAGGATGCTGGCGCGGCCGCGGCGGTAGCGGCCATCGGCCTGTTCAACCTTGCCGCCCAGGCCCTCGTGCTCCAGCCGGTCCAGAGCCAGGACGACGTAGGGGAAAAGGCTGGCCGCGTCGCCCACGAGCAGGAGGTCGAAGGCGAAGCGGTCGCCGGCGCTGTAGCCGCGCTGGCCATCCAGCGGTGGGTTGATCACATAGGGCCTGGGCGCTTCGTGGCCGTAGGTGGCAGCCTCGTCCAGGGTGGAGACCAGGCGGATGACCGGGCAAACGCCGCTGACGGGGCACTCGCGGCAACTCGGGGCGGCCTTGTTGGCGCAGAAGCCGCTCCAGCCCTCGGCTGAGGGGCGCTCCGGCCCGCGCAGGGCCTCGAAGAGGGCGCCGCGAATGGCCGAGCCCTTGTGCTCGGAGAGGCGGATCGGCTCCCGTGCCTGGCAGGCGATGTGGAGGAGGTGGACGTGGAGATTACACACGTACGCCTTCTGCAGTTTCCCGATCGTCAATTCGCTCGTATGCGGTATACCCTCGGCTGGACGAAAGCACCCTGTACGGGAGCACTGTATGGCAGAAGAGCCTGTCCTTGCCTCGCCGTAGCGCTTTTTCGGAGTAGATGCTCACGTGGTCAAACGTAAGCTTCGGGTCGCACTCGTCTAGCATCTGAAGTACTCCCTGAAGAGGGAATTCTTCGGCTAAGCCGTGCCGAACCTCGACGAATCCCGTCGGAAGCGTTTCCTCGGTGCTGGGCACGCCGCACACCTGGACGAAGCTCCCTCGCTTGCCCAGATAACTGATACCCGCCATCCAGCGCACCAGAGAGTCCGCAAATCCTTGCCCACCGTCGCCGCCCAGCGCAATACCAAGCGGCCCAACCAATTGAACATACTCTCTATAGGCAATGGTCCGCTGATACGGTCCCTGGTCAGCGCTGCCCTCAGCGGGTTCCCCACGGCGAGGCTTCAGGATCTTGGCGAATACGTTGCTCACTACGGCATAGCGGGCAGGCCTAATTGCCATGCGTAGGCTCCGTAACCACTCCCATGCAGCTCGTCCAGCCTCAGCCCCCTCGGTCCGGCAAACGCAGTCCAACAGCGCCATCTTCACGGCGAAAGGGGTAGGCACCAACAACGATTTTGCGCCGGAAGACGTCGCCATGGGCGACTTCAGGCTGAACAGGGAGGTAGCCTCATACTCTGCCGCTACCCACATCACTCCCTCCTGTGCTGTACCTTGAAGGGCTCGCTCTCCTGGATGAGGTGCGTCATGACAGAGGTGAACTCGGCCAGGTCTGCAAAAGCGTGCATCTCAACTCGGCCTGGCTGCAATGGTTCGAGCGCTTGAATTATGGCGGCGAGTTGCTTGTGGTAATCGTGCTTCAGCGGGCTGACGGTAGGCGCAGGTACTGCTCCCTTGCTGACCGTGACGATGCCCTCGAAGCCGAGGATGTGTGGGTTCTGGGTGGATCGCATGGCGCCAGCCGGCTCGATGAAAGTGTAAAGGACACTCTCCAGCAGCGCCCTGTAACGCAGAGCCCTCTGGTCATCGCTGATTGCGTATTGCTGGCTTATGTCGTTGTAGCCGATGCGAGCCGTCTCGAGATTGGCTACAACGGCGTAGATGCCGGAACTCGCGGGACGATGGAATATGTTTTGTTGCAGGTTAGCTTTGCGCTGCTCCTCAGCAGCATCGGCCTTTCGCGCCTCCTCACTCCGCTCCGACGCATACTTCACGTGGAAATAGCTGTCGGTGCTGCTCGCCTCCGGCAAGGCAACTACCCAGCCGAACTCCAGTATAGACTTGCGCGGCAGTGAGCGGTCAGCGGTCACCAGGTTGCCCTCGATATCGTCCATCGCGCACCTTTCCAACATCAGGTCAATCGCCTGAGCGTCCGTCATTCCCTTGATCGAGCCCAGGTAACCATTGTCGGCGCTGATACGATTGGCGTTGAATAGGCGGCAGCCGGCACAGAGAGGAAGGTCACGGCCATCAGTTGCCAGATGGAAGAGATGCTCAGCCTGAATGTGCTTGAGCATGTCGCCGGAGACCGCGTTGACGTTGGCAAGTTCACCGTTCTCGCGGATGATGTTGACCATGCGAGTGCTGATCTGGTTGCCCTCACCGCCTTCATTATTGAGGCTGTGCAAGTTGAGAGTGACCCGACCACTTAGGGAGATAGCGTACGCTTGCTTCATGGTATGTCCTCCTGAGCTTTTGCCTTGCTCGTGCTAGTTCTGCTCTGACGTATCGTCAGTGTTTTCCTCAGCTTCTTGGTCGGCCTGCGGTTCTTGCTCGAAAGGCTCGCGAGCGTAGCCGTAGGCGACGAGCATGTTGCCCACTAGTTGGCACCCGAAGCGGTCTATGAGCTCAACAATCTCGTCCAAGTCAGTGGTGCGCACGCTGCGGCGGTAGGGGCCTTGGCGATTCTCCATCACCTGAGCGTTTTCAGTGTTGTAGGCGCGTACGAAGTCCATCAACTCGGCGACGAACGCCTCCCTCTTGTACGTCTGGCGCACCAGACGCTGGCCCAGGCCATAGAACACATCATAGCGCCTGTCTCCCTGCTTCTTCCGGTACTGGGCGATGACGGTAGCTTGACGAATGGCGTAGGCGACGTTCCGAAAGCCCTCCGACTCGATGATGTCTTTGAGTGCCGGCTCCACGTTCATGAACAACCTCCCAAGGTTATCAGTAGTGAACTGCCTGCCACGGTTCCGCTGCTCTCGCTGGGAGATAAGCCAGCCAGAGTAGCCAGCGGTGAAAGCCAGAAAAGGCCACAAATCGTTGCCGGACATGAAGTCTCGATACAGGCCCAGAAGCTCGACATCCTCCCCTCTATCCTCCTGAAACTGCCTGATGATGCCCTCATGCTCTGACAGTGCTGCCAAATAGTCCCTGGCGCTCTCTCTGCCCGTAAGCCTAGCCCATCCGGGCAAGTTGATGAACGAGATGTTGATTGTCGCCTTACCCTGCCCCAGATCCTTATACGAGGCACTTTGGAAGCCGGAGACAGCCCGGCGCGGCGTGTTGCCCAGCAGCGTTTGCAGTACATCGGCCCCATCCGGTTCCGTAGCCCGCTCAAGCAGGGCAACAGTGAAGCGCAGGGCAGCCAGTACATCAAGACGGCGGGCCGTCTCACTTCGAACCATCTTATCTTTGAAACTGCTTATCACTCTGCCCAGGTCGCTGTAGCGCATGTCGTTCGGGCTAACCACGTAGGTCTTCCGGTCGTTGCTACGAGCTGGCTGACCACGCCCGCTCAGCACCTTGGTCAGAGCCCCCTGGTAGAACCCGACAGCCTTCAAGAACTCCGCCAGCCAGAAGTCCTTGAGATTATCCATCTTGAGCGCATCGGATTTGGGGCGATTCTGCCCTTTGCCCTTGGAGGGGTTATACAGCTGTAGGCTGGTGGCGTCACCGCTCTCGTCCAGTCCGGCGTTCTTCGCCAAAGCACGCCACAACTCCTGGGCGTGCTCCACATCATTGGGCGTAGTTGCGAAAGTCTGCAGCAGCAGGGAGAGCAGTTGTGGAAAGCTCCCGGATTGCCCTGCCTGCCACCACTTCAGCAGTAAGTTGTTGTAGCCGGCAAGAGCCTCCGGGTTGATCGCCCGCAGCGTATCCCAATCACGGTGAGGGGTTTGAGCTTGCAAGGCGGCAAACAAAGGGTGCTCCTCCAGGCGCTGCTGCGCCTTCTTGGCCTCCTGCGAGTACCGCTCGCGCAATTGCAGGTACCCAGTCCGCCTATCGCGCTCTTTTTCGTAGTCAATTACCACTTTGCCGCTGAGGCCAGAAGGCAGTTGTTCTACATTCTTAGCTGTGCGCAGAAAGCTCACGGGCATGAAGAAAGGGCAACGACCCAGGTCCGACTCATCCAAAGCCGGTGAGAGCGCGAGGGTATAGCAGACGCCCTCATCGCGAATACGGATACCATCGGGAGAGAAACCAAGGTGCTCGAACACGTGCCGCGCCACCTCGGCTAATCCGAAGGTCACCAAGGCGTCAGCGAAAGTGCCATCAGCCTTGTCTACATAGAGTCTAGTCCACCGCATTAGCTTCCACCTCCCCGGAATGCATCGCCGTTCCCATCTGGTCCGAGAGACGTACAGCTCGCACTATCACACCGTAGGCCAGTAGCAAGGCACCTTCACGCGCCCACACCAATGGTCCATCTTCCATAGCCGCGAGATCTCGGGCCGCTGTCTTGGGAATCAGCCTCTGCGACAGTGTTCCAGCTTCGACTACCCCAGCGAGGGCCAGGGCGCGGGCAATCGCTCCCTGCGCTCCACGCTCAGCGCGCACCTCCTGCACACTGCTGCTGAAGGCAGAGTGGTGCCGAGCAATGGCGCTGAAGGCAGCTCGAGCCGGATCCTGCTCCCCGCCTAGCGCTTGCATCAGGATCCCCAGGGCGAGATAGGCACCTTCGCAGGCGTGGGGCGGTCGCTTGCCCGCCCGATGCTGCAACTTCCGGCATCGCTCGTCGCCATCATCGTACTCCGTGTGTGCCAGCAATACGCCGTCAGCAACGGGCTGGCCAAGCATTGCCATGTACCTCTTGGCGACCCCTTGCCACTCGCTGCTGAGCTTGCCGGTATCGTGCAGTGCTACTGCCAACGCGGATACTCGCCTTAGCATCCCCGTCGGCCAACCCAGGGCCCGCTCCACTCGCGTTGCCGTGCCCGCTAACCCTGGCCAGACTTGCTGCTCAAAGCAAAGCAAAGTGGCAGCTACATGCTCTTGATAGGTCTCCATGCGGTAGCGCCTGACCGCCACGTCCCGCTCTTTCTGTTCTCTGCGGCGGCATGCGAAACCATTTCCCTGTTGCAACATCAGCCCCAGTTCGGGATCGTAACCGGCTAGTGCTGGGTTCACCAGGGCCACGAAAGCGCCCTTCAGATCCTCGGCCCCGTGCACAGGATAAGCCTGGAACCGTGGTCCTTCGCTGTCAGTCTCCGGATACTCCTGAAGGGCTTGCACACTCCAGTCGAGACCAAGCGTTGCTCCTCGCTCCAGCCAGCCCTTCACAGCGCCGTACAGCACGCTGGGGTGCAAGCCAAACCCCTCATAAGCGAAAGGCGCCTCAGCTACTTCTGACGGCTCCGGGTGTATCAGCAGCAGGCGCGAGTCAATAGCTCGGACCAGTCGCCCTCCTGGCTGATGGCCATCCATCACCGCCTCCATCTCCTCTTTCTGCGAAACCCAAGTGAGGGCAAAGTCCTCGTGGATGTCCTTGCGGTCTCGCTCGGCATGAACGCGGTTAACCAACTCCAGTTCGTCGTTGAAGCCTAAGACCTTTCCCTCACTTCCCAGCAGTTCAGGCAGCACCTCACGAGTTAGAGACAGCAATGCCTCCTCCGCACCGACATATGGCGCGGGGGAGTCTACTGGGTAGATGTGGACGTCTCCGTGTTCATTCTCGTAGCGAGCATTACGCCCGGCACGTTGCACTATGCTGTTCGCGGGCGCCAAGTCGCTATGAAGCACCTCACAGGAAATGTCCAGCCCTACCTCGATTACTTGAGTGGCAACCGCTATGGCACTGCACCGGTGTCTGTCTTCGTCCTTGCCGAACCACTCGACAAGCTCTGCTTCCTTGCGTGCCCTGTCCTCTTTCAGGAAGCGGCTGTGCAGCAGGATGAGCTTTGTTTCCGCTGAGAGCACGCCATTCTGTCTCAGCTGCTGCAGACCCGCATAGATGGTGGTGGCGCGCTCCACTGTGTTGCAGACCACGATAGAGCGGTTCCGGCCTTGGTGACACATGGCCACATCTTCGGCAGTGAGCGGCTGGTCATGCCAATGGTAACGGCGTGTGTGCTGCTGGCAGGGTAGGCTACGGTAGCAGCCCAACTCCTGTTCGTTGCCGGGCACGACTACGGCACCAAGGAAATCCGCCAGGTGTTGCACCATCTCTTGCGAGAGAGTGGCGGTCATAAGCAAGAAGGGAGACACATTCGCCAAAAGGCGTAACATCACCAAGGTGGTACTGAGAGTGGACTCCCGGTCAAACAGATGGACCTCATCGAACACCAGGTAAGAGCCAGCTATCGCACCCAGGTTCAGGTTGGCTTGGCTATGCGGCAAAGAATAGGGGCTGACTAGAAAGGAACTGAGCACCTGATCTATCGTCGCGAATACCAGATCGCCCTCGAACTTGCGATCCTCAGGGTGCTCTCCCGTCTGGATGGTCACGGCTAACCCATCACCCAAGGCGGCGACCCATTTGTCAGCTCTGGCCTTAAACTGGTTTGCAAGAGTCCGCAGGGGCACCGCGTAGAGGCATTTGCGCGGAAAGTCCAGGCCCCAATGCCTGGCGTGCAAGAAGGGCAACAGCGCAGCCTCAGTCTTGCCTGAGCCTGTCGGAGCCTGGAGCACGACACTGCGACCTGCCAACAGGTGCTCACAGACCCTGTCCTGATGAGGATAAGGCCTCGCCAATCCGTTTTGCAGCATCGCGGCAATCGTGTCAGACGGGTTCACCATCCCACAGTTCTCCGGTGTAGACGCCCAGCGCAGCGACTATACCATGCCTCGAACGGCAATCCATCCATCGATTCATCGGCCCCATTGGTGGGAGTTCTCTCAGGCAAGAGCGCTTCTTTCGATCTTGTCGCAGAATACTGCAAGATACGTGTTTTGGGACTGCCAGTCCCTACGGCTCCCTTCGCTCCGACTTGAGGATCCGTAGCAAGAGCCGTCACCCATTCTCCTCCCACCCCCGCCGGTGCTCGGCGGCGACCGCCTGCCGCAGATGCTCCGGCGCCAGCACCTCCACATGCCCGGCGAAGAACAGCAGCCAGCGCACGAACTCCGGCGTCACCCCGATGCGGAAGGTCACGAGGACCCCGCCATCCGCTTCCTGCGCCACCTGCTGCGATGGATGGTACTCCGTCTCGCCCAGCCAGCGCCCGGCCTCGGCGTCGAAGCGCAGCCGCACTTCCTCTTCCGGCCCGGCCGCGCCCCACATCAACCCCCAGGCCGGACCCATCGCCTGCTCCAGGCTGAAATCCTCGGGTATCGTGAAGCTCTCGTTCAGCAGGCTGAGTTCGCGAATGCGCTCCACGCGGAAGACGCGCATAGCCCCCCGGCTTTCGCAATGGGCCACCAGGTACCACGTCCTTCCGTAAGGCAGCAGGCAATAGGGCCGCACCACCCGTTCCGTCAACTCCCCCTGCCGGTTCGCCACCGCGTAAACCAGCCGCAACTTGCGCCTCTGGGCCAGCGCCTGCCCAAGCAGCGAAAGCGTGCCCTTATCCGCCCCCGCCCCGCCAGCCACACTCACCAGCGAACGCGACCGCAGCAAGGGCCGGAACTCGGCCGGAAAGGCCGACTCAAGGCGGCCGATCGCCGATACAAGCTCGCCCGAGTCCACACCGAACTGGCTGCCTGCCTGCACCGCCAGAATGAGCGCCAGCGCCTCGGAGAGGCTGTAGGTTATCGTCGGCAGGCGCGGGATGGAGGCGAAGTAGTAGCCCTCGCGACAATGCCGCAGGTCCAGCTTCAGCCCATGGCGGATGATCGCCAGGTCCCGCTGGATCTCGCGCTCGCATACTTCATACTTCGCCGCCAGCCCGGCGCGCGTCCAGCGCCGCGGCAGGCAGACGATCTCGTAGATGATGTCCAGAACCCGAGCCGGCCGCTTGCTCTCATCCATACGTTCGCCAGGGGCGATCGCGCCTGCTTTGCCCATGTCTCACCTTCGCTCCAGCTTAGCATACGCATGGGACAGAGCTATGTCCCGCTGCTTTTCGGTCCCACCGATGCAATTTCCCATCGGACAGCATTGCTCACCGCCCGCTTCCCAGGGTCCATCGGCGATCCCCAACCGAAAGAGACATGCGAGGCTCCGCTTGCCACCTATCCCACATGACAGAGCCGCACCTGCTGTGTGATAATTGCTCGCAGGCCGGCTTGCGGGCCAGCACACCAGGCACCCGGGCAGAGCGCTGCAGTAGCACTGGCTGCCCTGCAGCGGCACCAATCTGGCGGCCCCGCAAGCACAGCGGCCAGCATACCAGAGGAGGGACCAGGATGACGTACAGGTCGCTCGTCCGCATGCTCGTCATTAGCCTCGCGCTCACCGCCTTGGTAGCTTGTGGCGTCAGCCTGCCCTTCCAGAGCAAGGCCACGGCCACGCCCATTCAGTTGGCCACGGCAGCGCCGACGGCCGCCCCTACGGCAACCCAGCCCTTGCCATCGCCCACGCCACCGCCCAGCCCGCCGACGAGCACGGCCACCGTGGCCCCCACGGCCACGCCGCCGCCCAGCGCCACCAGCGGCCAGGCAGGCGCAGGCGGCAGCACCCCTGGCCTCGCTCTGCCTACAGTCGGCATTGGCACGCCCCTCCCCTCAAGTTACACCGTACAAACGGGCGACACGCTGGAGAGCATCTCGTCCGCCCTCGGCATAACGGTGCAGGCCCTGGCTGCGGCAAACGGCATCGTGGACCTCACGACCAAGCTGGCGCCGGGCCAGGTGCTTGTCATCCCGCCCAGCGGCTACGCCATCCCCACGAACATCATCGAGGCCTGGACGATGACCGCCCTGCCCGTCACCCTGCCGGCAATCCCGACTGGCACGCTGGCGGCCCCCAACCTGCCTACCCTGCCGGCGGCCACAGTCTCCGCCCTGCTCACCGCCCTCCCTTCGATGCAAGTGCAACTCCCAGGGGTGACCATGACGGCCATCAACGCTGCCACCATCCAGGCCGTCCTGCCGACCCTGATCGCCATCCCCGGCATCGGCGTCTCGCCCTGACCTGGGACGCACGCTCACCGGCGATTCTGCGCATCAACTCGGTACACAAAAAGGGGCGCCTCTTACGCAGGCGCCCCCTGTTCTTGCGTTCACGTAGCCAGGCCTGCAGCAGGCAATGGCGGTATACCCTTTCTGGCGAAGGTGGGGGGGAGCCCGGTGCTGGGCTCCCCATCCGGAGGAGGATTGAAACGGTTCCGCCGCGGTGGATCGAGACCGCCGGCTGTGGCACCTCAGGATTAAAGCGACCCCGATCGCTTGCCGTAGCGGGTGGCTGACCGTTTCAATACTTCGATTATCAACCATGCGAACCGGGATTACAAGAGGTTGCGTTGCATCACGCGTGGGCCTGTTTGCCCCATGCTGCAGACCTTGTGGGTCAGTTTTGCGCAGCACCGCTGTCGTGGCTGCAGGCGGCGCCGGCTTCAGGCGAGCCGTGCCGGCTTCAGCGTCCAGGATTGCAGGCGCGTGTAGGCCGCCAGCCGCGAGGCATCGAGATCGGGCTTGTGCATCCACCCGGGCACAAAGCGGGCCACTTCCTCCCGCAGGACGTCGCCGATGGCCGGCACCTGCGGGCCGGGCGCCACCGTCACCGCCTGGCCCGGGTCCTGGGCGCACGCTGCCGCCAGGGCGTGGTAGAGCGTGCCCGTGCCGACCTCTGCCTGCCCAAGCCTGAGCCTCCCCGGCAAGCGCCCGCTAGCCTCGACGGCGTTGCTCAGCTCCCGCGCCGCCTGGAGCACGGCCTCCACCGCCACAGGCCCAGCGACGCTCCCGCTGGAGGGTTCCTCAACCGGCCCCTCGACGTAACGCCAGGGGATGGGCCCGCTGCCGCGGCCACTCGCCAGCCATTTCGCCCAGAGGTAGAGGCGCTCGGCCGGTGAGAGCGGCCATTCGTCGCCGTTGATATCGCCCCTCGCCATGGCCGCCCTGGCGGCCGCCTGTAGCTCAGCCGGCGAGACGGCTTGCGGGGCGGGCAGCAGCAAGGCGTTCATCTGGCGCACGGTGCGCAACTGGATGCCAGGCATGTTGGCCAGGGCCCTGGCGAAGCGGCGCAGGTTGCCCTTCGCCGTCTCCCATTCCGCCTCGCTGCGGTACTCGGGCATGACCCACCGCTCCGGCGGCGTATTCACGCCGTGGTTATAGTTGAGGTCATCCCAGAAGCGCTTGGCGCGAACCATGGCTGGATGGCAGACGAACACGCTGGACCAGGCCACGCCCTGGCGCCTGCTATCGTCCACGTGCTGCTGCACCTGCTCAAGCACGGGGGCGAAGGCAGCGTCGTCAGCAAAGGTGGCGTCGAAGCCGCCGAAGTGCCAGTAGTAGCAGGGAGTGTTGCAGAAGTAGTGCACCGTCAGGCTTGGGTCCGCCAGGTGGGTGAAAGGGTAGACCATGGCCGGGATGCCCAGCTTGGGCAGCGCCGCGGCGACCTGCGGCCCCCAGGTTGAGCCACCGCGGCCCCAGCAGGAAGGCGCCTGGCCGAAGATGCGTTTGTGGCTTTCCACCCCAGGCTGCTCCCGACGGATGGCTTCCTCGATGCCGTCGTCCCAGCCCTTATCCTCCAGGTATTCGGCCACGGTGGGGTGGACCGAATGCATGTTGGTGTGCAGGCCGACATCGTGCGCCGCCATGGCCTCGATCAGGTCGCGCCGGCCGCGCCGTTCCCAGAGGCGGGCCTTCTCCCCCACCACCATCATGGTGCCTGGCGCCCCCTCTTCCGCGAAGATGCGCGCCAGGGCCAGGGTGGTGTCGTCGCTGCGCGGGTCCACCAGGTCTTCGACATCGAAAAGCAGGGTGACGTACACAGCAAAGCCTCCAGTATCCAGTTTAGCCCTGGTGCAGCCCGGGGCGTCGGCCAGCCTTACCCCTTCACACCGGTGATCACGATACCCTGGATGAAGTAGCGCTGGGCGAGGATGAACACCAGCAGCACCGGCGTCATGGCCACCAGGGTCATGGCCATCACCTGCTGCATCGGCGTGTAGAGCAAGGTGGACTGCAGGGTGCGCAGGCCCAGGGCGATAGTGAAGTTGTGCGGGCTGTTGATGTAGATCAGGGGGTTGAAGAAGTCATTCCAGTCGTAGGTGAACTGGAAGATGGCAATCACGCCCAGGGCCGCCTTGGCAAGCGGCATGATGATGCGCCAGTAGATGCTGAAGAAGCCGCAGCCGTCAATCTTGGCGGCGTCGTCCAGTTCCAGGGGAACAGTCATCATGAACTGGCGCAGCAGGAAGATGTTGAAAGCGCTGCCGAAGTACACCGGGATGATCAGCGGCTTGAGCGAGTTCACCCAGCCCAGCTTGGCGAAGAGGTAGTAGGTGGGCACCAGGGTGACCTGGCTGGGCAGCATCATCGTGCTCAGCAGGATGAGGAAGAGCAGGTTGCGGCCGCGGAAGCGCAGCCGCGCGAAACCGTAGGCCACGATCGAACTGGAAAGGATGGTGCCAACAAGGTTGAAGGCGACCACGATGAGCGTGTTGCGGTAGTAGAGCGAGAAGGGCAACCTGTGCCAGGGCTCAATGTAATGCTCAAGGTGGATCACCGACGGGATCCACACCGGCGGGAATCGCATCACCTCCTCGGTACTCTTCACCGATGAGGAGACCATCCAGGCGAAGGGAGTGACGAACACCACGCTCCCCAGCGCCACCAGGACGAGGAGCAGAAGGCGCGAGGCCTTCTTGGCGATAACGGCGCCGACGTTGTGCCGCTTGCGGACGGCAGCCCGCCCGGTCACGGCCCGCTGCATCACTGTGGGAACGCTCATCGCCGCACCTCGCCCTCATAGTAGACCCAGACGGCCGAACTGCGGAAGACGAGCAGCGTCAGGGCCAGGATGATGCAGAACAAAGCCCAGGCGATGGCGCTGGAGTAGCCGAACTGGAGTTGCTGGAATCCCTTGCGGTACAGATAGAGCATGATGGTCAGCGTGGCGTTGTTCGGGCCACCCTGCGTCATGACAAGCGCCTGGGTGAACACCTGGAATGAGCCGATGATGCCCATAATAAGGTTGAAGAAGATCGTGGGAGAGAGCATTGGCACAGTTATGTTCCAGAACTGGCGCCAGGTGCCGGCGCCATCAATCTTGGCTGCCTCGAACAGGTGCGTCGGGATGCTCTGCAGGCCTGCCAGGTTGAGCAGGATGCTGCCTCCCGAACCCCACAGGCCCATGATAATGAACGCGGGGACAGCCCACTTCTCGGACGACAGCCAGCGCGGGCCCTGGATGCCAACCAGCCGCAACGTCTCGTTGAGCAGGCCGACATCGGGGTGGAAGACGTACATCCAGAGCATCGAGACGGCAATGCCCGAGGTCACCGAGGGCAGGTAGTACAGGGTGCGCCAGAAGCCCTGAGCCGGCAGGCCCTGGTTGAGAGCCAGGGCGATCGTCAGGCCGATGGCCAGGCTGACGGGCACAGTCACGAAGGAGTAATACGAGGTCACCACCAGGCTCTTCTGGAAGAGCGGATCGGCCACCATCTTCGTTATGTTGCCGAAACCGACGAAATGAAAGCCCGTCAACAGGTCGGTCTTGAAGAAGACGAGCCCCAGCGAGAAGAGCATGGCCCCCGCGGTGAAGACGAGGAAGCCGAGCATCCAGGGCATAATACACAGGTAGCCCGCGATCTCCTCGCGGGCGCGTTGCGAAAGCCCGCGCTTTCGCACCGGCACTGGCTGTAGTCTCCCTACGGCCTCAGTCACATCGCCTCCCCCGTTTCAGCATGCGACACAAGACGTGACGGGCAAGCGGTCGGGGCTGGGAGCGGCAACGGCCGCGGCTTCTTCCCAGCCCCAGGCCACTTACACATCACGTCTTGCTTGTCATCTTGCCGGGCTAGCCACCACGGTTGATCTTGGTGACCTCGTCCGCAACCTGCTTGAAGTAGTCCACCTTGGTCTGGCCTTCCTGGAACACCTTCTGCAGGGCGGCCTCGATGGCCGTCTGGGACTCACCCTGGACCTTGAACTCCTCGGTGAGCATGGGGTAGCCCTCATCGAGCGTTTCCAGGATGGCGTCCAGGTTGGCATTCTCCAGCACCGGGTTGGCCTTGATCAAGGTGTCCTTCCACTTGGGTAGCAAGGACTTGCGGCAGGGAATGCCCGCCCAGGCTTCCATGATGAACTGCTGGAAGTCAGGGCTGGTGAGCACCATGAGCAACTTCCAGCAGGCATCCGGGTGCTTTGTGCCCTTGTAGACGGCCCAACCGTCGGTCGTGCCCAGGGTAGCCCGGCGTGCCGGCCCTTTGGGCAGGTGCGTGATCGCCCAGGGGAACTTGCTCTCTTTGATGATGCCCATGATGGCACCCATGCCGTTCTCCCAGGTGGCGAGCATGTTCGCCGCCCAAGGCCCAGTGGAAGAACCGGTAGCCTTGCCGATGCTCTGCACCTGCAGCGGCTGGGCCAGGGAGTTGTCGTCCCACATGCGCGCCCGCGTCCATTCCAGGGCGTTGAGCGCCTCTTGCTTGCCGATCCAGCACTCGGTCCAATCGTCCGGGTTGACGTAATGGCCGCCGTACTGCTGGATGCCGATGAGGGCGCGGTCGTACTGGATGGCGTAATCGCCCGCGCCGCCCCAGCGGACGAACTTGTCGCCGTCTTTCTTGGTCAGCTTCTTGAGGTTCTCGGCGTAGATGTCGTGGTCCCAGGTCTTATCCGGGTAGGGCAGGCCGGCCTCATCGAAGATGGACTTGTTGTAGTAGAGCATGATCAGGTTGATGTAGTAGGGGACGGCGAAGCGAATGTGAGTGTCTTTGGTGACCATGCCGTCCCACTGCCACTTGTTGAAGTCGGCCAGTGTGTCGGCGCTCATGTCCTTGTCCACAAATGGCTGCAGGTCCAGTAGTTGGCCCTTCTCGGCCCATTTGCGGAAGACGGGGCCCCAGCCGGTGATGACGTCGGGAGCGGTGCCGGCGACCATGGCGGCGAGGGTCTTGTCCTCGAAGCCCTCGCTCAGCGGCTCGAACTCGACCTTGATGCCGGGCAGCTTTTTCGCCAGCATGTCCATCAGCTGGGTCATCTGCGGCTCCCAGTCGGGCCAGTCCTGCCAGCGGATGCTGACCTCGGCGCCCGTGGCAGCGGCAGCAGTGGGAGCGGTGGTGGCGGCGACGGCGGCCGGAGTGGCGGTAGCCTCGGCAGCCGGCGCCTGCGTGGCGGCGGCAGCGGGCGCTGCGGTGGCCTCGGCCGGTGCCTGTGTGGCGGCCGGAGCGCTGGTTGGCGTGCTGCCAGTGGTGGTGACACCACAGGCGGCAAGCGCTGCGCCAGCGGCGAGGAACGCCGTGCCCCTGAGCAACTCACGGCGGCTCAACTTCCTGTTGCCTCTCATTCCAATCCTCCCTGAGCGTTTCTCGCGAAACACCTCCCCAGGTCAGGCTCCAGGCCCGACAGAGAGTGAGGCCCTGCCTTTCCTGAGGATGTCCGCGGTTAGCGAAGACGCGTACCTTATACAACAAGTCGGCAATCTTATCAAAGTGGCCTCTCCCCCGCCCCTCCCCGAAGCCGGGTGAATCGGTGCCGCTCCTGCGCCAGGAGGGGCGGGGCAAGCTCAGCCCGGCGCACAAGCGCTCGCAGCGGCTTGATGAATCGCCGCATCTGTGCTAAGAGGTTGCAAACACCCTGGAGGTTTTGCCGCCGATGAAGAAAGCTCTGATGGTTGTGGGTGGCTGGGAAGGCCACGAACCCAAGCAATGCGCCGAGATCTTCGCCCCTATACTGCGCCAGGATGGCTTCGAGGTCGAGATCTCCTATACCCTGGACAGCTACCTCGACAGCGAAAAGATGATGGCCCTCAGCCTGATCGTGCCCATCTGGACCATGGGCGAGATCACGGCGGAGCAGGAGGCTGGCCTCCTGACAGCGGTGAAAGCGGGCGTGGGCGTCGCCGGCTGGCACGGCGGGATGGGCGATGCCTTCCGCACCCACACCGAATACCAGTGGATGGTCGGCGGGCAATGGGTGGCCCACCCTGACAACATCACCGACTACATGGTCCACATCACCGACCACGAGGACGCGGTGACGCGCGGCCTGCAGGACTTCAAGATGCACTCCGAGCAGTACTACATGCATGTTGACCCGGGCAACAAAGTCCTCGCCACCACGATCTTCGAATCGCCGCGAGCGCCCTGGATCAACGGCACGGTGATGCCCCAGGTGTGGAAGCGCGTCTACGGCAAGGGCCGGGTGTTCTACAGTGCCCTCGGCCACGTGGCAGCGGATTTCGACGTGTACGAGGCACGGGAGATCATGCGCCGCGGCTTCCTCTGGGCAGCACGCTAGAGATCTCACCTGCGTCGCCGCAGCGGCGCCGCGGCTTCCTCTGGGCAGTACGCTAGAGATCTCACCTGCGTCGCCGCAGCGGCGCCGCGGCTTCCTTTGGGCAGCACGGTAGCACATCGCTCGAGTGGTGTTACCTCTCCCCAGCGGCTTGGGTCTGTGGCCATGACCCGCACTCGTCTACGGTGTAGTATAGCCCCTTGTGGGCGTCGTCAGGCCAGGGAAGGACGGGGATAAACCCCTACACTACGTCGTCTGGCGGTAGGTGGCGTGTAGGGGGCCGCGGCACATTTATGTAT
>DAOTVV010000257.1:0-14715 GCA_034436255.1 Anaerolineae bacterium
GTCTGCCACTGCGCGGCAGCCCCGTTGATTTCGATCGCCGCAGGATAGCAGCCTATCAGCCGCAGAGCTAACGTAAGTGGTGCAGGGCTGACCTGAAGAGTGGCACTGGTGCCGCTGGACTGGTAGCCCATACGGACGCTGAAGTCGGTTTCGTGTATCTGCAGGCTTCTATTGCTTTCACCTGGGTATATATCCAGGGTCCATTCCTTGGGAGTGGGACCCTTCAGATGATCCGGCGCTTTTGTATAGCGCGGGATGATCGCTCCCGCGCGGACAAACAGTGGCATGCGCTCCAAAGGCGCCTCGATCGTCCTGAACCCAGGGCCGACAACCGAATGACCCGGGTCCTCGAGTGAGTACCATGTGCCGGTCGGGAAGTACACGGGCCGCGAGCGCGCCTGATCCTGGAAAACAGGTGCAGCGAGCAAGTCGGGTCCCAGCAGGTACTGATCGTCAATCTGATCAACGCATGGCTCGGCCGGGAACTCCAGCACCAGTGGCCGGAGGATAGGTAAGCCAGTAGCGACGCTCTCCTGTGCCGTCGCGAGCAAATACGGGATCAGACTGTAGCGGAGACGCACGTAGTGCCTAACGATGTCTACCGCTTCACGACCATAGTGCCACGGCTCGCGAGGGGTTGTGCCATGGAAGCGCGACAGGGGTGAGAGCAGGCCGAATTGCGCCCAGCGGATGTAGAGTTCCCGCGATGGCTGGCGGCCGACGAAGCCTCCCATATCATGCGACCAGAAGGCCTCACCCGTCATCGCCGCTGACAGACCGCCGCGCAGAGCACCGCGCATGCCCTCCCATGTCACCTGTGTATCGCCGGCCCAAGTGCCAGGGTAGCGCTGGCTGCCGATGTACCCGGGGCGACGCCACACCATGCCGACGCCATGGACTTCGCGGACGGCTTCATGGACGGTCCCGACATAGAGGTGTACGTACAGGTTGTGCATCTCGGCTCCGGTCTTGCCATTGAAGAACAGGGCATCTTCCGGTACGCGATCACCGAAGTCGGCCTTGAAAACGGCGGCGCCAAGACGCAGCAGGCCAGCGAGTTTTTCCTTCCACCAGGCACGTGCTGCAGGGTTGGTGAAATCCACCATCCCTGCGGCGAGGCCAAACTCCAGGCGCGAGATGCCGCCGGAAGCGTCTTTCACCAGGTATCCCTTCTCCGCGGCCTCGGCATAGGCCACAGAGTCCTCGGAGAAATAGGGGTTGATCCAGAGGCAGACACTGAAACCCTGAGCGGCCAGTTCAGCGAACAGAGCCGCTGGCTCGCCCCATGGACCCGTGTTCCAATCCATGTTGCACACTTCGACGCCGATGTCGTCGTAATACTGCTTGGTCAGCCAGGTAGGGTCAATGCTGAAGACGTCGCAGGGGATGCCCTCGGCCCGGAGCCGATTCGCCACTTCTAGCAGTTCAGTGCGGTTGCGGTAAGCTGCCCGGCTCATCCATAGCCCCAAAGCCCACTTGGGTGGCAGTTGCGGGCGGCCGGTCAGAGCAGTGTAGGCTCCAATCTGCTCCTTCAGTGTCGGGGCCAGCATTAGGAAAAGGTCCAGCTTTCGATCTTCCACCATGGCCGAGCCCGTCGCGTAGGAGAAGGAGCCAATCTCCCAGTGCGAACGGAACGATGTGTGCAGCATCATCGCCCAGCCAGCTGTCGAGAGCAGGACCGGAACGCTCTTGTAACTCAGATCAGTGGTGTTGCTGCCGCAGGTATCCTCTTCCCAGATAGTGGCACGGGTGGACGTTTTCTCGAAGCGCGTGAACTTCTCACCAAGGCCATAGAAACGGTCCGTGTTGCGCATGCGCCAGCTCAAGAAGGCCCATCGGTCCACGCCTCTGTAGCGGAAGCCCAGCGGCGGCGCCGTGTACAGCCCGACAAGTTTCTCAGTCTCTGACTCCAGAATGGCCTCGCCACCCGCCGCGAGCACCCGCATGCAGAACGGGCGGCGATCCAGCAAGAGGCGGTACTGGCCAAACGTGAGCACATAGGACTGTGGGGTCTCGCTGAAGGTGAGGGGGGCGGTTGCCTCGGGCAGAGGCATCAGCATCGGGCTTTCATCGGCGAAAGCGGCCCGGCCCTGCCAGACTTTCAGTCGCAGCGTATCGTGGCGGACGGCCTCCACGCTCAGGGAGGCTTCCTGGCCGGAAAGCAATCGTGCCTGGACCTGCAGCACCCGGCCGTCGAAGTGGGCCGACTCAAGGGCTACCACGTAGTCGTATTCGTAGCCCACCTGGTGGAAGATGCGGCTGTCTTCCTGGAAGATCGAATAGCCTTTGAGGAACTTGCTGGCGTAAGAATCTTCGGGGTTGTAGGTTGGGATTTCCATTCTGCCCTTCCTTTCGCGCATAATACGGCAACAGGGGGAATCAGATGCGCCGATCCTGCGTCTGGCGGCTAGGTTTGCTGGTCATCACGCTGGCCCTGGCACTGACCGCTTGTACCTCGCGGTCCCGCGGCCCTGCACGTCTGATTGGCGTTGTCGTCTCTCCGTCCGAAATGGCATCGCCCCTGTTCAGAGCCGGCCTGCAGGAGCGTGCGGCGAAAGCCGGAGTCAGCCTCCAATTGGCCAGTGCCAAGGGCGAGGTTGACCAAGAAGCCCACATTATTGACAGTCTGATCGCTCGAGGGGCGGAGGCGATCATTGTGACGCCAGTGTCGGCAGGTTCCCTGCCATCGCTGCGCAAGGCACAGGCAGCAGGGATCGCCGTCATCTGCTTCAAAGTGCCTGTGGGTGATCCACAGATCTGCACGGTTTTCGTCTCTGCTGATGAGCGCGAATTGGGTAGCACCGACGGCGACGCTGCGCTCAAGCCTATCATTGGGCAGAACGGTGGCCAAGCCGCGCTCGGCCTTGTCACCTGCAGTGACGACCCGGCCTGTGGCCAGCGGCGCTCCGGTTTCCTCGCCCGTGTAAAGCTTTTGCCTGGCGTTCGTGTACTGGATGAGCGCCCAGCCGACACTGAAGCTACTGCCCGGGCGGCCACAGAAGCCATGCTCCAGGAGCACCCGGAGATAAGCTTTGTGTGGGCGGCCACGCAGCGAGGCACGGTGGGCGCGGCGGCCGCGATCGAATCTCTCGGCTTGGCCGGAAAGGTTCAACTCCTTGGCACGGGTGTTGATAGCGAGATAGTCGGCCTGCTCCAGTCTCGAGATGGCATCCTCCAAGGTGCTGCAGACTACCTCCCTTACCAGGAAGGCGCGGCGCTCATGGAGATCGCCCTCGCAGCTCGTCCAGGCGAGGGCACCGGGATAACCCTGAGCATTCCTCCGCTGTACCTGAGTCGGGACGATGAAGCCCAGGTGCAGGCCTATCTCGCCCAATCAGGCAAGCTGCCTGCCCCTGCACTGGTCGTTCCCGTACCTGCCGGCAGTGCTACACCGAGTGGCAACGATTGCCATTGTTTGGACTCTCCCGCACATCCGGTAATCCCTACTCCGGAATAAGCCGGCCCACTTAACGCTTACAATGGCCACACTCCATCCTTGCCGAACCAATCGTAGCGCACGATCTCACCGCCCAGGCGCCAGGTCGAAGGGCTGGTGCTGTGCAGCCAGTCGAGAGGCTCGCCGGGCGGTTGTGCCTGAGCTGCCAGGGCATAGGCAGCTCTAAGCGCGTTCTTCTGCTCGGCACCGGCTTCAGCTGGGTCAATGGAGACGAACAGTGGGGCCCCGCTGCGAGCGACGAGGTCAAGGAATTGGCGGTTCCTGTCCCAGGGCATCGCCGCAGTGTGACCAACGCAGTCAGGGTCGGCGGCAAAGAAGGTGTTGTGCTGTGGCATGCGGAAGGCAAGTGTGTTTATCCCCATCTTGCGTGTGCGTTCCCATTCGCGGCCACTGGTATCATCGCCGGTACGCTGCAACTCGAAGATGCCCGCACTCAGGTGGCCGATGGTATTGCAACCGATGACCACAGCGTCCCCGGCGCCTTCACGGATGGCCCGGTATAGGGCTAGAATGATCTCGCCAGTGGTGCGCGAACGATCCGCGAAGTGCCAGCCGGAATTGGTCAGTGTCGCACCCATCTGGAAGCCCCAGCGCCCGAAGATGTCGCACGCCGTCCAATCGTGCTTGATCAAGTCATAGCCCCAGCCCCTCAGCATCTGGCAATCGGCTTGAACCCGTTCCAGCACCTCGGGCAAGCTTGGGTCGAGAACCCCTATCATGGCGCTCTTGTCCAGGGCGCGCTCGACAGGCAGCAGGAGCGAGGCCCGCTCTCCGGGGGCGGCGGCCAATGGCCTCAGCCAAATGCCAGGGCGGGCACCGATATCTCGGATGGCAGCGGCGAGGCCAGGCATGTCCGGGAACAACGGGTTGTGACCCTCGTAAGGCCCACCAGAGATCGGCCCCAAGGGGCCGCCGGCTTCCGGTTGCCAGCCGGCGTCAATGACCATGTAGGGGCGATGGGCCTCAAGAGGGGTCAGGGAGACCAGGAGTCGAGCATCGTTGAGGATTGAGGAGTGGCTGCCGTGGCCATAGGCATAGTACCAGTTGTTGCTGCCATACACGGGCGCCGCCGGCAGCCGCGGTTGGTCGCAGAGGAGCCGACAGAGTGCGCGGGCTGCCGAAAAGGGAGTCTCTCCGGCCTGACCTTGGCGGGCGACGACCTCTGCGGCAACCAGGCTGCGCCCGTTCAGTTCTACGCCGGCCCCACCGTTGCGCACATCCAGCCAGAGGCAGACGCCTGAAGCATCAACCGTCCAGAAACAGAGAGCGGCCGCTCCGGTACGCACGCCATAGCCGTGGGCAGGGCCCTCAGGCTCTGCTGCCTCATAGGCCAGGAAATACCACGGCATAACACGCTCTGGAACAAGACCACGCCACTCCAGGTCACCATAGCCACGCTCCCAGTGGTCGCCCAACAAGCGCAGGTCCGGCTGAAGCTGGACGAGCCAGCGAAGGCGAATGCGCTGAAGGCGTGCTTGCTTCGCGGCGATGGTAACTTGAAGACGATCGGCGACCCGGCGAGTTTCGACGGCAATGTCGCCGGCCTGCCAGCTGTCACCGGCAGGACGAAGGCCAACCCAGCCGCTCTCGGCCTGGGCCATGACCGAATCGGGAGGGCGCAGGATGTCGAAGTAGGTCATGGCTCCCCTACTCATACAGATAACAGGCCACCTCGTGCTGATCGCTGATCTTGATCATCGGTGGTGGCGACTCGGCGCAACGGGGCATGGCGCGCGCGCAACGGTCGCGAAAGACGCAGCCCTGGGCGAGCCCGCTCACACGGCGCAGTTCGCCAGCCCGCATGTCTGCCTCGTCGGACCAGCGCATGCGCGGATCGGGCGGGGGAACCGATGCAACCAGCGCCTGTGAGTAGGGATGCAACGGGTCGTGCACTACGGCGTCCATATCGCCAGACTCGACGATAGTGCCCTGGCATAGGATGATGATGCGGCCACCCAGGTAATAGCCCACAGCTAGGTCGTGCGTGATGAAGATGCACGACATCCCATATTCCTGCTCGAAGCTGAGCAGGATATTGAGGAAGGCGGCGCGCAAAGAGACGTCAATCATTGACACTGGCTCGTCAGCGATGATCAGTTGAGGATGCATGAGGTAGATGCGGGCAAGCATGATGCGTTGGCGCTCACCGCCGCTGAGCTGGTGTGGGTAGCGGCCCAGAACGTCATCGGGGCGAAGCTCGACCGCCCGTAGCGCCTCCAGGATTTTCTCTTCCTCTTCGTCCCTGGACCTTGCCAGGCGAAAGCGGCGGATCGGCACCTGCAGCACTCTGTCTATCTTGTAAACCGGATTGTAGGTGCCATAGGGATCCTGGAAGACCACCTGCACTTCCTTTCGGTAGGCCTGCCATTCCTTGCCGGAGAAGGTGGCGATGTTCTTGCCCCTGTAGCGAACCTCGCCCTTGGTAGGGGCCGTCAGGCCGAGAATACAGCGAGCAATCGTCGTCTTGCCGCTGCCGCTCTCGCCGACCATAGTGAGCATGGTCGGCCGCTCGCCGGACAAGCTGAAGGAAACGTTATCCACTGCTCTGATCTCACCGTGGCCGAAAATGCCGCGGCCAATGGCAAAGACTTGGGTCAGGCTGTCAACCTCAAGCAGAGGTGTAGCTGGCACTTCTGCACCTTCCCTTCATGCATTTAATGAGGCCGCGGTTTCCACGAGGTGGCAGGCCACGAACCGGCCCGGCCTGACCTCGCGTAACTCGGGCTCTTCGTTCTGGCATATGGTTGCGGCTATAGAGCAGCGGGGGTGGAAGCGACAGCCTCCAGGCCAAGCCAGCGGGCTTGGCGAAGCACCGGGAATCCCCGCCAGACGCTTTCTCTCCTTGGCGATTGACGGGATCGTGGCAATCAAACCTCTCGTGTAGGGATGCAACGGCTCGCCGAAAATGTCATACACAGAGCCGATCTCCATCACCCGGCCGGCGTACATGATCACCAGGCGGTCGGCGATCTGGGCATGAACAGGCATATCGTGGCTAACGACGATGATGGTGCAGCCCAGTGCCTGCTTCAGGCGCTTCAGAGTCTGCAGGATCATCTTCTGGATCGTCACATCCAGGGCTGTGGTCGGCTCGTCAGCGATGATCAGGTCGGGCTGCAAAGCGATCGAGGCAGCGATAGCCACGCGCTGCTTCATGCCTCCACTCAACTCATGAGGGTAGAGCTTCGCTACATGCTGAGAGAGACCTACCGTCTGCAGCAATTCGCCTACCCGTCGCTGTGCCTTGGCCCTGGTCATGGTGTCGTGGGTCAGTATGGCATCTATGATTTGGTCCTCGATTTTCATTACCGGGTTCAGTGCATTCATCGAGCCTTGCGGAATATACGAGATGTTCTTCCAGCGCAGCTGCCGGAATTCCTCCTCTGAAAGGCTGAGAAGGTCGGACTTGTCGCTCGTACCGGCCGTGAGCGCGGGGGCCAGTACCTGCCCAGTGTCAACCGTCCCAGGCGGGACGATCAGGCGCAGCAGCGCTTCGACCAGGGTGGACTTGCCACATCCCGATTCTCCGGCGATACCAAGAATCTCGTTGGGATGCACGGAGAAACTCACCCCGTCCACAACTCTGTAATCGCCACGGACGCTGTGATAGTGGACGCGGACATCTCGGATTTCCAGCAACGACGTGTCCACACTCAGCCCCCCGTCACGCGCTTGAGGCGAGGATTGAAGACCTCCTCAAGGCCCATATTGATCAAGTTCATAGAGACGAAGATCAGGATCAGGGCGACTACCGGGGCGAAAAGCAGAGCATAATAGCCAAGAGCCAGAGAGCCCCAACTCTGGGCGAAGTTGACCATCAGGCCGAGGGTGATGATGTTGCCGCCAGGCCCCACCCCGATCAGTTCCAGACCCGTTTCTGCCAGGATGGCCACCGCTGTGGAGGAAGCCAGGGCTACTCCAAGGAACGGGAGCAGGTTTGGCACAAGCTCCTCGAAGATGATCTGCATGTCGTTGAGATTGGACACCCTGGCCAGATCTACGTAAGGGCGGGCGCGCAGCGAGAGCACCTGTGCCCGGATCGTGCGCATGCCAAAGGCCCAGCTGAAGAGCGCCAGAAGCAGGGCCATCGCCACTATTGAGAAGAACTTGATATAGGCAGCGACAGTGATCAGGATTGGCAGAGCAGGGATGACCAACACCATGTCGGTCAACGTACGTAGTACACTGTCAAGCCGCCCGCCTTTGTAGCCGGAGACAAAGCCAAGGATTACGGAGATCAGTGTGGCTACAGTGCCGGAGAGGAAGCCAATGACGAGAGAGTAGCGCAGCCCCAACACCAGCAGCGCTGCCCAATCTCGTCCCCACTTATCCGTTCCCAACAGGTGCTCGCGGGACGGCTCGAGCATCGTATCAAATGTGCCCATTGCGAGCGGGTCCGTATTGCCGATTAGTAGCCTGTTGATGAATGGCTGCAGGAGCGCGATCAGGATCAGTAGCCCGAGGATCAGCACTCCTACAGCGAATAACCTACTGCGCAAGAATAGACTGCGCACCGCACCTCTCCTAAACTCTCTAGGCGCTCCCCTGGCGCCCAACTCGAGGGTCGATCAAAGGCATGAGCAGATCCAGAAGCAGTGTGGCCGTCATCACCAGGACAATGGACAGCAGCATGATGCCCTGCACTGTGTTGTAGTCGAGCTGGGAGATGGAGTTCGTGAGCAGGAAGCCCATGCCCGGGTACTGGAAGATCGTCTCAACGAGAATGGCGCCATTAAGTATGAAGCCGAGCGAAATGGCCAGCCCCGTGATCTGCGGCAGCATGGCGTTACGCAATACGTAATTGCGTAGGATAGCGCTCCCTTTGAGGCCTTTGGCTTTGGCGTAGATCAGGTAGTCTTCACCGAGAATGCTGACTACCATGGCGCGCGTCGAGATCACCCAGCCAAACGCTGTCGTCAAGACCAGAGAAAGGGCGGGTAACGTGCCATGCTGGATCACGCTCAGAATGAACTGCCAGGTGAATGCTTTTGGGATACTGGGGTCGAAGGCGCCACGCCGGGGGAAGAGGGCCAGCTTCCAGGCAAACAGGCTGAGAAGTGCAAGAGCCATGAAATAAGGCTGGACCTGCGAGAACACCAGAGACAGACCTGTCACCCCGCTGGCCACCGGCGAGTCTCGTTTCCAGCCTAGAATGCCTCCAAAGATGAAACCCAGAACCCAGGAGATGACAGTGGCAAGCCCGAGCAGGCCAACGGTCCATGGCATTGCTTCGAAGATGTACTTTTGAGCCGGCGTCGGGAAATTGACGAACGATGGCCCCAGGTCAAAATGCAGCAATACGTGGTCCAGGTACTGAAGATATTGGTACCACAACGGGCCGTCCAGCCCCATTGATTTCCGCCATGCCTGGATGATCTGCTCCGAGTCCTGGATGCGTTGGCCGTAGCGTTGTTCCATCGAGCGCACATAGGCGCCGATAGGGTCACCAGGTACGGAATGGAAAAAGAAGAAGGCGATTGTGAACGCGCCCCAGATCGTGAGAATGTAGAGGGCGATCCTTTTCACTACATAGGTCAGAACCGGGTGGTTTTTCATCCCTGCTCTCTATATTTCGTGGCTCGTGCCGTGCAGGGCGGAGACTTGCCCTGCACGGCAGGTTCGGCCCAGAGGCTGGATCAGGCCTTCTTCAGCCCGTAGACCACGAATTGGAACTCAGGCCACCAAGTAAATGGTACATTCTTGATGTTGCCTTCCTCAGGCCAGCCCTTCCAATAGTGAGTGTTGAAGGGCATAACGAAGGTGGTCTGGACTACGGGCACGGACGGCATCAGCTTGAAGTACAGGTCTATAGCTTGGGTATACAGGTCCTGGATCTTGGGGTCGTCAGGACTCATCACGTCAATCTGCTTGCAGACCTTGTCCAGGTCGGGGTCGCTCAGGCGGACCCAGCTGTTGCCACCGCCTGTGGCGCGCGTGCCGACCGGCGAGATCTTGTCGGACTCAAAGTCGCAGAAAGACGCTGGCGGTTCCTGCCAGTTGCCGCACCACCAGTGCGAAGTAATGTCAAAGGTGCCGGTGGACGTCTGTTCGTCGAACACCTCCATGTCGGCCCACTTGACGCTTGCCTTGATGCCGATCTTGGCCAGGTTGTCAGCGAAATCGAGGGCGATGGGGTACTCGCCGGTCACGCCCACCTGGGGCACGATGATCGTGTACTCCATCCTGTTTCCCTTATCGTCGACGCGGATGCCATCTGAACCCGGCTTGAAGCCAAGGTCGTCGAGGATCTTAGCGCCCTTCTGCGGGTCGAAGGTAAGGTCGTACTTCTTCAGGACGTCCGGCCGTTCGTACTGCTTATGGCTGTCCCAGTCGGCCCACGGGTAGATCGCTGGTACGGTCGGCCAGGGGAACAGCTTCTCGGCAGCCTTCTGCTTGTCAATGCAGTGGAACATCGCCCACCGCACTTCGGGCTTGCTGAGAGGGTACTTGGCGCAGTTGAACCAGATACCGCGCGGGCAAGGATCGCGCCAGGGCGCCAGGACTACCTCTTTGTTGAGCGTCTGTGCCTGGTGCAGCAATTTGGCATCCGTAGTGAAGGAGTGGGCGTGATCAATGTAGTTGTCGGCCAGGTCCTGGATCTCAGCATCTGGCGGTGGTGAAGTCTGCCAGACTGCATACTGTGGCGCTGGGTCGTATCCCAGTGTCGTTCCCCACCAATTCTCAACTTTCTCGACGACGATCATGCGCGCTTCGGGCACGGCCATCTTGAACTTGTAGGGACCGGTACCAATCGGTGGGAAAGCCTTGTAGGTAACCGGGTCCTTGCCTTCCCATTCGTGCTGAGCAACGATGGGGCAGGACCAGGCCTGTTTGAAGTTCCAATGGAACCGTGGGTTGGGCTGCTTAAGCTTGAAGACGACGGTGTAGTCATCTGGGCAGGTCACGCTGTCAACCCACTGGTTGAAAGTGGAACTCCAGCTCAGCTTGGGCTGCCCCATGAGCATTTCGACCGTGAACTTGATGTCTTTCGCCGTGAAGGGCTGGCCATCGTTCCACTTCGCCTCTTTGCGGGTGGTGATCGTCATCTCGGTAAAGTCGGCGTTGTACGAGTAGCCTGTGGCCAGCATGTTGATACTCTCGCCAGTGGCCCAGTTCATGTACATCAGGCGAGCGCTCATTAGCTGGTCCCAGGTGGCGCCGCTGCCCAACATCGCGTTGGGCGCATAAGGATTGGCGGAGTCGAAGATGCGGAAGACGGTGGTCTCGTTGATCACCATCGTCTGATCGCGAGGAGTCGGCAACCCGGCGGTCAACTTCTCCACTATGACGGTCTGAGGTACTTCTTTGGTGACCACGACAGTCTGGGCTACCTCTTTGGTAACCTCAACGGTCACTTGCTTCACTACCTCCACCGTCTGCGGGACGACCACTGTCTCCTTGACGGTTGCGGGCGTAGGTGTAGACCCGCAGCTGGCTGCAAGCACCGCTCCGGTCCCGACGGCGACGGCGCGCAGGAAGTCTCTGCGTCGGAGTTTCCTAGGCATATTACCCCCTTGGCTAGCAGTGCCTCATGTCTGGCAACCAGGATCCTGGTGTGCCCACATACATCTGCGAAGACGATCCGACCGACGGCGACACGAGACGAGAATGCGGGCTGCACCTCCTTTCCCTACATGTGTAGGAACCTGTACGCCGCGGATGGGGATCCGCGTGAGGATGGATCTACAAGGGTGAACAGGAACTGGCGGCAGGAAAACATACCAAGGGTCAGGCTGGGGCGGGGCGGGCAGATACTCAGAATGGCCGGGCAAGCATCCGAGAGGGCAAACGCTGTCGCGCCCTGGCCCGGCAATTGGTGTGGGTCGGACCGAGGCAGGCAACGCTGAGACTCACGCGGAAGGAGCATGCGTGGCATGGCTGAGGAAGGATGCAGAGCCACGGCTGTCGGTGAGTAATCAGGACGCCTCATTGCAGACAACCCCTCGCAATAGATGGGGACAGTGGCAATCGTCGTCCGGGCCTGACCGTCAGGCTGGATACAGTTTAGCATCATGGTCCCGGTATTACAAGGGGCGATTTGTTACGGCCAAGAAGTTGGCGTGAGGAAACGATCGTTCAGTATGGCAGCAGGAACGGGTTGGTGAGGCAAGGCACAACCAGGCAGACGATGGGGAGGGCACGGAGCGGGAAGTGATGGTCCTATCTCACTGTTGCTCCACTAGTCGTAGGCGCCGTAGTCCTCAATCGCCTGGTATAGGGCGACGATGTTTTCCCACGGCACGTCCGGCTCGAGCATGTGGGTGGGCCCGAGCACCAGACCGCCGCCACGCCCCACCGTTTCAATCCGGGTTTTCACTTCCCTACGGACGTCACCAGGCGTCCCAAAAGGAAGCGTTGTCTGCGTGCCGATCGTGCCCCACAGAGCCAGATGGTCGCCATAGCGCTGTTTCACCATGACTGGATCAATGCATTCAGGTTGGACGGGATTGAGGATAGTCACTCCGATCTCAATCAACTCTGGGATGATGGCCTCTGGGTTGCCATCGGAGTGGTAGAAGATGGGCAGGTTCGGCCGGATCGCGCGCGCCTCCCCGATGATTCGTGCCATACGGCCCTTGAACCACCTGCGCCAAGTGCCAGGGCTCATCATCATGCCTGTCTGCATGCTCACATCGTCGCCCAGGATGAGCACGTCCACGTCGTTGGCAGCGAAGAAGCGGGCCATGCTGCAGCGAATCTCCGTGATTCTGTCGAGCAGGTAGGAGGCAAACTGTGGGTTGAGCTTGAAATCGAGGAAAAGCTCCTCCATGCCACGCAGTTGCCAGGCGACCTCGAAGATGGTCGTCGCCATGCTGCCGCAGACGGCGAGGTCTTGCTCGTGCCAGCCGCGTATACTGGCGGCAACCAGGGAACGCCGCCATTCCTCCTCGAAGGCAGGAAAAGGATAGGCTTCAAGCTGCGCGATCGAGGAGAATTGCCGCATGGGTGGAACAATGCGGGTGAAGTGGTGCACCGAGCCTGCAAGATGAGCCGTGCCCCACTCGGTTACGAATGCGTCTTCCGGCAGGGCTGGGAAGTAACGGGCGAAGGCGGTGCGGCAGTGCTCGGCTTGAGCCTCATCCTGTTTCTCCGGTGCGATTTCCAGGCTGGCGAACCTGACCTCTACGCCGAAATAGGAGCTAGGGTCGTCGCAGCCCGTCTTCTCTTTGAACGTTTCCATGACAGCCGGCGAAAAGCCCCAACTTATATCCCTGGGCACCTTGTCGGGCTTCTGGCGGTTAACTGCCTTAAGGACGCGTTCTCTAGGTGTCATGTGAAAGCGCACTCCTCGAGCTGGAGCTCAGCCCACTACCATGCGGCACCGGGCAGCACAGCCAGTGCTGCCCCGAAGCGGGATCTGGGGCCGTTCAGTACGGCTGCATGAGCGGCACGTAGGTAAGCCAGGTAAGTTTCCCTGACTAGAACTTGTAGCCATCGGCGGCGTTGTTCGCTGCGCATAGGTCGCTATCGCTGGCACTGAACCATAGGTATCTGTCACAGCGGCATTTCCGCGTATCCGTATCCCCTTATCCTGCTCCGCCTCCCCTTCCGGCGGCGCTCGCGACGATCGCCTCGATCAGGTGGAGGGCCGCTACGCCATCCTCAAGCGTAGGGCTCGGCTGCGCCTGGCCGAGGACGGCGCGGGCGAAGCGATCCAGCTCTCCCCAGTAGCCATGCGTATAGTGGCTGTACGAGGCCCAACTAGCCAGGTTGCCCGACACATAGTAGCGCGAGCTCCAGCCACACAGTTCCAGCCCCTCGCCCTTGGCAAAGCGGCTGGCGGGCGCAAGGACCTCAGTGGTGCCTGATCCCTCAATGACAATGGCGCCGCGTTCGCCGGAGAGGTAGACCTGCTCGTAACAATCGCCCCAGGTATGGCTGGAGTTCATGTTGAACTGGGCGACGCAGCTCTCGCAGCGCATGGCGACCGACACGGCCTGCACCGGAGCACCGGGTTCTGAGGCATAGGCGAACAGTTCTTGCACTTCACCGGCCAGGAAGCGGGCCAGATCCAGCATGTGGATGCCGTTGAAAAGCAACATGCGGCGCACATCGTCATAGGGCCCTGAGCCGTGGATCAGCGTCATTGAGGCCAGGCGACCGAGGTTGCCGCTGGCGATGTACTCCCTGGCCACCAGGTTAGCCGGAGCAAAGCGCTTCATGAAGCCAACCATGCCGAAGGTGCCGTGCTGCCGCGCTGTCTCCGCCAGTTCGCGTGCCTCCGCCTCGGTCAGGGCAGGCGGCTTCTCCACAAACACCGGTATCCCCCGGCGCAGGACCTGGAGGCCTACACCGTGATGCAACTCGGGCGGGCCGACGATACAGACGCCCTGCGGCTGTACCTGGTCCAGCATGGTCTCAACATCCGTATACCACTCGCGTGCGCCATACTTGCGGGCGGCGTAGGCGGCTTTCTCGGGAACTAGGTCGCATACGGCGGCGAGATCGAATTGCGGGATGTGAGCGATGTTGGGGTAAAGCGACTGCGTGGCGTGGTTACCTGCGCCGACGAAGGCGATGCGAGCAGCTTCCTGGCTATGCATAGTGTCCCTCTCATCACTTCGGGCCCGGCCGTCGTCTGACCCGGGCACAGTTTCCTCTTTGTTCGCGCACTGGCTTCGGGCCCTCGCGCTTACGGCACCATTGCCGGCCGCTCGGGTCACATGACCTACTTCTGTCGGGCTCCCGGCCCGGCATGGCCACGCGGCCTCCAAGGTTATGCGTACTTGAGCAGCTCCAGGCCGCTATCCGGGCGCAGCACCAGGGCCTCGCCTTCGCCCCAGGAGCACAGACGGCGTGCTGCGACAGGATAGGATGCACGCACCCTCCAGCCATAGTCAAGTACTAACAGGCTGTGCGTCGTCGCGACGGCCAGAAGATTTGCGGCCGGCCACTGGCACAGCCCGGTGACGGGCGCGCCGACGTGCAGGCGGCGCAGTGGGCGACCATCCTCTCGGGCGAAGGAAGCCACAAAGCCGTCCGCGCCGCCCGTCACCACAGCCGCCTGTCCTGGGCTGTCGCCTCCGACGGCGATACAGGCCCTGATCGGCACACCGCCCTCATTTCGCCACAACCACTCTTGTGCGGGAACGCTTAGGACGCCTACTTCCGTCTCTGCTGCTGCCAGGACATGGCCACCCTGACTCTCGCTTCCCTCGATCCATCCAAAGGCGACTGTTGGCCCGGTGACGAACGGTATCACCCCGCGCAAGCCGCGGAACATCGGCTGCCGCACGCCTCCGAACGACACCACTCCG
>DAOTVV010000258.1:0-2609 GCA_034436255.1 Anaerolineae bacterium
GGTACCGCCGAGTACTACATGATCAGTGACTTCATGGACAGCGTCCGCCAGGACACCAAGCCGCCCATAGACGTCTACATGGCCTACAACCTCACCGTCACCGGCCTGTGCGCCCACGAGAGCGCCATGAACGGCGGCAAGTCCGTCCTTATCCCGGACCCACGGGACTGACGGCCGGAGCAAGCGCGACATAGTCACAAGCAAGGAGGCCGGCAGCGAGGAATTGCCGGCCTCCTTGGCGAACCGCTGGTTGGTGAGCGTGGCTCTATTTCTGGCGCAGGGCCAGATGGGTCTCCATGGTGCCGAACTGCGTCTCCAGCGGGACCACGAGGCGCTGGAAGCTGAGCGTCGAAACGCTGGCGCCACGGCCGACGATAAGCGTTGGCGGCGATATCTGCGCCTCCAGGCCCAATTCCGACAACTTCATTGCCGCCCTGCCGCTCATGACGTTGCCTAACTCGCCGACGCCGCTCTGCGCCATCTCATCGAACTCAGTGCACTCCTCGCCCATCATCTGCGAGATGAGGCCCAGGCACATCGGTTCATCCATGCAATAGAGCACGACCCCCTCGACATCTCCCACCAGGCTGATGAGCGTCGTCACGTCGCGCGTGGTCTTGCCTGAATCGTGCAAGGTCAGGCCGCCACGGCTTACCTCGGCGCCAGCCTCGGCACGCAGCACTTCCGCCGCCGCTGTCACGAAGGGGTTGATGAATTCGGGCTTCACGGTCATCAATGCTCACCACCTGTCAGTGATGTCCGGTTGGATGCAGGCTGCGCATGCAGACGGCCTGAAGGCTGCAATCGGCCTCAGAGGCCTGCAACTACTGCGCCGGCGCACGGCCCGGCCGCGACGGCTCCAACGTGAGCAGCCAGCGGCACTGTGGCCAAAGGGCCAGCAACAGCCGCCAGAGTACACGGCCCGGGCGCTGGCTGACAGTCCTCAAGGCGAGAGCAACGGCGCGCACTACGCTTCGCGCAGCGCCAGGTGTACCTCGAGGCTGCCCAGTTCCGTCTGCAGCGGCACTACCAGCCGCTCCGTCTGTGGCGGCGTGACGCTTGTCCCCCTGCCGATCACCATCGTCGGCACAGTGATGTCCACCTGGTAACCGGCTAACGAAAGCTTGGTGGCGCCGCGCCCAGCCACCACGTTGCCGAACTCGGCCGTTCCGCTTCGCGCCAGGGCATCGAGTTCGTCATGCGGCTGGCCGAGCATGCACGACACGAGGCCCAGGCAGGTCTCCCGCGGCAGGCTGAACACGATCAGTCCCTCGACATCGCCAACCAGGCCGATGAGCGTCGCTACGTCATCGGTCCTGATTGCCTCACGCGAGAGCGCCAGTTGACCACGGCGGACGCTGACACCTGCCTCCGCTCGCAATACCTCGGCCGCGGCCACTATAAAAGGTATCACCAGTTCGGCTTTCATTGCCCTCTATGCGGCAGGCAGACCGGCTACCATCGGCCCGCCACTGCATATATCGGCTGTTGGTGGCGCTGACTTTAGCGCTGCCCGCGGCGCCGATGCGTGTCGGCTGGCCTCGCGCCTGTCCGCCCGTAGGCAGCGCTTCCAGCCCAGGTTAGCCATCCGGGCCACTCATGCTGACGTCCCAACGAGGCCTGGGCTCTCTACCCCGTTCGCTTCAGGCGGCCACTCCGCTTGGCGTAGCGCTCGGCGCGCTTGAAGATGAACAGGCCAGCCGGGATCGTCACCAGGCCCATTGCCAGCAGCAGGCCGATGTTCGGCAAGAGCGCGCCCCAGCCCGCGTGGTCAAGCAGGGCGGCCCGCATGGACTCAAGGGCGTAGGTCGCCGGGGAGACCCTGGCAACGGACTGGATCCAGCGGGGCAGGACGCTCACCGGGTAGTACACGCCGCTGACGAGCAGCAACAGCGCCTCGAAAACGTGGGTCATCTGGGCGCCCCGCTCCGGGTAAAGCAGCGGCAGTACCGAGGCCATGATCCCGAAGCCGATGAAGCTGACGCTGCCGGCGGCCAGGGCAGCCAGGGCCCCGAGCAGGTTGGCCCCAGCCAGGTTCAGGCGAAAGAACAGCGTCACTACCAGAAAGATGACGCAGGTGAACATCAGCCCATAGATCACCGAGTAGATGGTCTGCCCGATCAGGTGCGTGAGGCGGGAGATGGGCGCCATGAAAGTGTACTCGATCGTGCCTTCCCAGCGTTCCCAGGCCACTACCTCGCTGATGGAATGGAAGACCATCGAGAGGTATCCCCAGACCAGGCTTCCAATGAGCAGGTAGAGCACCAGATACGGGACGTTGATCTTGACGCCGCTGATCGCCTCCGTGCCGGCACCGATATAAGTGATGGCCAGGGCATTGGCAATGCTGTAGATCAGCCAGACCATCTCCCAGCCCCAGTAGCGCTTGGTCATGTTGAAGTTGCGCTCGACAAAGGCGTAAGAGGCCGATATCTCGCGCCACATGCTTCGCTTCGGTGCTATTGCCGTCATGCCACTTCCTCTTCCTCGCTTTCACTCACCAGGGTCTTGCCTGTCAGCTTCATGAACACGTCTTCCAGTGTGACCGTGGAGCCAACCGCCCGGAACCCCATCTGGACGCTGGCTTTCAGGCCACCGGGGGTGTCGAG
>DAOTVV010000259.1:0-4375 GCA_034436255.1 Anaerolineae bacterium
AGACGTTCTTGCGTTCGAAGCGCGATAGGCGTTTGGACCGCGATAGGCCGCGAAAGGACGCGAAAAACGCGAAAGGAGTTGCACTCGAGTACCGCTCGCGGCTCCCGGGAGCGGCCCGTCTGAGCTAGGCTGGTGCGGGAAGGGAGGCTTTCGCGCCTTTCGCGTTCTTTCGTCGGTTTCGTGGTCCAGACATTCCCCGCGCTCTTTCGCGTGTTTCGTGGTCCAGACATTCCCCGCGCTCCTTCGTCGGTTCCGTGGCCCAGACCTCGGCCAACCTCCCAGACCGGAGCCGGCCGCCCCCACCAGCATGCCCAGGCAACAGAGGTAGGGCGCGGCAGCGGCCCTGCTTGTCTCGCGCACCTCGAGGGCAACGTCTGTCACGCGCACCTGGTCGGAAGGGCTGGAGCCTTTCCTGGTGAAGACGTTGCTCTCCCGCGTGCGGTCGGCGAACGTGATCACCAGCTTGCGGTACGGGGCATAGCCGTAGGCCTGGGAATGGCATTCCCTGGCCGCGCCGGTGAAGCGCAGCGGACCGGCTCTCGCTATAGTCCAGCCAGAGCCAAGGCCTCCGCCAGCGTCGGCGCGCCCTCCATCGGCCCTTGCTTGCTGACGGCCAGGGCACCGACGGCGTTGGCGAAGCGAGCAGCGCGGGGCAGGGGCCAGCCTCGCAACAGGCCGACCACGAAAGCGGCGTCGTAGCAGTCCCCAGCGCCGGTTGGGTCAACTTCGGTCACCGGGAAGGACGGCACCTGGAACTCCTGCTCGCCAGTGATGATTGTGCTGCCCCGCTCGCCCTGCTTGAGAGCGACGACCCGGCCCGTAAGCTCCTGTGCCAGCCGGCGCGCTGCTTCCTCATCGCTGAGCTCAGCCTGGTTGGGCCCCGCCGCCACGAGCATGCGCGCCTCGGCTCCGCTGGGCAGCACCACGTCAGCCAGTTCCAGGATTGGCGCGCAGACGGAGCGCACCTGCTCCAGGCCGAGCAACTCCGGGCGCAGGTTGGGGTCGAAGCTAACCCGCGCTCCCGCCGCCTTGGCCAGGCGCGCCGCCTTGTAGCAAGCCTCGCGCGACGAGGGGCTCACAGCCAGAGCCGAGCCCATGATGTGCAGGAACCGGGCCCCCTGCAGGTAGCTCGCCGGCACATCATCCGGGCTGAGCCCACCGGCGGCGGCATGAGCGAGGTGGAAGATGAACCGCCGGTCACCGCCGGAGAAGTAGGCTACGAAGGCGCAGGCCGTCGTCCGCGCCGGATCGGTCCGCAAGTGACTGAGGTCCAGCCCGTCCTCTTCCAGGCGGCGGCGCAGGCACTGCCCAAAGTCGTCGGCACCGACCACTCCGATGAAGCCCGTACTGGCGCCCAGGCGGGCAGCGGCTGAGGCGAATATGGCGGGCGCGCCGCTCGGGTATGGGCCGACGAAGGCGCCGGGGCGGTCGAGCGGCATGTCCCGCCCTGGCCGCATGATCTCCACCAGCGCCTCACCAATGGCTATGATATCAGGCACAGTCCTCTCCTGGACCGGAGTGCGACGCAGACACTCAGAGATAAAGGTAGCTCCCGGCTGCGCATCCCGCCTGAAACGGCTATTTCGGGCCGGGGCGATCCGGGCTTATCCATGCGAATCTGCCTGACCCTCTGTCCTATTCTCCGAAGAGTTCGCCCACCGAGATGCCGTAGTGGATGCGCCGGATAACCTCGGCCAGCAGAGGCGCCACCGACAGCACGGTCATGTTCGGCAGGCGCTTCTCGGGCGGGATATAGACGGTGTTGGTGGTGATGATCTCCTTGATGGGGCAGTTGGCCAGGCGAGCCACAGAGTCGGCGGCCAGGATAGCGTGGGTGAAAGCGACGTAGATGTCGCGAGCCTTGTACTGCTTGAGCACATCCACGGCGCCGAAGATGGTGCCGCCCGTCGCCACCTCGTCCTCGACGATTATGCAGTCCTTGCCTTCGACCTCACCGATGACCGTGAGCGTCTCCGACGTGCCCTTGTTGCCGGTGCGCCGCTTCTCGATGAAGGTGAGGGGCAGGTCCAGTTGCTCGGCGAAGTTGCGCGCCTTCTTGGCGAAGCCCAGGTCGGCCGTGGTGACCACGGCGTTGCTCAAGTCCTTCTGCTTCAGGTAGTCGCTCAGGATGTGGAAAGCGGTGAGTTCATCCACGGGGATGTTGAAGAAACCCTGAATCTGGCCGGCGTGCAGGTCGATGGTGACCAGGCGGTCGGCACCGGCGGTCGTGATCATGTCAGCAATCAACCTGGCCGTGATTGGCACGCGCGGCTGGTCCTTCTTGTCTGTGCGGCCATAGGCGTAGTAGGGCACGACGGCGGTGATGCTCTCGGCGCTGGCCCGGCGCAAGGCATCCATCATGATCAGCAGTTCCATGATGCTGCGGTTCACCGGCGACGAGGTCGGCTGGATGATGAAGACGTCCTGACCGCGGACGCTCCGGTGCAGCTTGACGAAGATGTTCTCGTTGGGGAAGTCAACGATATCAACGCCGCTCAGGGGGATACCCAGGCGGTCAGCGATCTCCTCGGCCAGAGGCAGGTTTGCCCGCCCACTCATCAGCTTGATCGTGCTCACGTCTCCTCCCGGATGTAGCTGTCGGCCATCTGCCTATCGCCCCTCAAGCGGCAAGGGCGCAGCCACGCCTCTACCGGCCCCGGCTCGATCGGCGATGGCACGAAATTCGTCCTCCAGAATGCCCATCACGAGCACGTCAATATACTCTCCATTCTTGAAAGCCGCATGTCGCTCGCACCCCTCATGCTGGAAGCCGCACTTCTCGTAGCAGCGGATGGCACGCGGATTGTTGGCCAGGACGTGCAGGTAGATGCGGTGCAGATTCAGGTTGCCGAAGCCGAAGCGCAACAGCAAATGCACGGCCTCGCTGCCGTATCCCTTTCCCCAAAACACTTTGTCGCCGATGAAGATGCCAAGTTCCGAAGAACGAAAGCGGTTATGCTGGCTGTGCAGGCCGCAGACGCCGATGAGTTGCTCGTTCAGCGTCTCGATGGCGAAGTGGTTGCTGTCCTGCTCAGAAACGATGCCCTGAAACCAGCGTTCTTCTTCCTCCAGGGCCACCGGCCGGTAGAAGTTGAGGTAGCTCGCCACCTCCGGGTCGCCGATCCATTTGACGTAGGTGGGCAGGTCATCGCGCCGATGAGCGCGCAGGCGCACGAGCTCGCCCTCGAATGTGACTAGCATCTCTCCTCCTCTCCAGGCAAGATAACGGAACGCCGATGGACAGCGATGCACGCAGATTCACGCCGATAGGGACAAGAGAGTGTCACTCGCCATGGGCGTCCCTCGGCGCTTGTCCGCATTCATCGGCGTTCGCTTACCTGCCCCGGGAATGTTCTCGCCAAGCCGTTCCAGGCCTGGGCCCTGCACGCGTGCCTACCGCCCCTCCGCCACCGGGTTGGCCGTCAGGAGCGATGTGCACTCTGGGCAGCGCGTCGCCTTGATCGGTATGCTCCTGAAGCAGTAAGGGCACTGTTTGCTCGTCGGCTCTTTGGGCGGGTTGCTCTTGAGCCGGTTGATCCCTTTCACCAACAGGAAGACCACGAAAGATACGATGAGGAAACTGATGACGGCATTGATGAACACGCCATAGGCAATCACGGCGGCGCCGGCTGCCCGCGCCTCTGCCAGGCTCGCGTAAGGCTTGCCGCTGAGGTTGATGAACAGATTGCTGAAGTCCAGGCCGCCGAGAAGCAGGCCGATGGGCGGCATGACAATGTCGTTCACCAGCGAGTCCACGATCTTGCCGAAAGCAGCGCCAATGATGATGCCGACAGCCAGGTCGAACACGTTCCCGCGGGCCACAAATGCCTTGAACTCTCTCCACATGGCCTGCCCCCTCCCTGGCTGCTCGCGCCCGCTCTCTCGCACCTCCTGGATAGCGCCTGCCGGGTCGGCTGTCAAACCGAACCATGTGATCGCCCGTTGTCCATGTTTGCCTGCCCCCAGTCAGGGCTGCACAAACAGGCCCGTAATGTAATGACCGGATGTGTGCTTCCAGTCATTCGCATGCAGCAGGGGCGCTCAGTTGGCAGGCCGAGGCCCTTCGGAATCAGGCCGGCAGGAGTGGGTGCAACGCATGCCCGATGCCGCCGCGCTCCTCAAGCGCTGGGGCTACAGCAGGGCTACCATGGACGACATCGCCAGTGCAAGCAGATGCTGCCCTTGGCGAATCCTGCCTGCCTGGCGATGTCGGCCAGATCAGCCTCTCCTGCCGCCGACACGCCGCCTGCGCCCGTGTGAGCAACAACGACGCCCGTGAAGGGCACGCTACCGCGCAGGTGGGCGGGTCCGGCGATGGGCCTCCCTATTTCCTGTAGATGCGCGAGCCGAACTCGGCGTAGATCGCCGGTGCCGC
>DAOTVV010000260.1:0-4308 GCA_034436255.1 Anaerolineae bacterium
CCAATTGGTGTGCCCCTCAAGCGTCCTGAGAAGCTTACCATCAGATACACGCCATAGCTTGATGGTGTCGTCCCAACTCCCCGATGCAATCTTGCTTCCATCGGGCGAGAAGGCGACGGACCACACAACATCAGTGTGCCCCTCAAGCGTCCTGAGAAGCAAACCATCAGATACACGCCACAGCTTGATGGTGTCGTCCCAACTCCCCGATGCAATCATGCTCCCATCGGGCGAGAAGGCGACGGACTCCACCCAACCAGCATGTCCGCCTGCCATCCAAACAATATCCGGCCTCTCGGCAAACGCAGGCAGGGCGGTAAGCGTGCCAAGAACCAAAAGCAAAGCCGCCGTAAACCGGCATGCATTCCTCAAGGAAGCCAGGTTGGCTGTGTTAGCACGGTTGTTTGCATTCATCCTCTTGCACATTTCAGTATCTCCTTTCCCCTGCGCAAGGCCGGCCGCTCTCACTGCCAAGCCAATGCTTTCTGGAACGGATGTTTTGCTGGTTTGCTTTTTGCTTCTGCGTTTGTGCGGTTTTTCCTCCTTTGGATGCGCGTATGTTCCATAGAATTTCTGTTTGACCGTGTCTGCTTTGTTCCCGGATCCAGCCATGCTCACTTCCAGCCAGAGGGCAACTGGAATATACAGTCAAGGCATACCCCAGCCATCCTCAGCATCTCCCGCCTTGCGCCAGGAGTTCCCACCGCGGCCAACCTCAGTGCGAACACCATTAGGGCCGCTGCGCACACCAGACACCCCGGCCTGTCATTCCCAATCTTGTATCCCCACCCACCGTGCGTTCGGGTGGTGGCAATGTAATCCGGCTCCCCGCTACACAGCACAAACCACCGCTAGCACTGGAGGGTAGCTCAGTGCACCCATGTTGCCCCAAATACGCTTGCCTCGCATGTGTAGCGAAAACGTAGGGCCGCCTAACGCTAAGAAACTGACTATGTAACTGCACATGCATCTTCTAGGTATGGCAGGAGGGGTCTGCGCAGCTCCTGGCGAAGATGATAACACATACTTAACATGTTTAGAGAGGGGAGGACTATGATGAAAGTCGCTCGGTTTGTGGATCTATGCCTTCTGCTGGTACTATGCTTAGCTCCTACCATACAGGCTGCGGATGGTAAGGCCAAGAAAGAAACCGATGTTGAGCCAACTCACTGGGGGCGCGTCATCGGGCACGTGTACGATGCGGAATCAGGAGCGCCACTGGTAGGGGCAGACGTGCAGGTGCTGCAACGGGTGGAGCCCAGAAATGCGGCACGCACTACGTCCAGGACCGACACGAGCGGGCGTTACCAGTGCGAAGCGGTGATCGGCCGTGTCTCTTCGCACATCGATGTCGGTCGGATGATTAACGTTAGCTTGATTGGGATGATCCTCGGGGGAGCAACCGAGAAGACCAAGCGTGTGGATATCAGCCGCCTGAACATGCGTGTCAGGGCTGAGGGCTATGAACCCTTTGAAGGAGTCGTGCCATGCAAGAGCGTCGACGCTAAAGAGTTCGCAGTGAGAATGGAGCCGGTTCTGCTTGTGCGGAGTGGCAGCGGAGAGGTATCCACAGTAGCAGAGGGATGGGGCGTAGTCAAAATGGCCTCGCTATCTGTCCAGCCTGTTGCCGCAATGCCAGGTACTAACGTCACCATCACGGCTCAAATCACAGCACCTCCCTTGCCGCGCCCAGGCGACCTCAATGTCGTGTGTTCATACATCCTGTCGGGTAAGTACAGGATGATTGACCTAAAACCATCGAACCCACAGACCGACGGCAGCCTCGTCTGTGTGGGGACGGTGGGCGTTCCCAAGTCGGCCAAGCCGGAAGTGGCTGAGGTCAACGCTAAGATTCTGTCATGCCCGTATGATGTTTTCGCGGGCGCCGACACTGGATCGGCCCTTCTACAGGTGGTGACCACTGAGGAAGGAAAGAAAGCCGCGGAGACCAGAGCCGAAGCATATCGATGTCTCCTAGCAGGAAACAACGTGGAGGCGGCTGCCAAGCTCAAAGAGTTGTGTGAGTCCCCCAATGTCACGCCTTGGGACCTCGAACGCTATGCTGACGTCTGCCAAGTCCTGCACGACAACGCGGGCGCGATAGAGGCTCTGCGCCGCCTGGTGGAGATGGCCCCTGAGAAGGAGCGCATGCAGGCCACCAGTAGGTATGCGGTAGCCCTGGTCTCCGGCGGTGAGGGACCCAGAGCCATCAGCGAGTGCGCGCCGATGGTCACGGCGGTTAGGGAGAAGGACCGCCCAAAGCGGGTCCCGGTACCGCTCATGGTGGCGATCGGTAAGGCCTATCTACAGGTCGGCAAACTCGACGATGCAAGACGGGTGGCCGATGAGATACTGAAATGGCCGCTGGCGGGGTGGTACCCCGGCACTGCCGAGTTCCGGAACGACCTGCGCATCGCTGAGGCGGAGGATGCCCTCCGGCGGGATCCCGGTAGCGCGAAGGCCCACGCTGACTATGGACGTGTCCTTCTCGATATGGGCCGTTGGGAGGAGGCTGCGACTGAACTGGGGTTAGCACTGAGAGCGGATCCCGGCATCCCTGCCCTCCGCCGGGATTTGGCCTACGCATTGCTTCAACTCAAGGGTGGCGAGCAAAGGGGTAAGGTGGACCTCGATGCCGCCATCGCTGATGCTGAAGCCCAGGCTGAAATGGTTGACGCCAAAGGCAAGGTCACTCAGTCAAAGGACTTCCATGCTTGGCACTCGCTAGGCTTGCTACTCTACTGCAAGGGTTGCCAGCAGGCCGATGCATCAAACCCTGAAGCGTCGGCAACGCTCAAACGCAGCCAAAAAGCCTTCAAGGAGGCCCTCAGGTGCGGTAGGAGCGCTGCCCAGGTCTCCAGGGGAGAGTATTCTCCAGTTTACGGCTATCTAAGTAAGGCCGTTGTGGCGATTTCTGGCTTCGCATATCCTGAGGCGAACAGTGACTTTGTGATCCTGGAAAGCCTGCGGGCGTTGGAGGAAGACAGCAACGATTACCTTGCTCACTTTGGCTTGGCCACCGCACTGATCGACCTCGGCCAGCCGGACTTGGCAGCCCGCTCCCTAAAGCGCGTGCTCGAGCTTAAGCCAGGGTTTGCCGAGGCTGATTACGTCAGTGCACTCGTAGCCCTGCAGAAAGCCGACTATGATACTGCGCTGACATACCTGCGCGCCGTATTGAAGGTAAACCCCAGGCACCCCCATGCTAATCTTACTCTCGCCCGAATCTATACTGAAAAAGGTGATATGGCATCAGCGGCTACCTGCTTGGCCGCCCACGCACGCGTGTACGGTACTACGAGCGGACGGTAGCCGCCTAGCGGACTCGAGGACAGGGCGCGATGCGAACCATGGTTTGGCTGACCACAGCACTGATGCTCACCTGCATCCTGCTGGCCGGAGCTACCTCCACATCCGCCCAGATATTGGAGGACGTGTTTCAGAAGACCGACCCGGCGCGTGAGGTGGAGCTGGGACGGCGCATTGCCAAGGAATGTGAAAAGGAGATCGGGCTCTCGAAGAACCGAGCCTACCAGAACAGGGTGGAGAGAATCGGCAGGGCCATTGTCGAAAGCCTGCCGCAGAAGGCCTACCCATATGAGTTTAAGGTGCTGGCATCCCAAGACATGAATGCCTTCTCACTGCCGGGAGGCTTCATTTACATCTACGAGGGCTTACTAAGCCGACTATCAAGCGACGATGAGGTCGCCTGGGTGCTGGGCCATGAGCTAGCTCACGCTTCGCACCGGCACTGGCACCGACAGGTGGAGAGGATGAAGGGACCGACATTGGCGGCGATCCTAGCCTCCGTTTTCTCACGCGGCTCAGAGGCTGTCTCATTGGCCCACACCCTCATGTCCCTCAGCTACTCGCGAGAGCTTGAGGAGGAAGCAGACAAAGCCGGGCTGGAATACATGTGGTCGGCCGGCTTCGATCCGAACGGAGCTCTACGGGTCACACAGCTATTAATTGAGCTTGAAAAGGGCCGATCCGTGCCGACGATTCTGAGCACCCACCCACACCCGGAAGACCGCCTCAAGCGCATCCGACAGCTCTGCGATGACCTAAAGCAACGTCGTCCGCAAGCCACTCCGCCCGGCGACGTGGATACGGATCTGACCGCAGCCGTCGGACAGTTGCCCGACGTCGCTTCGGCAGCCAATCCCTGGTTTCCGCTCGCGGTTGGAAGCAAGTGGACTTACTCGGTTGCCGGCACCGGAGCAACATATACTGTGGCCGTTGCAGGCGCCATTGGCACCAAGCAGGGGACCGTGTATAGGGTTGAGACCACTTTTGAAAAGGGGAACG
>DAOTVV010000261.1:0-2582 GCA_034436255.1 Anaerolineae bacterium
GCCCGGTACAACCACGGCAATCTCACCTTGGATAACGCGGGCCAGGTCACAGTCACCAAGTGCACCATCTCCAACGCCCGATACGACGGTGTGAAGTGCTACAATGCCAACACTCCCATCATCACCGGCACGACCTTCGCCGGCAACTTGTCAACCGCTGTGGCGATGGACGGCTTGGGGAGCCTGCCCGTGCTTGCCGGCAACAGCGCCACCGGCAACGGATGGAACGGCATCTACGTGATTGGCGAGGGGTCCCTTCCGCCCAACGCGGTGCTGTATGCCGACATTCCGTACCTGTTCACCCGCACGGTGAGCGTGCCCGAGAGCGGCTACCTGGAGGTTCAGCCAGGCGCCGTGATCAAGTTCGGCGCCGGTTGCGGGCTGTACGTGGCGGGCAGCATGGCCGCCAATGGCACGCCCGCAAAGCGAATCACCTTCACCTCCTGGCGAGACGACACCGCCGGCGGCGATACCAACCAGGTGGAAGGGAGCATTGCCCCGGAGCCTGGCAACTGGCGGGCGTTGGTGTTGCAGAACACAGGCGCGGTCTCCCTTAGCTTCGCGGATATCCGCTACGGGGGCGACGGCGCTTGGGACAACGCCCACTACAACCACGGTGGCATCCAGGTGGTTGGGAGCGCTTCCCCAACCATCTCCTACTGCACGGTCGCACGGTCCCGGTACGATGGGATCAAGACGTGGGACCAGGCCAGGCCGTACATCCGGAACGTGACCGTGTACGACTGCCTAAGCGTTGGGTTAGTGACGGAGAACGCGTCGGCGCCAACCGTGCTCAACAGCATCTTCGCCTTCAACAACACGGGTGTGCTGACGCTGCGCGACTCCAAGCCGGTCATCACCTACAGCAACACGTTCGGCAACCGCGAGTCCAGCTGCCAGACGGAGGAGTTGGTGAACGGAAACTGGCAGCGGGTGCAGCGTTCCGCAATCCCGGGCGACACGAGCATGGTCAAAGACCCGCTGTTCGTCGATGCTCCGCTGCTCAACCTGCGCTTAGCGGCCGGCTCACCCATGATAGACGCCGGGGATCCCAGCACCTACGATCCTGTGGACACGCGGTCGAGGGCGGATCTCGGGGCCATGCCAGCCGCCGAGGGCCAGATAGCGGCGGCCGATAGGGTGCCGCCAACCGTGGTGGCCACAACCCCGCTAGCGGGCAGCTACGGGGCGCCGCTTTCCGGGCCCATCACGGCCACGTTCGATGAGGCGATCAACCCGGCAACCGTTACGGACCGCTCATTCACGTTGGCGGATGCCAGCGGCAACCATGTGCCTGGCGTGGTGGCTTACAACCAGGCAACCAAGACGGCCTCGTTCACGCCTGCGGCGCCGCTGGCGGCTGGCGCGTTGTACTCGGCATCAGTTGGGGCCGCGGTGCAGGATCTTGCTGGCAACGCACTCCCCGTGCCGTTCATGTGGAGCTTCGCGACCTCCGGGGGCGCGGCTGCCCCTGGGGCGCAACCAGACCTGGCGCTTCGCACCGCAGAGGAGAGTGGCTTTGCGGGCGTAGGCGTCTACGCTTCGGTGGAGGGGCAAACCAAGGCCCAGGCCGTGCGGTATGGCTCGCCCGCCGTGTACCACGTGAGGGTGACCAACGCCGGGTCCGCCGCCCAAACCGTTGAGTTGCTCGGAGCCGCTGGCGACGAGCAGTGGACCGTTGACTACTACGATGCACTGTCCGGCGGCAACAAGATCACCGCGGACGTGACCGGCTCATCTGGCTGGCTCACCCGCACGTTGGCACCGGGCGACTCCGTGATGGTGCGCGCGGAAGTGACCCCCGCGATCACAGCGCCTGGCGGGAGCTCCAAGGACGTGTTCGTGGCAGCCATCGCAAGCTCAGCTCCGGGCTTTCGCGATATCTGCAGGCTGGTAACATCCAGCTTGCCGGTAAGCAAAGTGAACGCGATGATCCGGAGCGCCGACGACGTCAACTACACTGGCGGCGATCTGTACAATGCCACCGCCGAGGGCCAGCGCGATGTGCAGGCCGCCGATGCGGGCGCGACTGTCGTATACCACGTGCAGGCGGTGAACGAGGGCAACGCCGCATACGCCCTCACGTTGAGCGGGCCTGGCAGCGGCGACGGCTGGTCGATCCGCTACTTCGATGCGCTTGTGGGCGGCACCGAGATCAGCAAGGTGGTGGCAAGCGGCGGGTATGTCTCGCCCGCACTGGCGCCGGGGAGAGCCGTTGAGATCCGCGTTGAGGTGACGCCAAGCTCCGCCGTGCCGGAAGGGAGCACGAAGGACGTTGTGATCTCCGTCTCACCTGGCGCGGACCGCAACGCGGTCGATGCCGTGTGCGCGTCCGTCCTGGTTACCGCACCGAAAGCCGTGGCTGTTGGCGGCACCTATACCCTAGATCAGGAGTTCGACTTGGGCGTGCTGGCGGGCGTGGAGCATACCAGCGTCCATGACCAGCTTCAGCTCTCCAAAGAGGCGGTTACGCTTCCGTTCATCTGGGTGCCCAACTCCAACGAGGGCACGGTCTCCAAGGTCGACACGCGAACGGGCCGCGAACTGGGGCGCTACCGCGTGAGCCCGCAGGCCAACAGCAG
>DAOTVV010000262.1:0-8899 GCA_034436255.1 Anaerolineae bacterium
CGCCGCTCCACCTCAGGCAGCGGCACCTCGACCAGGCCGCTGTTGATGATGCGCGGCAAGAGGTCCGCCGCCACCGGTGTCAGGCCATCGTGGTAGCGGTAATCGCTCTTGGCAGTGTAGAAGGGGCAGCGCACCGGGCAGTCGGGCACATGATAGGCGGTGGACACCCTGAAAATGTCGTAGGTCCAGGCCGGTTTCTGCGTGAAGCCGAAACCTACAGGCACCTGCAGTTCGCGGCAGGCAGCCTTGAAGTTGTCGTAGTTGAGGCCGTGTTTGTCGCCCTCATAGATGCAGGCCCAGATGTAGCCCGTCTGCCTTGCTTCCTTCGGCACCAGCCGCGGCTTCAGCCACTTCACGCCCTCAATGGCCGCGTTCCAGATCTCCAGCCCCTTGGTGTATTCCTCGATGTAACCCTTCACCTTCTGCACCTGGCCAAGGCCGATGGCAGCAGTCTCCTCGTTCATGCGGAAATTCAGGGTCAGGAAGGCGGGCGACTCACCCGAGAAGGCCCACTCGTGATAGAGCTTGTAGTGAATGTCCTCGCGGTTGGTCGTAATCATGCCACCATCCCCGGTGGTCATGTGCTTGCCTTGCTGGAAACTGAAGACACCGACGTCGCCATAGGTGCCCGCCGCTTTGCCCTTCCAGGTGGAGCCGATGGCATGAGCGCAATCCTCGATCATGAAGATGCCGTGCTCATCGCAGATCTTGCGGATCTCATCCAGTTCGGCGCACAGCCCCCAGAAGTTGGTCACGATCAATGCCTTGGTGAGAGGGGTGATATTCTCACGCACGGAAGCGGGGTCCATTAGAAAGGTGTCGTACTTGACATCGGCGAAGCGAGGCACAGCATTGAAAGCGAGGGTCGCCACGCCGCCGAAGTGGACAAGCGGGTCGCAGATCACTTCAGAGCCCGTGCCCGCGCCGCTGATGGCAACCGATTGCGCCAGCCCATTCATGGCGTTGTTGCGAGCAATGGCATACTTCGTGCCGACCAGGTCGGCGAAGGCTCGCTCAAACCTGGTCACCATCCGGCCTTCAGCCCAGCCCAGCTGACCGCTCTCCAGCACCTCTTTCAGATAGCCCATTTCCAGTTCGTCAAAGACGCGCGCCATAGTCATGCCTCCTTAGCGATGGAGCGGTGTAGCCTGTGCCCGCAGATCGGCCGAGCAGAACTCAGGGCCGCACCGGCAGCCGGCCGTTCAGCATATGCACCAAAGCAACGATTGCACTATACATTTCTGATTACGCTGCTGTCAAGGGGGTTTCGCAAGTGTTCACTATAGTGATCATTTCTGGCACCCAATCAGTCAGCCCAGTCCCCGCTCTAGAAGGCACCCTCCACAGTTGCGACGCCGCCCTGTCTGGCCGACTTCACGGCAGCGAAGCACACGGACATGACTCGTGCCGCCTCATGCACGTCCACGAGCGGGTGCTGCCCACTGCGCACGCAGTCTACGAAGTGGCGCAGCTCGAGTTCGTGCGAGTTGGCCGCTGCAACGGGCATTACCTCCGGCAGATCGCCCGGGGCGGCGCCGATCTCGCGCACGACCTGGGCCTGGCGATTGTTGGCCTCCAGGCTGCCCTCGATGCCAAAGGCACGTAACTGCACATCGAATTTCGTCTTGCGCCTGGCGCCCAGTTCGAGCAGGACATGGCCGATGCAGCCGCTGCGGAACTTGAGGTTGGTCGTGTAGTTGTTCTCTACCGGCCAGAAATCGAGCACATTGTTGGCATAAGCGTGCACCTCGGTGATCTCGCCTGCCAGCCATTGCAGGAGGTCAACGTTGTGCACTGCCCCGCCGATGAACAGGTCCTGCGGGTCCTTGAAGCGCCAATAATCCGGCCCCAGGGATCGCATGTCCCACAGGTCCTGGATATAGGCGCTATCTACCAAGAAGGGGCGGCCTATGTCGCCAGCGGTAACGGCATCATGAAGAGCGCGGAACTGGGGGATGAAACGGTAGTTGTGGCCGGCGGCGAAAGTGAGACCGCTGCTGTCCACTGCCTGGACCAGCTGGGCCACTTCGGCGGCCGTGGTAGCGATCGGCTTCTCGCAGATCACGTGTTTGCCGTGCTGCAGGGCGTAGATAGCCTGCTCAGCGTGGAACCGATCAGGAGTGCAGATAGAAACGAGGTCTACGTCGGGGCGGTCTATGGCCTCGCGAAAGTCAGTGCTGACGAATGGGGACCCGAATTCGTCTTTGGCCTTAGCCAGGGCTGCCGCGTTGACATCCGAGATAGCGGCTATACGTACGCCCTCTATGGCCTGGTAGGCACGCAGGTGGGCCCGCCCGATGCCCAAGCCGATCACTAGCGCTCCCAATTCCCTGCCAATCATGGCGACTCCTCCATTCGAGAATGTCTGACCCGCCAGGCTGGCGCGCCTTCTTGTAGATCGCCGGCTTCGGGGCATGGGCCACTTGCCTCAGCGGCAAAGGCAGGCACCACGGCGGGCCTAGGTCATGTGCAACTGGCGCCTCCCTCCTCCGGCCGCTGCCGGCCCTGCTCGTCCTCGTCATCGCGACCTGCCTGGTGGCGCAGGGCACGGTCGAGCGCCCGGAAGCGGCCGTACAGGGCGGCATAGGCCTCGGTCCTCTCGTCCCGGGGAGCGATCACCGTGCCTTCCCGCTTCCATGCGCCCAAGGCTTCCTGCACGTTCGCATAGGCCGCCGCCCCCAGCCCGGCAAGCATCGCGGCGCCCCTGGCCGCTCCCTCCGATACGTTCGGCAGCGACAAGGGCAGCCCGGTCGCGTCGGCCACAATCTGCGGCCAGATTGGGCTGCGAGTTGCACCGCCAACGACGCGAAGCATCGCTGGTGGCGACCCCATGTCACTGAGGCGCTCGAGGATCCAGCGCAGCTCCAGGGCAACACCCTCCATGAGCGCCTGCGCAATATGCCAGCGATTGTGGGCGAGAGATAGCCCCGTGAGCGTACCCCACACCCCGGCTGAATGCGTGGCGGCCTCGATCCCACCCAGGTAGGGCAAGAATACCAGGCCATGCGCCCCCGGCTCGGGGTCAGCCAGGTTGCGGTCGAGCAGATCGTAACGCGGCTGGCTATCCCCGGGTTGGGAGACGACGTTGCGCACCAGCCACTCCATCGAGGCTCCGGCAGCGGGCATCGAACAAAGGAGCCCCCATTTCCCCGGCAGCGCATGCCGTCCCGGGCATAATGTATGGCGCGGGTCGCGCAGCAGCCTGTCGGCGGCCGCAAGCAGCACCCAGGCAGTGCCGGTCGAGAGAAGCACGTCGCCCGGAGCGATGACTCCCGCTCCCAAAGCGGCACAGTACTGGTCGTGAGCGCCATTCACGAGCAACGTGGTCGGAGGCAGGCCAAGCTCAGCCGCTGCCGACGGGAGTAGAGTGCCGATGGAGCTTCCGGAATCCTCGATGGGCGACAGAAGAGCCATGTCGAGGCCGATGGCGGCGCAGATCTCGGCGTCCCAGGCTCCGGTTTCGATGTTGTAAAGCATGGTCAGGGCGGCATCCGAAGGATCCATGACCAACCGCCCCGACAGGCGCCAGTTGATAAAGTCATTCACGAAAAGGATATGGCTCGCCTGGCGCAAGGTTCGCGGCTCATGCTCAGCCAGCCACGGGATGTGCACGATGGGCAGAGCCGTGTTCAGTTCCCAACCGGTGATGTTGTAGATGCGGTCCTGCCCGAGTTGCGCCAGCAGGCGGCGCCCTTGCTCCGCACCACGTGCATCCAGCCAAGAGATGGCCGGGCGCAATGGCCGGCCTTGGGCGTCCACGATGATGGTTGTGCCGCCTTGCGATGACAGGCTAAGGGCAACGATCTCACCCGCCCCACCAACCTGGCCAACGGCCTGGCGCACACTACTCGCAACTGCCTGCCACAGTTCCTCAGCGTCCTGCTCCACCCAACCGGGTCGCGGCGTGCTGAGGACGTAGTCGTAGCGGCCCTGGCCAACCACGTTGCCGGCCAGATCGCAGATCAAGCACTTGGTGGCGTTGGTGCCGACGTCAACTCCGGCCAGGAGTAGCGCGCCCCGCTCAGGCATGCAGCAACCTCAGAGCGTTGTTCCTGAACATGTCCTCGACGTCAGTTCGGCTCAAGCCGACGCGTTCCGCCGCCCGGCGCATAGCGGCGATCTGCTCATAGACGTAGAACGTGATGCTGTCCCTCTCCTGCGGCGAGGCGACGCGCAGGTGCGCATCGCTGAAACTGGCGAAACGAACCACATTCACGTAGTTGTCGCCCTCGCAGTAGCGCCGAGCGCGAAAGGCAACGTAGGGGATATCGCTGCCGAATATCAGCCGCCGCGGCCCCACCTCGCGCAGGGCCAGCTCGAATACCTGCTCGTTGGCGGCCGCGGCGAAGTCATAATACAGGCCCGGGCAATCCCGCAGTTGTGGCAGCCCCTTCTCGGCGTTGGGCAGGCAATAGGCACGGCCGATGTGCGCCACCACCAGTTTCAGGTTGGGGAAGGTAGCACATATCTCGTGCAGCTCGGCCAGATTCCGTGGGTCAGCCAAACGACCCGGCCGTGGTAGATGCAAGACAATCGGCAGCCCAAGCGTCTGGGCGACGTCCATGTGTTCCCGTGGCAGGAAATCGAATATGGACACGTCGCCCTCTGCCTTGCCAGTGGCCATTGTCGGGTAGGGTTTCAGCCCGCGGAAGCCTCCCTCGCGCAGACGCCGCTCCAGTTCCGTGCCCGGCCATTCCGGTCGGGTCACCAAGAAAGCGTAGGCGCCATGCTGCGCCGCGCCGGCCGCCGCGTAGGCGTTGACCGCGTCAACATCGGGCTCGCCAGAGAGCATGCCGAACATCACCGGCGTCACCTTCTTGCCCGGGAAGATGATGCCGTAGTGCCGGTAATGCGCCGCGACGGTCCAGAAATGCGGCGTGATGTAGTCCACCCACGTGCGTGGTGGACCACCGCCATACTTCAGCTGGCCGATGTTCCCCACGTGGGTGTGGAAATCAACCAACTCATCCGGCAGGAAACTCTCGATCTGCTCGTGGTAGAACGGCAGGTCCACCCGCTCCAGGTAGTTGGGCATACGCTAGAAACCGTGCGCTTTCGCTGCCTGTTCCGGGGCCACGCCCTTCTTCACTACGTCGCACAGGGCGCCCAGGAACTGGCGCGGATTGGAGGATTGCAGCACGTTGCGGCCGAAGACGACGCCCTTTGCGCCAGCGCTGATCTCTCTCTGCGCCAACTCGAGCGCCATCAACTCCGTCGGCGTCTTCTCTGCCCCGAGCCCAAGCACCGGAATGGGCACACTCCTGGTCACTTCCTCGAAACGAATGGTGTAGAAAGTCTTGATGACATCGGCGCCCAGTTCCGTGATGATGCGGCAGCCCTTGTAGACCTCATCATGCAGTTGCTCCGGAGTAAGTTCGCTCGTCCGGTTAGGGAACATCTCGCCGATCACCGGGTAGCCGAGAGCGTGGGCCTTCGCCGTCAGCCGAGAGAAGATCTCCACGTTATGGGCATCGTTGGCCTCGTCGCCCGTGTGCAGGCACAACTGCACCAGCACCATGTCGGCACCGTTGAAGATGGCCTCCTCCGGATCCATGACGTAGCTGTTCCTGGCCTCGATGTAGTTCCACTGGAAGGCGAAGACCGAACTCCAGTTGATGCGCGCGATCACCATGGGGCCGCCACGGTAGTTGAAGGTCTCAGCGCAATGCCGCAGCATGCCCGGAGCGAGCAGGACGGCATCGGCCTGAGCGTCAACCTGCTTCATAGCCTGTGGCAGGTCAATGAGCCCGGGCAGGGGCCCATCGTGCATGCCATGGTCAGCGGCGACGACCACCGCGTTGCCGTGCGAGAAAAAGCGACTCAGCCTGATGTCACGACCGTCCAAAGTGGTCCTCCTCACGAGTATGATGTTGTAGGATGTGTGGCGCGAAGCGCCTGGCAGGAACGCTGCCGCGCGGTGCCCTGCGTACCAACTCACAGCACCGCGCGGCACATAATGACTACCCTACTTGCCCATCTGGGCCGAAACTACCTGGGTGACTTCTTCAAACACCTGCATCACCTTCTCGGCCTGAGCGTCGGTGATGACGAGCGGCGGCTTGATCTTCACAACATTGCCCATGCCCGCATACTTGGCCGTGCCGAAGAGGACGCCACGCTTGAGAGCCTCCCGCTCGAACAGGTAGGATTCCTTCGCTGCGCGTTCCTTGGTCTTGCGGTCCTTCACCAGTTCGATGCCGATCATCAAGCCAGGGCCACGGACATCGCCCAGGATCTCGTACTTGTCCTGCAACTCGGCCAGGCGCGAACGGAAGAACTTGTTGAGTTCCACGCCGCGCTGCAGAAGGTTCTCCTCTTCCAAGACTTTCAAAGTCGCCAGGCCAGCCACCATCGAGACTGGGAAATGCGCGAACGTGAACGAGTGATCGGCTGCCTCGAAGCCCTTCACCTTGTCGTTGGCGATTGAACCAGCGAGAGGGAAACCGCCGCCAATGGCCTTACCGAAGACGAGGATGTCGGGAACGGTCTCATAGAGATCGGCGGCGAACATAGTGCCGCAACGGCCGAAGCCAGTCTGCATCTCGTCGAAGATGAGCAACATGTCGTTGCGATCGCACATTTCGCGGACGGCTTTGTAGTACTCCTTAGGGTAGTCAATCATGCCGCCGCTGCCCTGGATGGGCTCCATGAGGAAGGCAAGCGGTTGCCCGTCAACGGCATTGTGGATGAACTTCTCCATCATCTTGACGCAGAAAAGGCCGCACCCAGGGTAACTCATCTCATACGGGCAGCGATAGCAGTAGCCCTGTGGCACGCGCACGCTGTAGCCGGTGTAGAGCAAGAAGGGATGCGGGTGTGGGTAGGAGAGGGACATGCCGGCCAGGGTGCGCCCGCTGAAGCCGTCCCATGGCACCAGGAAGAACCGTCTGTCCGGGTAAGTGCGCATGGCGAGCTTCATCGCTCCCTCGATGGCCGAGGAACCGTGCAGCGAGTAGGTGACCCGGTTCAGGTCCCCAGGCGCCAACTCCGCCAGGCGTTTTGAGAGCAGCAATTTCGGCACCGTCTCGAAACTGGTGCGCACATGGGTGAAGTAATCGAGCTGTTCCTTCACAGCCGCCATAACCTTGGGATGGCAGGCGCCGATGTTGAGCGTCCAGGCCTGTGAGGTGCAATCAATGTACTCGCGGCCGCTGCGGTCCCAGAGAGATGCTCCGCGCGCCTTCATCACCATCAGCGGCAGCTCCCCGCCGACGGATCCACTCAGCATGGCCTTCCGGCCCGCATTCAGGTCATCATCGTTGATGTCCTCATACATCTTGCGCACCCAGCTGGCATCCACGATCGTCTCTTCGTCCATCTGTCCCTCCGAAACAGTACTTGGCAATCCTATGCTGGCGGCCGTCGCCCGCCGGTCGCTATTCCGCCACCACCATGACGCGGACGGCATCCGCCTCCTTGGTGGCCAGGTAGGCATCTACAGTTCTGCTGAAAGGAAACTCATGGCTGATCAACTCGCCCATGTGCAAACGCGGCGCAAGCGTGGCTGCCCTTTGGAAATCCCGAATGGTGCAGTCAATGCTGCCGCTGATGTGCAGCTCTCGATAGTGCACCGCATTGGGGTCAATCACCAGCTCAGTGCCCGGGACGTAGCCGGAGAAGAGTAACACCCGGCCACCGGAGCGCACCACTTTCAGGGCGTCCTGCGCGGCCTGGGTCGTGGCAGCGGCCACGATGACGAGCGTAGGGCTGAGCCCGTGTTCCCTGGCGTAGTCGGGCAGGGAAGTGATGGCGGTAGCGTCCAGCGCCTCATCGGCACCCACAAGCCGGGACAGCTCACGCCTCTTCGCTCGCCTGCCGGTCGTGATCACCCTGCCAGCCCCCATCAGTTTGGCAAGCTGTACGAAGGTCAGCCCGACAGCACCATCGCCAATGATGAGCACCTCGTCCTGAGGGCTCACGCCACCGACCTCGCCCAGGCCATGAAGGCAACAGGCGACGACCTCAGTGAGGGCACCAGCCTTCAGGTCGCTTCCCGGCGGCAATTTCACCACACCACCAATGTGTACCATATGGTCCGGCACATACAGATACTCCGCGAAACCGCCGGGCAGGTGCACGCCGAAAAGCTCAGCGTTCTCGCAGATGTTGTCCTTGCCTGCGGCACAAGCGCGGCAAGTCATGTCCGGGACGACAGGCGAGGCAACCACCAAATCGCCCTTGGCCAACCCTGCCACTTTCGGCCCGACCTCGACAACCTCACCCGAGAACTCATGGCCGAGCACGATCGGCAGCCTGTAGCGCTTGGTCGGCCCATTGAAGTACATGCGCGCGTCCGAACCGCACACGGCGCAGGCCAGGATGCGCATGATCAACCCGCCCTCGCCTACAGCCGGCAGCGGCATCTCCTCCAGCCGCATGTCCTCTTTGCCATATAGCGCGAATGCCTTCACTGCTGTCCTCCCTTCTCCGATGTTGTGAACAGCTTGCCGACCGCACCGCCAGGATGGGTGCGACCGAACTTCTCCAGCGTATAGCCCGTGATCTCCCAGGCCACGGCAGCAAGCGCATCGCACATGGCACAGTAGGCAACGGTGCTCGTCGTGGCGATGACGCCCTGAAGCTCATATTCCTGCTTGCTCGGGACGGGCAGCACCAGATCGCAGGCCTGCGCCAGGGTTGACTCCGTGCGATGCACCATCGCAATGCTACTCACTCCCAGGCGCCTGGCGATGGCCACCAGCGCATTGACCTCAGCACTCTCACCGCCACGCGACATGGCCACCAGCAAATCGCCCTCCGCCATGACGCCGGCATGGCCGTGCATGCTGTCACTGGGATGCAAGAACATCGAGCGCCGGCCACAGCAATTGAGGATGTGAGCGAAGCGCTCGGCCACCGCCGCCGAAGTACCGACCCCGGCCGTCCAGACCATACCGGG
>DAOTVV010000263.1:0-4365 GCA_034436255.1 Anaerolineae bacterium
TGGCCGAGAATGGCACGGCTTGCCATCAGCCAGAGCGGTGTGGCGACATGCCTGCCGCCCAGGAAGCGGGCCACTTCTTCGAGCTGGGCCAGGGAAGCATGCGGGCAGCCGATCGCCACCAGGTCAAGGTGTTCGATTGGGCTGTTCAGGCTGGCATAGACTTCGTCCAGGGCGGAGATGATGGCTTGCCCTGTATCGGGCGGGCGCGCCTGTCCGGTCCGGGCTTCGGCGGTGATGCCTTCCATGTGGAAGAGGGACATGCTGCCTGCGGCGGCGGCAGCAGCGCCGAACAGGCGCAGATGGTCGGTGGTGGCAGAGGCGTCAGCCGAGGCCACGGCCGGGCCTTGAAGACGAATGTAGGGCACTCCCCGGCTCGCCCGGCCAATGGCGATGCCCAGGGCACCCCAATCTGCGTCGCTGAGCAATGGCGCCGTCACCAGCCAGGACTCGCTGGGCTGGCGGGCATCATCGAGGTGCAGGCCGTAATTGCCCGTCCTGCCGACGATGGCCGCCGCCAGGGCGCCTGGACCACCCTCGCGATTGGTGCGGGCACCGAGCACGGAATTGGCGTAGACCACGGCCGAGGACTCGCTCCAGGCCAGGTGGTCGCCAAGGGCAGGAAGAGGGTTTGTGGGGAGGAGATAAGGGGCACAGGTGCAGGTGGCCTTCACACCCATGCGCGCGTATACCTGAACGAGCGCGAGTTGCTTCGCGGCAAAGTCCTCCGGCACGCCCATCTCGCGCCAGGCCTGCAGATCCATGCCGGCGGGGTTGAGCAGCGCTGGTGCCCTCACCTTGGCGCCCTCGTCGGCCCAGTGGCTCAGAAAGGCCAGCCCCGAGTCGCCAATATTGGCATAGCTCACGCCGGCCACCTGGGCACTCTTGATCTCGACCAGGCCGCGGGCGCCGTAGATGCGAGCCAGGGCGACGACCATCTCCATGGCCCGTTGCACGGCCGGACCATGGGCGCCGGCAAGCATCGCCTGCTCTTCCGAGCTGAGGGCGAGGACGTCAGCCGCCAAAATGCCCCCGTGGCCGATAGTCGGCGAGGTTGGCCTGCGGGTAAGCGACCCGCCGGAAATCAAGCAGGCGGCGCTCGACTTCGGCCTCGCTCGCGGAGGCGGGCCAGGGAATGGTGGCGTCAATGCCCATCTTGTCGGTGAGCCCGCGCCGGCCCGGGATCTGCCTGGCCGATGGGTCGAGCGAACTCGACGGCTGGTCGCGGTAGATGTACACGTCTTGCCCCGCCTGAACGCGCGTGGCAACGGCCCATTCCACCTGGTACGGGTCGTCAATGTCCACGTCGTCATCCACGACGGTCACCATCTTGACCGAGGGGTGGCCCTGGAGCGTCGCCTCGATCGCCCTGCGGCCATCTTCCGGGGTACGCTTGCGGATCTGCACCAGCGCATGCAGCCAGCACATCCCACCGGGGCTGAGCTTTACGTTGCGGACATCGCACACTGATGCGACGGCATTGTAGATGCCAGGCTCCCGCGGCAGGCCCATGAGCAACTTGTGCTCAGTCAGGCCGGGCAGGATGGCGTGGTAGATGGGGTCGTTGCGGTGCGTGATGCAGTCAACCTCGAACACCGGCTGCGGGCGGACCCCGTCCCAAGTCTCGGTGAGGTCAATGAACGGCCCTTCCTGAGCCATGCGGTGGGTCAGCCGTCCTTCGATGATCAGTTCCGCCTCCGCCGGCACCTGAAGCGGATTGGTTAGGCAGTTCACGAGGGGCGTAGGCGCCAGGGCGTTGGCGATGCCGAACTCGTCCACCCCTTTGGCCGGGCTCATCGCCGCTGCGAGCAGCACCTGGATCGGACAGCCGATGGCTACGGCGATCGGCAGGTCCTCCTCGCTGCGGCTCCACGCCGTGTGTGTGCCGCGCCCCTCGACGACACGCACCACCAGCTCCCGCTCCCCGATCAGCATCATGCGGTGGATGGAGACATTGCGGCCGAAAACGGGGTCGTTCACCACGGCGACGCCGGCGGTAATATAGGGGCCGCCGTCGCCCTCGATGTGCTTGAGGATAGGCAGGCGGCTGAGGTGCGGTGGCTGCAGCCGAACCTCCTGGCAGGGTGCGGAGGTGAGGATGGGTGGTTGACTGGGCTGGCGCATTGCAGTGCTGAGGTGCTGCAACAAAGCCATCTCGCTCAGGCCCAGGGAAGCGGCGATGCCGGCGCGGCTGGAGCAGAGGCCACTCAGAAGCCGCCACCCGGCGACATCCTCGAAGAGGACGGGCGAACCATCCAGGGCGGCGATGACACCGGCTGCTTCCAGCCAAGGCGAGACCGGCCGCTCTATGCGTACGAGCCCAGGGGCCGAGGCGATGAACTGTCGCAGGTTCATGGCTGCTCCTCCGCCCAGCGCCGGTAGAGCCGGTGGGCGACACCCAAGCAATCGAGCACCTTGCCGGCGGCGAAATCGGTCAGGTCCTGCACAGACTGCGGCTGAAAGTAGTAGGTGAGCATCGGCGGGACGATCTGGGCGCCGTAGGAGGCAAGCAGGCGCAGGTTGTCCAGCGCCGGCTGGGAGAGCGGCGTCTCCCTTGGGACGAGCACGAGCGGCCGGCGCAGGCGCAGCATGGAGTCCGCGCAGCGGGTGATCAGGTTATCGCTCAGCCCGTGGGCGATGGCCGCCAGGCTGCGCATGCTGCAGGGGCAGATCACCATGGCGTCCGGCGCCCGTGAGGAACTGGCGAGAGGGGAAGTGAAATCTGCGTAATGGTAGCGGTGCGCAGCCGGCAGGTCTGCCTCGCCCGCTTCCAGGGCCAGAATACGCTCTCCCTCGGGAGTGACAACGAGCGATACTTCGTGCTCGCTCAGAGCGCGGAGCAGGCTGACGGCGATCGGGGCACCTGAGGCGCCGGTGATACCTACGGCAATGTGCATGCTCCCCCTCTCCCATCAGCCGACACGGCAAAGCGTGATCCGGCGTGCACCGGCGGCGCGCAGCGCTTCACAGACGGGCGCCATGGCATCCTCGGCGACCAGCGCGATCATGTTGCCCCCGCGGCCCGCTCCCGTGAGCTTTGCCCCCAGGGCGCCGCCGGCACGCGCCGCTCGCACCAGGTTGTCCAGTTCCGGGCCGCTGAGGCCGAGCTCGGAAAGGACGCCATGACAGGCGTCCAGCAGTTGCCCGAGCGCGGGCATGTCGCCAAGCGCGAGAGCTTGCCTTGCCTGCTCAACCAGGTGGCCGATGGCCTCAAGCCGGGCGTTCACATAGACGGGGCTGGCTTCGCGCTGCTGGCGCAGGGCGGAGACAGTCTCGCGCGTGGGGCTGGGCACGCCTGTGTCAGCGACAATCAGGTGGAACGGTGCCGCTAGCTGGAGGAACTCTGGTGCCTGCCCCTTGATGAAGTAAAGTGGCTGGCCATACACGACCACAGTGTTATCAATGCCGCTCGGGGTGCCGTGATGGATGCGCTCGACTTCGTACACGAGGTCGGAGAGCCTGGCCGGTGGTACAGGCCGGTCGAACAGGTTCGCCAGGGCACGCATGATGGCGGTGGCAGTGGCGGCGCCGCTGCCAAGGCCAGAGGCGATCGGGATGTTGGACTCCAGCCTCAGGCGCAGGTTGATCGCCGTGGCTCCGACCGCCTGGGCACCCAGGAATGCGGCCACGAGCAGCGGTTGCTCTGGCTGGCGTTGCAGGCTCAGCGTCTGCCCACGCTCTGGTAGTTCGAGCAGCAGGTCATCAATGCTCGCGTCGAAGCGCGCCTGTGCCCGGGCATGGAGTTCGGGCAAGGGCACGGCAATCGCCGGGTAGCCGTAGACGACAGCGTGTTCCCCCAGCAGGATGGCTTTGGCCGGCGCCTCGCCCCGGCCCACGCGTTCGCTCATGAGGCCAGTATAGGTCGCGCCCAATCGAGTGGCAACGGCAGGGCGAGGCGCCGGGGAACGGGCCTACTGCGGCGGGCGCCAGCGCTGCAGGCGCAGAGCATTGCCGACGACGAAGAGCGAACTCATCGCCATCGCCGCCGAGGCCCAGACTGGCTGGAGGAGGCCGAAGATCGCCGCCGGAATGAGGATCACGTTGTAGAAGAATGCCCAGAACAGGTTCTGGTAGATAGTGCGCAGGGTCTGGCGCGCCAGGGATATGGAGCGAGGGACGGCCATGAGGTCGCTCGACAATAGCGTTATATCGGCCGCCTCCATGGCGACGGCTGTGCCGCTGCCCAGCGCGATACCCAGGTCGGCCTGGGCCAGGGCCGGCGCATCGTTGATTCCGTCACCTACCATCGCTACCCTGGCGCCCTCATCCTGCAGCTGTTTCACTTCGTTGACCTTGCCCTGAGGCAGGACCTCGGCGAGCACGCGGTCAGCGCCGATGGCCTGGCCGACGGCTTCGGCGACGGCGGCC
>DAOTVV010000264.1:0-8229 GCA_034436255.1 Anaerolineae bacterium
CTCGTCCAGGCTGCCGACGCCGCGCTCAATCAGAACCAACGCTCTTTCTAACACATGACTCCTACATGCCAAACAGGCGCGCCAGGTGATAGGCCGTAGCGCCGCCAAGGACTGACAGTACGAACAGCATGAGAACGTTGCCCAGCGTCCATTTCCAGGAGCCGGTTTCCTGGCGGATGGCCGCCACCGTCGCCACGCAGGGCACGAAGAGCATCTGGGCGACGAGAAAGGCCAGGGCTGAGGCTGGCGAGATGGCTGCCCGCAGCACTGCCCCCAACTCGCTGCCCTCGGCGTTTGTGCCATAGAGCACGGCCAATGTGGCCAGGCCATTCTCCTTAGCGACGAAACTCGCCAGGAGTGCCACCAGGCCCTGCCAGCTCAAGCCCATCAGCGCGCCCAGCGGTGAAAGCGAGCGCCCGACCCAGGCCAGGTAACTCGTGGCGATATCGCCGCTGGGGAGGGTCGCAAGGGCCCACACAACAAGGGAGGCCACGAGGATGATTGTGCCGGCGCGCTGCAGGAAGGACTTGAGATTCTGCCAGACAAACAAGCCTATGGTGCGCCAGTTGGGAGTGTGATAGAACGGCAGTTCCATAATGAACGCCGTCTGCTCACCAGGCAGCAGCACCCGGTCCAAGAGCACGCCAACGACAGCAAGCACAGCCAGGTTCAAACCGACCAGACCGACGGTGACCACGACGCCCATCGGCCCGAAGAAGGCTACCGCCAGGGTGGCCAGAAGGCCCAGCCGGGCGGCACAGGGGACTAGCGGCGCCAGCATTATGGTGATCAGCCGGCCACGGCGGGAATCTACGATGCGAGCGCCCATCACGGCGGGCACGTTGCAGCCGAAACCGAGGAGAAGCGGCAGGAAGGAGCGCCCATGCAAGCCGAGCACGTGCATGAAGCGGTCCATCACGAAGGCCGCTCTGGCCATGTAGCCGGTGTCCTCAAGCAAACCCAAGGCGACGAAGAAGATGGCGAGTATAGGCGTGAAAGTGAGCACTGTTCCCGCCCCACCGATCACGCCGTCGGCCAGCAAGCCACTCAGCCAGGTCGGGGCGCCGGCCAGAACGTGCCTGATCCAGCCGCCAAACCCGTGCACGATCCACTGGTCCAGCAAACCCTGCAAGGGCGAGCCGACTGCGAACACCAGCAGGAACACAACCGCCGAGGCCCCCAGGAGCATCAGAAGGCCCCAGAGCGGATGCGTCGCCCAGCGGTCCAAACGCTCAGTGAACGTGACCGGCCCGACCCCCGGCCTGGATACAGCCTGGTGGATGGCTGACGCGATCCACTCATAGCGGCCGCCGGCGATATCGAGAATAGCGTCCTCATGCTGCAGAAGGATGGCGCTTACCCGCTCCCAGTCCTCAGGTGGAAGCCATGAACGCGCCAGCTCGGTGACTTCGGAGTCGCCCTCTAGCAGCTTTACCGCCACCCATTCCGGCTCGTAAGGGGCGGGGACATGATCCCGGACCAGCTCGAGGATGGCGGCCATGGTCTGGCGGTGGTCCGGCCTCAGCGTCGGCCGGTCCGGGTGAAAGCGGGAGGGATCGCAGGTGAGGGCCCTGATCTCTTCCACGAGTTCGCGCACGCCCTGATTGCGCGAGGCCGACATCGGCACCACCGGCAGCCCAAGCACGCGCGATAGAGCCTCAGTGTCTATCACCAGCCCCTGCTGCTTCGCCACATCCATCATGTTGAGCGCCAGGATGATCGGCGCCGGTAGGAGGAGCAACTCCGCCAGGAGGTACAGGTTGCGCTCTAGCGACGCCGCATCAGCGACAAGGACGACGACGTCCGGGCGCTCCTTGATGATGTAATCCCGGGTGATTCGCTCTTCTTCAGAGGCGGCTGTCAAGCTGTAGGCGCCGGGAAGGTCCACCAACTCCAGGCGTATGTCGCCGTGACAATACAGGCCCGTCTTCTGCTCCACCGTTTTGCCCGGCCAGTTGCCGACGTGTTGGCTCAGGCCGGTCAGGAGGTTGAACACGGTGGACTTGCCGACGTTCGGCTGCCCCGCCAGCGCGACCTTGATCGTAGTGACGCTGCTGGCTGCCTCCATCCCCCCGGGGAAAGAGGCAGCACCGTTCGTCTTGGCTATAGCGACACTGGCCCTGCTGCTCATCCGCGCACCTCTCCAAACGCCGGCATTCCAGGCCCTGCCTCCAGAGGCCACCTCATCGCACCGCTCGCACTGCATTGGCCGGCCCGATGTCGCCGACCCGCACCTGACAGGCCAACTCCCTCGATATCGCTCGCACTCTCCCTCTCACCTCGATCGTTACCGGCCCTCCGTATGGCTCGGCTGCCCGCAGCGTCACTACCCGGCCCGGCCGAATGCCCAGGCTATCCAGGTAGCGAAGCAGGCCGGCGTCCTCCTCCGGGACGGAGAAGACCGTCGCCTGCTGGCCAACCTCCAGGTCAGCAATGCTGGTGGACTGCCTCGGCTCGATATGGCCATCGGCGGTGGGCATAGCATGGCCATGTGGGCAGGACTGCGGCGCCTCCAGTAACTGCGCCAGGCGCTCCTCGACCACGGGCGACGTGGCGTGCTCGAGCCGACAGGCCTCTTCGTGCACCTGATCCCATTCCATATGCAGGTAATCCGTGAGAAAGCGCTCCCAGAGGCGGTGCCGGCGCACAACGCTCAGAGCTTGCAACCGCCCCTGGTCGGTGAGCGCTACGCCCTTGCGCGGTTCGTACACGGCCAAGCCACGTTCCGACAGTTTGCGCACCATCTCATTGGCGGATACAGGCGACACCGACAGGTGTTCAGCGAGCGCCGGTACTGTGGCGCAGCCGCCATCCTCAGTCAGCTTGAAAATGCCCTCCAGGTACTCGTCCACCCCTGCCGACATAGCCAGTGTCATATCATTAGGCCTGCCTAATCATTATCATATGGCTAGCCTATTATAAAGTGCCCTTCGCTCCAGGTCAATAGGTGAGGCGAGATATGCCGGCCTGCATCCCGGCCGGCGTCGCTACCTGGCCACGCGAGCCTGCGGCCATTCGCGTTCGGCTGAGCACTTGCATCAACCTGGGGCGCTCGCTTCCAGGGCCAGGTGCGGACCGTGGCGACGAACCGCGTCACTCAGGGTTGGGAAGTATTCTTGTCGTCAGGCGCAGGTTCGCCGGCCGCGGCGGCACTGGCCGCCCTGTACTGGGCCAGGCGTTCCGCGACCTGCCGCTCGTAGCCAAGCGTCCCCGGCTCGTAATAGATGCGGCCCTTCAGGGCATCGGGGAGATACTGTTGCCGGACCCAATGGCCGGCGAAGTCGTGGGGATAGAGGTAGCCCTGGCCATGCCCCAGGGCCTCGGCGTCGCGCGAAGCGTCCTGCAGATGCCTCGGCACCTGCACATGTCCCTCGCGCTCAACGTCGGCGAGCGCCTTGAAGTAGGCCGCCGCCGAGTTCGACTTAGGAGCGGTCGCCAGGTAGATCGCCGCCTCGGCCAGGTTGTACTGCGCCTCTGGCAGCCCCACCCATTCCAGAGCTCGTGCCGCCGAGACGGCGATGACGAGCGCCTGCGGGTCAGCCAGGCCGACATCCTCCGAAGCGAAGATGATCATCCGGCGCACAATGAAGCGCGGGTCCTCGCCGGCGTAGATCATCTTGGCCATCCAGTAGAGAGCAGCGTCGGGGTCGGAGCCGCGCAGGCTCTTGATGAAAGCGCTGATCGTGTCGTAATGCGCGTCGCCATCCTTGTCGTACAGGATCGCCCGCCGCTGCATCGCCTCTTCGGCGACCTTGAGCGTGATCCGCACCTTCCCCTCACGGTCGGCCGGCGTGGCAGTAGCGGCCGATTCGAGGGCATTCAGAGCCACGCGGGCATCGCCCCCGCAGAGACGGGCGATGTGGCGCAGAGCCTCCTCGTCGGCCACCAGGGGGATACGGCCGAGGCCTCGTTCCTTATCCTCCAGGGCGCGCCGCAGCAGGATCAGCACCTGCTCTTCGCTCAGCGGCTGCAACTGAAACACCCGGCTGCGCGACACCAGAGGGCCGATGACCTCGAAGTACGGGTTCTCCGTGGTCGCGCCGATGAGGATGAGCGTTCCGTCCTCGACATAGGGCAGCAGTGCGTCCTGCTGTGCCTTGTTGAAGCGATGAATCTCATCAACCAGGACGATAGTGCGTTCACCGGTCGCCGCCAGGCGACGCTTGGCCTCGTCAACCACCTTGCGGATGTCAGCCACACCGCTGGTCACGGCGCTGAGCATGACAAAGTGGGATTGGGTGGCGTTGGCGATGATCATCGCCAGGCTGGTCTTGCCGGTGCCGGGCGGCCCCCAGAGGATGATGGACGAGAGCAGGTCACGCTCGATGGCGTTGCGCAGAATGCGCCCTGGGCCGAGGATCTCCTCCTGGCCCACGAACTCATCGAGCGTCTGCGGCCGCATGCGCGCCGCCAGTGGGCCACGTGGGTTGGGGGCCGGCCGGCCAGGACGGAACAAACTTGCCTGCATCGCCACCTCCGGCCTTCAGTCTAGCTGCAGCTGCGGGCAGCGCAAGGCAGAGCAGTCGTGGCTCTAGGCTCCACTGCTGAGGAGATGCCTGAGCGCCGCCTCGGCCTCCGGGTGGCGGAAGCGGAAACCTGAACTGAGCAGACCCTCGGGCAGGGCTCGCTGGCTGGAAAGCACTGTGATCGCCATCTGGCCCAGGACCAGCCGCAAGGCCAGGGCTGGCACCGGCAACCAGCAGGGCCTGCCCATCACACGGCCGAGAGTGCGCGCGAACTGGGCGTTGGTCAGCGGCTCCGGGGAACCAAGGTTGTAGGCGCCGCTTGCGTGATCGTTCTCGATCAGGAATTGGATCGCCCGCACCTCATCCTGGATATGGATCCAGGGGAACCACTGCCGGCCGCTGCCCAGTGGGCCGCCCAGGTAGTAGCGAAACGGCAGCATGAGCTTCGGCAGCACCCCGGCCTTCGTGGTCAGAACCGGGCAGGTGCGCACGATCACACGGCGCACCCCGAGGGCTTCCACGGCGGCTGTGCTCGCCTCCCACTCCACCGCGACGCGCGCGAGCCAATCCGCCCCCGGCCCTGTCCGCTCGTTGAGCACCTCGTCGCCGCGGGAACCGTAATAGCCGACAGCCGAGGCCTGCACCAGCACGGCCGGCCTTTCCCTGGCCGAGGTCACCGCCTCGACGACAGCAGCGCCGGCCAGAAGGCGGCTATCGCGGATACGCCGTTTGCGCTCCCGCGTCCACAGGCCGCTGGCAATGTTCTCGCCAGCCAGGTTGACAATGGCTCCCGCGCCGTCGGCGAGGTCGGCCCAGCCGGCGGCACTCGCACCATCCCATCTGACTACGCGGACGCCGTCGGGAGGGCGCGCACGCGCCGGGGCGCGGCTGAGCACGACCACTTCATGCCCGGCGCCCGCCAGTTCCGCCGCCAGGGCGGTGCCGATCAGCCCAGTGCCACCGGTAATGATGGTGCGCACTGCCGCCTCCTCCGGCCTGCCTGCCGGTCCAGTGCTTCACGACCAGCCTCAGCTTAGCACGAGAAAGGCCACCGGTCGAACTCACGGCGGCCGGTGGCCCGGGTCAAACCAGCCCTAGCTCAAGTCAGCCAGTAGTTTCTCCAGGCGGCCAACGGCTGCCTGCGAGTCCGCAGCAGCGTGCACGGCCGCCGCGAGCTCTGTCACGAAGCCACGCAGCCGGCTCAGGTCGCGCAAGATCTGAGGCAGCAGGTAGGCTTTCTTCACGTCCTCGGCGCGGGCCATCATCGCATCGAGGCGGCTCAGCCCCTCGCTCACCACCTGGGCCGCGGCCCGCAGGCCCTGCGTCCGAGCTTCGGGCTCAGCGGCCGCGAGAGCCTCCTGGCTCTTGCGGATTGCGGCGAGGATCGCCTCGTAGGTGTCCACGACGGCGACCAGCCGCTCGCACTCCCACAGATACTGGTCAATCAGGCCTGGGTCCGGTGCCTTGGCCCGGCACGCTTCGAAGAAGTGACTGGCGCGGCTGAGGTGGGTGCGCATACCGTGATAGGTGTTGCGCAGGCGCATGCTGTCGTGCAGCAAGGACTTGACAACGTTCCCGGGATACTGGGAACGGGCGCGCGAGTAGCTGTGCCAGTAGAAGAGCAGCATGTCGAGCGCGCCACGCACCCAGGGTACGCTGCCGTAGGCCTGATCGAACTTCTCGAAAGCCTCGACCGCCTCGAAGCCGCTCGCCCCAGTCACCTTGCGGGCGTACTTGCTCTTGAACTCGTAGATATCCTCGACCGTCGCCTGGTTCCAGGAGTACTCGGCCAGGCAGTAGTAATTGCGATCGAAGGCCGGGTCAAAGGTAGCGTAAGCGTCAGCACCCTCGGCACCAGCCCGGTGCGCCAGAGCAAGATGCGGGTAGATGTTCGAGGTCAGGTCCTCGTAGAACAACCAGAACCAATACCCGGGCATCGGCGTGGTCCAGGCGCGCAGGCCGAGGTCTTGCGGTATTTCGAGGGCCGGCTCGTCGTAACGCCACCACTGCAATACGACCTTGTCCCTGACGCCGGCCTGCTCCAGGCTAGCGACGAACTCCGGCGTGAGCATGCCCACGCTCGCCAGGTGATCGTTCCAGATGGTGATGTTGTTGATGCCTTTGGCTACCAGGTGCTGTGTCGCCCTGATCACATACTCCTGCAGCAACTCGTTCCGGCTCTTCTCGCGGCAGGCCGGGCACTTGCACCAGGGGTCAACGACCCGCTCCGGGTTCTCTTCATCGGCGCCGGTGATGTTGTAGATCTCATCCAGGCCCATATGGAACCAGTCAATGCCATTGGGCGCCAGATAGCGGTCAATGATGCTATCCCATAGCTCGAAGATCAGTTCGTACGTCTTCGGGTTGCTCAGGCAATAGCCGTACACCTGGGGCCGCCCCGCTTCGTCCTTGGCCGCGACCTCAGGATGCGTGTGCGGGATGAGCGTGGTGTGGCCCGGGCCGTTGAACTGCGGCCGCACGATGACGTTGCGGCTCTTAGCGTAGGCTACCACCTCGCCGAAGAAATCCTCCTCGAACATCCTCGGCAGGTAGGTGAGCGATTGCCACTGCTGCTGCTTGGCCGAGTAGTACTTGATCGTTTTGGGCGTCTGCAGTTCCGGGTGCTCGGGATAGGGCAGCATCGAGAATTCCGTGCGCTTGCCCTCGTACTGCACGCACCAGCAGGCGTAGACGCCGATGCCGAGGCTGTTGAACTTCAGCGCCGCCATGTAGTCAATGCAGTCCTTCCAGTCCTGCAGGCTCATCAGGTCGGGCCCCCACTTGGATTCGATGTACAGGCCACGATAGCGGAAGTCCGGCCAGTCGCTGATGACGGCGCCATCAACGCGCACGGAATCGCCTTCTTTGTACAGCATCTGCCGCAGAGTCTGAGCAGCGTAGAAGGTACCGGCAGGGGTGTTGCCCAGCAGGGCGATACTATCGCCCTGGGCTAAGAGACCATAAGCTTCCGGATGCTGGCCAGCATCGCGCAAGGCGCACTCCGCTCCCTCGCGCTGGCGAGCGCAACCACCCACGTAGATGGACACTCCCCCACCTGCATCAGTGTCAGTGCCCATTTCGGGCCGCGCCTCACCCAGCTTGGCGATCGCATCGGCCACCACTGCGGCGGCAAGGCGCTCCAACGGTTCCGCGTTCTCGGCAAGCACGATGCGGCAGAGAGCCTGGCCGCTTTCAGCCAACACCAGTTCTTCACTTAGCCACTGCACGTTCTGCGGCTGTGGGAAAATGAGCGCCTTCACTAGTGCCTCCTCGAGTTGTCGTCTGGCTCCGGGATTATGCACAGCTGTCACAGACGCCTGCCGTCCCCTGCGCCGACCGAGTCGCATGCCAGCCGAGCGTGGCCTGGGCCTGCACTATGGCTAATGATAATGGCCCTGCCGCATGCCGCCAAGCGCCAGGAGGGACACTCATGCCCTTTCGGACACCGCCGGGCGCGAGCCCCCGCGCTGTTGGCCGAACGAGAGAACGCGAAGGGACACACCTGGACGCACATGAACGCAGATCAGGGTCAATTCCCCCTTTCTGTCCAGCATGAGTCTGCGTGCATCCGCGTCTGCCCGTGTCCGCTCAGACGGATGAGGGACCGCTTTCGGCAGGAACGTCCCAGGCTTCAGACGCGCAGGCGCAGGGCCTGAGGCAAAATGCGCAGTGTCGCCGGCGCCTGCCCGATCAGTTCGCCGTCAGCCTCTAGCAGGAGACGCTCGTCGCTCTCCACTCTCACCTCGCGCGCCCGGCTCGTCTC
>DAOTVV010000265.1:0-3393 GCA_034436255.1 Anaerolineae bacterium
CGCGCTGGATGGGCAACAGCCCCAAGGCCAACTTCGGCCCTTTGCTCGACTGGTTCCTCGAGCACGGCTGCAAAGGCATCGGCGAGATCACGGCCAACCTACCCTGCGACGACCCGCGCGTGATCAACATGTTCGTGCAAATCGGCGAGCGCGGCCTGCCGGTTGACATCCACAACGTCGGCTTCGGGCCGGGCACGTACGGGCTCCAGGACGATCCAGGAGCACCGCGGTTGGAGAAACTGCTACAGGCGGCGCCACACACGAACATCTGCGGCCATGGCCAGGGCTTCTGGGCCGAGATCGCCTGGCCCTTGACGCCGGAGGAGAAGATGGGCTACCCGAAAGGGCCGGTGGCGCAGGAGGGGGCGGTGCCGCGCCTGCTGCGCCAGTATCCCAACCTCTATGGCGACATCTCCGCCGGCAGCGGCTATAACGCCCTCACCCGCGACCCGGATTACGGCCTGCGCTTCCTGCACGAGTTCCAGGACAGGCTCATCTTCGGCACCGACGTCTGCTTCGGGGGCGCCGCCGGCCGTATGCCGCACCTGGGCTACCTCAGGGGCCTGCTCGCCGAGGGCAAGATATCGCAGCGGCTCTTCGATAAGATCACCTGGGAGAACGGCATGCGCCTGATCGGCGGCTAGGAGAGCCGTTGGCCTGGCGGACAACTGGAGGTAGAGCATGGCTCGAGGCATACGCTGGACACTAGCCGTCCCGGCTGAGGTGACGACGGAGTACGCTGGCACTCGCCTGGGTGAGTACTACAGCCGGGCTGACGTCATGCTGGCCACGCAGGTAGCCGCCCGCGAGCGCTTCCTGGCGCTTTATGGCGTGGACCTGGGCGAACCGCATGTGGACGTCCCCGCTTATGTCGGCGTGGCCTCGCTCGGGGCGGACCTCGTCCTGCCGGAGGATCACGCTCCCATGCTGGCCAACCAGGGCCGCGTCCTGGCTGACGAAAGCAGCGTTCTGGCGCTGGCGCCTGCCAGCCCGGAGGATAGCGCCTGGCTCGGGCGCTATGTGGCGTTGCGGCAGCACCTGGCCGAGGCCCTGGGCCGGGAGGTCAGCATGGGCGCCGGGCAGGAAGGGCCGGTGACCTCGGCGGTGCTGCTGCGCGGCGCCGTCTTCTTCGAGGACGTGCTGCTGCGCCCGCAACTGGCGCACCACCTGCTGGAGGTGGTCACCGACACCTACCTGGCTTTCGTCCGCCACGTTCGAGCGCTCTGCGGCCAGGAACAGGTGGGCCCGACCGGCATCGCCGACGACATGGCCGGCAACCTCTCCCCGGCCCTGTGGCCCGAGTTCGTGCTGCCCTACTGGCAGCGCATCTATGATACCCTGAGCGACGGCCGGCGCAGCCTGCACAGTGAACTGCTGCGGCCGGCGCACCTGCCGCTACTCACCAGCCTGGGGCTTAGCCATTTCGACCCGGGCAATGACCAGTACCTTACCGCCTCGGATGTGGTGCGCGGCGCACCGGGCTTGCGCTTCTCCTGGAACCTCTTCAGCGTGCGGGACATGCTGCAGGGCACGCCAGAGAGCATTCGCGCCGCCTATGTCGCCGCCGTCAACGCCGGCGCCCCCGAGGTGATGACCGAGCTATGCCGCGGCACGCCGCGCCAGAATGTGTACGCCTTCCTCGAGGTGGCGCGCCAGCACGAGTAAGGGCGGCTCGCCGTCGCCAGACCCCGACCCTCGGCAAGCCTTTACGCGTCCTTTACGGTCGCGCCTGCAGCTTGCCATAAAGTTCGGCTCAGCCTCTGCCGATAAGCTTCCTGGATGCCCGTGTAGTACGGCAACGTCGTTCCGCGCACACCGTCAGTATCCTGGCATCCAGGGAGGTACACATGTTTGGGAACCTTCGCATGTTCTGGAAATTCGCCCTTGTCGCTCTGTTTGTGCCCCTGGCAGCGCTGGCCGTAGCAGGCCTGGCCCTCGTCGGGAATGGGCGCCTCAAGTACCAGTATGACAACCTCTATGGGTTCATGCTCATCCCCATAATGAAGTTGGATCAGGGTGATCTGCACCGGCAGAAGTTGGATGAGGCCCTGCAACAGTATCGGCTGGAAAGTACCGCCGCCGAAAGGGCGGCTGCGGCCCAGGCCATCCGGGCTGAGGACAAGGCGATGGGCGATGTTATCGCCGAATACGAATCTACCTATATCACGACTGGCAGCCCTGAGTTCACCGCTGAATTGAAGGCGCTTGGGCAACAGGGTCTTCAGGAGCAGGAGGCAGCGGCGCTCGCCCGCTACCACAAGGCCTACGACGCCTATGCGCCTTTGCGAGACAGCCTCCTGGCTGCCCAAAGCGCCGATTCCCAGGCTCTCGAAACGCAAATGGGGGAGATGGAGCAGGCGTTCAGTGACCTGGTCGCCGTCAACCGCCAATTCGCCGACCTCTCGAACACCAGCGCTCAGGCTGCAATAAGCCAGGTGAGGCTGCAAGTCCTCGTGGCCGGGATTGTCGCCAGCCTGATCGGCCTGCTGGCTGCCTGGTTCTTGGCCCGCAGCGTCACCGCGCCCCTGGCCACGCTCGTCGGCGCATTCGAGTTGATGTCAGGCGGTGACCTGCTGCGCGATATGTCGGAAGAGGCGAAAGACAAGGTGCGGACACGCAAGGACGAGATGGGCGATTTGGGCCGCGCCTTCGAGAGGCTTACTGCCTACTTGCAGCGCATCGGCGAGGTGAGCGAGCGCATCGCCCAGGGCGATCTCACCGTGAGCGTGAGCGCCGAGTCGGCCAAGGACGAGATCGGCAATGCTCTGGTGCGCATGGTCGAGTCGCTGCGCCAGGCTGTGTATCAGATTCGCGCCGGCGCCGATAGCGTCACGAGCGCTGCCGCCCAATCGGCGGAAGCGGCGGGCCAGACGGGCACAGCCGTCAACCAGGTAGCGCAGACGATCGAGCAGGTAGCCAAGGGCGCCAACCAAACGGCGCAGTCGGTGGTGGAAGCCAATCAGGGCATGGAGGAACTGGCGCGGGCGATTGACGGCATCGCCAAGGGGGCGCAGGAGGCAGCCGGCGCCGTGGGCGTGATGAGCGCCTCGGTGAACCTGGTCGGTGAGCAGGCGATCAGCGTCGGCAAAGGCGCAGCGGTTGCCGCCAAGGAGGTCGAGTCCGGCAACACGGTTGCCGAAGAGGGCGTGCACGCGGTGCGTGATACCCTTTCTGGCATGCAGGTGATCCAGCAGGTGATCAAACAGGCAACGAGTAAGGTCGAGGAGATGGGCCAGCGGAGCCAGGAGGTGAGCCGCATCGTTGCGACCATCGAGGACATCGCCGGGCAGACCAACCTGCTCGCCCTGAACGCCCAGATCGAAGCGGCGAGAGCGGGTGAGCAGGGGCGAGGCTTCGCTGTGGTCGCCGACGAGGTGCGCAAGCTGGCCGAGC
>DAOTVV010000266.1:0-4995 GCA_034436255.1 Anaerolineae bacterium
GGGCCATCATGCCGACCTGGCGAGGGTCACTTTCCAGGTCGGCATGATGGCCCGGCCAGCGCGGGCCAAGCAGGGAGCGTGCCAGGCCGGCGCCGAAGGCGGCAACTGCAGGAGACATCACCCGCGAGGTGGAGAGCGTCACTACCTGGGTGCAAGCGGCGCTGAGCGCCTGGGCGCTTGCGCGGTCGGCGCCGAGGAAGCGGCGGTAGCCGGCTTCCTGGTCGTAGATGAGCAAGGCTGTCTCCAGGTGCGGCAACAAGTCGCGGACGAAAGCGTGGGCGGCGGGCGTATCTTCTTCGATATTGTCCGCGATCAGGTGGCGATAGCTCTCGAGGACGTAGTTGCGGCAGAACGGCTGGGGCCAGAGGTGGCGAGAGAAGGTCTCGATCTGCAAGGAGTAGTCGAGCAGGTTGTGCTCCAGGCAATAGGCGCGGAAGCGGCTGGCGCATTCCTGCGCCTGATCGTAGACGAAGCCCTGGGCCTCGCGCCCGGCCCAGGCGGAGCGCAGGCGGCTGCCGATCTCACTATGGTCGAGGCCAGTGACCGCTGCTTTGTTCAGGTTGTCCAGGACCTGGCTGTAAAGGCGCACCCGGCTGATTGCCAGCCCCTGGAAGTAGCCCTGCTCGAGAAGCGGGCCGACCAGGCGGGCCATGTAGTACTGGGCCGTCTCGACCGTGAGAAAGGTGGGCGGGCGCTCCGGGGCGGCGAAACCGGCGGCGCGGGCGATCAGGGGCCAGAAGAGGCCGATCAGATGCTGGGCCAGGCCACCAAGGGTGCTGATGCTGACCAGACCGCCGGCCGGAGCATCGGCATCGCTGAGCGCGCGTTGGTACGGGCCGGCAAGGGTGCGCTGCGGCAGCAGGACCAGTATTTGCCGCTCCGGCGCGCCAGCCGCGAGCAGGGCGAGCAGCCGGGCGACCGCCAGCGTCGTCTTGCCAGCGCCGGCCGGCCCCTGAAGGAAAAGGGATGAGCGGGAAGATGGATCAACGGGGAGGGACAGCGAGCGAAGCGTAGCTGAATCGTCTGGCATTGCGGCCTGGCCGTGTTCCCTGGCGCCCCGTTTCCGGGGCCCCGGCATTAGCATCCTGGGTCGAGGCTGAGAGGCATCCTAAGCCGGTGGCTCGCCATCGGGGACGGCCGCTGCCTTCTTGGCCGGCAACGGCACGGCCAGGACCTTATCCACCCGCCGTTCGTCCATATCAACCACTTCAAAGCGGTAATCGCAGCACTCGAAGTGATCGCCGCTGCTGGGCACGCGCCCCAGGTTGGCCATCACGAAACCGCCCAGCGTCTGGTAGAATCCTTCCTCCTCGCCGGGCAGGTCTTGCTCGATGCCCAGGATCTCCTTGAACTCACTTACAGGCAGCATGCCATCCAGCAGCCACGATCCGTCCTCGCGCTGCACGGCCTGCTTCTCGCCCTGTTCGCCGGTGACAGCGATGTCACCCACGATCGCCTCGAGGATGTCGGTGACGGTGACGAGCCCCTGGACGCCGCCGTATTCGTCTATCACGAGGGCGATGCTGGCGGGGTACTCCTTGAAGCGCTCGAGGGCCTCGAAGGCGGGCATGGCCTCGGGCAGGAACAGGGCCGGCTGTAGGGCAGCGCGCAGGTCCAGGGGCTGCTGCTGCAGGAGGCGGGCGAGCAGGTCCTTCGCCTTCACCGTGCCCAGAACGTTGTCCAGGTCGCCATCGGCGACCGGGAACATGGAATAGGGGGATTCGGCGATCTTGCGCTCCAGTTCTTCCGCCGGGTCTTGCAAGTCCAGCCAGACCACCTCGGTGCGTGGCGTCATCAAGGAGACGACACGGCGGTCGCTCAGTTCGAAGACCCGCTCCACTATCTCCTGTTCGGCCTCCTCGAATACGCCCGCCTGCGCCCCCTCTTCGATCATGGTGCGCACTTCTTCCTCAGTGACGCTGGGCTCCTGCACGTGGTGCACGCCGAGCAGGCGCAGCACCAGGTCCGTCGAGCGGCTCAGGAAACTCACGGCCGGCGAGACGACGCTGGAGATGCCCAGCATGAGTGGCGCCAGCCTGATCGCGGCTGCCTCGGCGTTGTTCAGGGCCAGGCGCTTGGGCACCAACTCCCCAATGAGGAGCGACAGGTAGGTGATGACAACGACCACGATGACGAAGCCGAGCACACCGCTATACGGCGCAAGCACGGGCACCGTCGCCAGAACCCTGGCCAGCCGCACCCCAAGCGTGGTGCCACCCAAGGCACCATTCAGGATGCCTATGAGGGTGATGCCGATCTGAACGGTGGAGAGGAAGCGCGTGGAATGCTCAGCCAGTTCCAGGGCGGCCCTGGCGCCGCTGCTGCCCTCCTCGGCGCGTTGTTGCAGGCGTGGCCGGCGTGCCGAGACCACTGCCATCTCCGCCATTGCGAAGACGGCATTGGCCAGCATCAAGAGCAGGATAATCAGCGCTTGCAGTATGACCTCTGCCATTCCGTCAGCCGGGCGCAATAGATCCGGCAGCCATACTAATGCCTGCCCGGCCTCCAGTAAAGGGAAGGGGGCGCTTGGAGCGCGAAAGGGCCATCAAGTGAACGCGGACGGAGGCGGATTGACGCTGGCAGAAAAAACCGTTGCCGGTCAGCGTTCAGCCGCCGCCGTCTCTGTCCATCCGTATTGTCGCGCCTCCAATCAGGGTAAGGGAACAGGATGAACGCCGACGGGCGCAGGTTCGCCCTGATAGGTAGCGGGCAACCGAAAGGCGAGGGCCTTCGCTCCCCGCGAAGAGCGCACGAACCGACGAGCGCTACTGCTTGCCCTTCTTCGGCAGCGTCGAGATGTGCAGGAGGGCGTAAATGCCGCAGAACCCCGTTATCCCGGTTGCCAGCGGGATTATGGCCACCAGGCCCCACCAGCTCTTGAAGACGATGCCGAGTATGGCGATGACGACGCCGAGGATGATCCGGATGATCCGATCCACCGTCCCTTCATTCTGTGGCATGGTGTACCTCCATCAAGGCTTGGATAGGAGCATCTGCTGTCCACATTGTAGGCGATATGGAGCAGTGCATCAACCGGTATGTGGCCGATTGGCGCTGCTGGCACAAAGGAGACTACTGCAGTATCATACCGGCCAAGGCGAAGCGCCTTGCCCGCGTTTTCCGGCGAGGGGGTCCGAGCGACCGGGTCGGCCTGTCGTGCACTTGCTAACCCCGCTTCAGCATCGTTGTCACAGGAGGTATCGCATGCAGTTGGGTCCGAGAGAGCAGAAGATCGTCAGTGAGCGGTTCCAGCAGATGGTAGCGCCGGTGCGCCTGGTCATGTTCACGCAGGAGATCGAGTGCGAGTATTGCCGGGACACGCGTGAACTGGTGGAGCAGCTTGCCAGCTTGTCGGGTGGCAAGGTGACAGCGGAAGTGTTCAACTTCCAGCTCGACAAGCACAAGGCCGACGAGTACGGCGTGGACAAGATCCCGGCCATCGCCGTCATCGGTGCCAAGGACTACGGTATCCGCTTCTATGGCATCCCTGCCGGCTACGAGTTCGGCGCCCTGCTGGATGACATCCTGGATGTGTCCAAGGGCGATTCCGGTCTCTCCGCCAAGAGCCGTGCAGCCCTCGCTGAGCTCAAGGAAGACATCCACCTGCAGGTGCTCACCACACCCACCTGACCGTACTGCCCCCAGGCCGTGCGCCTGGCTCACAAGATGGCCATCGAGAGCGATCATGTCCGTGCTGACGCGCTCGAAGCCATGGAATTCCCGCACCTGGTGCAGCGTTACGAGGTGTCGGGCGTGCCCAGAACCGTGGTTAACGAGTCCACCTACCTCGACGGCGCTTTGCCAGAGGCCAGCTTCGTCGCTTCAGTGCTGGCAGCCGTGAAGCCATCCGGCAAGGGACGCTAGCCCCTTACCGGCGCGACGGTTAAGAGGGGGCCAGGTTCACGAGAGCCTGGCTCCCTCTTTCGTTGCCAGCTGCTTGAGCAGGCCAAAGCGCCTGTCCAGCCTCAGCTCCCTACGGTCGCTTCCCTATCGGCGCTGATCTGTGGTATATGAGTGTGCATCGGTGTTTTCCTGCCACCACACATCCTGCCAGGGAGCGCAGCATTGGACATCTTTGTACCCGGGCGTATCTGCCTTTTCGGTGAGCACTCGGACTGGGCGGGCGGCTACCGCCGTATCAATGCCGAGGTCGAGAAGGGCTACACCCTGATCGTCGGCACCGACCAGGGCATCTATGCTCATGTGGAGCCCCATCCTTCGGCCCTGGTGCTCTCCTCCACCTCGCCTGAGGGCCAGCGCTTCGGCCCCTACGAGATCCCCATGCGTGCCGATGCCCTGCTCGCTGAGGCACAAAAGGGCGGCTTTTGGAGCTACATCGCCGGCGTCGCTTACCAGATACTCACCAACTACCACGTGCGCGGCCTGGTGATTGACAACTACAAGACGGACCTGCCAATGAAAAAGGGCCTGTCCTCCAGCGCCGCCATCTGCGTCCTGGCAGCGCGGGCCTTCAACCGCATCTACGACCTGAAGATGACGACGCGCGGGGAGATGGAACTGGCCTACCAGGGCGAGATCGTCACTCCATCGCGTTGCGGCCGGATGGACCAGGGTTGTGCGTTCGGCAAGCGCCCCATCCTCATGACCTTCGACGGCGACCGCCTGGAGGTGCAGGAGTTGCGGCCGGGCAGGGACCTGCACCTCGTGATCGTGGACCTGATGGCGCACAAGGACACGATGCAGATCCTGTCCCAGCTCAACCATGCCTACCCCTTCGCTGACAACGAGATCGAGCGGGGCGTGCAGGAATTGCTCGGGCCGATCAACAAGCGGATCGTGCATCAGGCGATCGAGGCGCTCACTGCGGGAGATGCCCAGCGCCTGGGTGCGCTCATGGTCGAGGCGCAGACGCTGTTCGACCGCTACGCCATTCCCGCCTGCCCGGAGCAGCTTACGGCGCCTGTCCTGCATAAGGTGCTGAACTATGGGCCGCTGCAGCCGCACGTCTGGGGCGGCAAAGGGGTCGGGTCTCAG
>DAOTVV010000267.1:0-4254 GCA_034436255.1 Anaerolineae bacterium
CATCAAACGCCTCGGACTGCACGAACCCGCACAATGAGACGTAGGCCTCGGCAAGTTGCCGGATATCGAAGGCTTCCTTGCCGGTCCCTGCGTCCTCCTCCACCTCGTTCTGGAGCAGCTGCCAGACATTCCGGCGGGCATCAGGGCCAAGCTGCATAGCCATCCCGTCCTTCGCCACCTCAGGGTACGCAAACAGAACCGCGGCCAGGTCGTACGCAGGGCATAGCAGGTCGTGCAGCCGCTTCAGGACCGATCCCCTCGCCCCCTCGTCGGCCGCCTTGACCGTCGATTTCTCGCCATCTTTCTCCCCGTCCTTCCAGCTCTGGGGAAGCTCCTTCTCGAATGCCGGCCCCTTCCGATGGGCTATGGCCATCAGCCGCTCCTTAAACTTCTCGAACGGGATAGGAGGCTTCGCCCGACCGTACGAGCTCACCGCGTCGGACACATCGCCGGGGGTCACGATGGGGAACCGCCGCCGATCCGGGTCAACAAAGTCCTCGTCAGGGATCTTCTCCCTGTCCACGCCCCCACCCACATTCGGGTCAAAATCGCGTTTCTCCATCTCCGGCTCCGTTTCCTTGCTGCCGACGTACTCCACATGTCCGTCGGGCTCCACGGCCTTAGCAACCACAAACTTCGCAGACTCCAAGGCGGGATAGTCCACCACCGAAACCTCGACGATCTTACCCCCGACAATTCGCCCGTTCGGCGCCTGGGGGTCCCGAATGATGCGGGGCGACTTGATCCCAATGGAGTAGCCCGTGTACACCCCCTCCTCGACAAGCCGCTGCGCCCCGGGCTCAACAATGCGGCTTTTCAGCCAGTGGTCGCTGCCCTTGGCCTCCAGCTCAACGCCCTTCCCCGCTGGCGGAATGCTCGCGGAGTGCATCTGCCTGATGTTCGCCGCCTTCTCAAACCACTCCGTCAGCGCCTCCTTGGCCCATTTCTCATCCACGATCTGCTCGTCGAGGTCCAGTTGTGGCCCCGTGACCTTGCCATACACGTGGAGCGCACCATCATCGGTGCGCTCCTTGAAAACAAACGGCACGTGAATGTAGGTGTCGGCCTGCGGGCCTAACACCAGTCCTGTATCCGCGATACAACCTCCTAACTCGTTGGACGCCTCGCTAGCTGAGGCACGTCCATAATGTCAGCCTCGATCCCAAACCTGGCAAGCACCCTGCTCCAAGTATCAAACACGATGGCGTTCGGCACCCCGCTCCTAGGCGTCCACGGCCGGCGCGGCATCAACAGATCCACACCCGGCCGGGGGAGCTGTGCCGCCTTGCGAGGGTCGTCATCGATGAACACCAGCAGCTGCTCAGCAGATGCAGACCGCGCCACCCGCCGCTTGGAGCCTGGCCCGATCTCCATGCCGTCGAACGGCACCCGCCAGCGCTCCAGCCACTCGCGCGTCACATCCTCCGTCTCCACGGGCCTGTCAGTCACGATCCTGATTGGCACGCCACCCCGACGCAGAGCGTTGAGAGCGGCAATGCCGCCGAAGTCGGGCGCCAGGTTCGCGTAGAAGATGGGCCGGCTGAACTGCTCATTGATCCACTTCACCTGCTCCGGATCGCCTAACCAGCTCTCAAACCAGTAATGGTGCACGGCATCAGGGCGATAGTCGGTGCCGAACCTCGCGTTCAGAGCCGCCAAGGCCGCCTCGATGAAGAAGGCCAGAACGCCATCGACGTCGACACAGACGGTCGGACGCGCGGGCATTGCGCCCTCGGTGAAACCTGCCTTGAATGCCACCAGCAGGTCAGTCACCAGCTTCCTCCTCCACGGGCTCCATTTCCTCGCCCGGGCTCCAACTCAGGAAACACCGGCAGTTGACAGCGCCCTCGCACAGGTCGCCGAACCCGCCGTCGCCGGGGAACCCCGGCAGATCCTCCTCCTTGTAGACCCTGCCGTCGCGCTCGGCGCACAGCTCACACACATTCGAGTCGCCCACCGTGTGCCAGGTGATCCTGGGAGAGGTATCGCCGGTCCGCGCCTTGTATCCGTGCAACCGGCCCTCCTCCCAGCGGGCATAAGCGGTAGAGGCATAGAGACCTAGGCGGTTCCGGAGAGACGCCGCCTGCCCCTCATCCAGCATCGGCTCCCCCGCCTCACTGGTAGCCATCCCCATCACGTCCTCGGCCAGGCCGGCCAGATACTGCCGCTGCTGAACGGCGTACTGGAGCGCGATGTTGATGTCCTCGGCGGTCAGCTCGTACCCCTCGTACTCCGCCTTTCCCCCACCCTCGAGTGCTTTCTGGTAAGCTGCCTGGAGCTCAGCAACGGCGCTATCCACGAAGTGCATGTCAACGATATCGCCCTTCACGAGCCTACCGGCCAGGCCGCCGAGCTTGTGGGCCAGGTCGTCCATGATCTTGTTGATAGCCTCATCCTTCGCATCTCGCATCTTGAGCAACGCCCGCGCCCAGGAGAAGGCGGCACGATCGCCGGCCAGGTAGCGGGCAGAGATAACCTTCACCAGGGAGGCCGGTATGACAACAGACCTAAATCGATTGGGGTCGCGTCCGTGCCGCAGGTACTGCTTGAGCTGTTCCAGCTCGTCATATGTGCTGGCCGCCTTTCCAGCCGCGTGCGTTTCCGACTCCTCGGCCGGCTCGGGAGCGGCTGCTGGCTGATTCCCCTCGGACTCGCCTCGGGACGGCTGCTCTGGCGATTCCCCCGGCTCGACTCCCGGCGGCTCCTGACCAGTACCACCATCTGGGGCAGTAGTTTGCGGCTGGGCGGGGGCAGTAACTGGAACATATCCGCTAGCCGTGAGCACCTGGGGGCTACTAGTCTCCGGCAAGCCATACGGCTCCTGGTCAATCGCCAGACGCGCCTCATCCAGCGTCAGAATGCCCGCCGACACATAGGTCCTCATCGTCTCGGCCTTCGTGCCCTCATCCTCCGTCTCCTCCGCGCCGATGAACCGGAACCGCATATCGCGCTGGCCCCACACGTTCTGGATCACGTAGTCGAACACCGCCGACTCCAGCCACCGCAAGAGAGGCACCAGGGAGTGCCGCTGCGCCGCCTTCTGAGACGCCTCGGCCAGCCCCCGTCCACCAAGTCCGTGCTGGCCCGATGGTGCCACACCGAGCTCCATCGGCTTCACATCGAACGCCATCAGGACGCTTTCGACGATGAACTGGTCGGCGGCGCTCGCCACCTCGGGGGGCTTCTGCAGCTCGGGCTTGGAGCCGCCGGGAAGTACGATCACCCGCCACTTCATCGCAACATCACCACCCAGGGCATTCAGCGAGTCCTGGAACGTCCGTATCTGCTGGGGTGTCCACTCCGGCGGGGCGATAACGAACATGCCGGGTATCGAGCCCTCGGAGAAGAAGTCGAGCGCCCACTGCTGGCGCCGCAGCCCGATGGTGATGGGCAGAATCGCTTGCTCCATCGGCGGGAACCCGTAGGGAGTGAACGAGCGGGTAACGTAGGGCGCATACAGGAGCTGGTCGCCGCGGTACTGCCGGACGGGCTCGCCCAGCTCCTCCTTGATCCGCTCCTGGTCCTCCTCCAGCATGATAGTCATCAGGTCCACCCGGGGCACGCCCCATATGTACTGCTGGTACGCGGGGGCAGGAGGTCGTGGGCTCGCGCCGGCCACGTCCACCAGCGGGTAGATCGTTGAACCATCCAACACCTCCAGGGCGGCCAGGTCGCTACCAAAGGGGCCGCTGCCCGGGAGCCGGGTAGGGTGCAGGTAGAGGGAGAGAGCATCTATGACGAACAAATCCTCCAGGCAGGCGGACAGCCACGAGCTGATGTTGTTGTAGTTCGGGTCCGGCCGGCGCCAGAACCCGAGCGCGATGTTGCGACGTTCCTGGAATTCGGCCAGCGCGGCCTTATCCCCCCGCATCGCCTCGTGCGCCTCGGGCGTTGGCACGATGTCCCACTCCAGCCCGAGGATCTCCTGCTTCCTCAGCTGCACACACGTCCGAGCGACGCTGTACAGATCGGCGTACGCGCGCAGGTTGGCGAAGCTGATCAGCTTGAGATTGCCTGGATACTGGGGCAGGTTCAAGCCGACCGGGTACTGCCATCGCCGCGGCCCCGGGCGTCCGCTCTCCTCATCCGGCCGGTCAATCGCAAACGGGGTGATCGGCGCCAGAGGGCCGAACGCGCCGGAGAGAAAGTCCAGCACCGGCCGCGGCAGGGGCTTGCCCACGCCAAACCCGCTCATCCACTCGTGGTAGCTAGAGACGACCGGCGAGAATGCGCCCAGGTCGGGCATCGGCACAG
>DAOTVV010000268.1:0-8977 GCA_034436255.1 Anaerolineae bacterium
CCTGCGAGCGACAGCAGCAAGGCGAGGGAAGCCACGACACCAACACACCGGCGTGCCTTCATCGTTCCCTCCTGGGCGCACTGTGCCCCACAAGAACGCGGACCGAACAATCACCATTCTAGCCGCCGAAGCGAGAAGCTGTCAATGGTCGGCGACCGGAGCCAGCAGCGCCCACCCGGCTGGCCATCGGCCTGGGTCGCTCACAATTCGCCGACGCTGCCGGCGTAGAGGCGCCCGTATGGGCGGGCGGTGAGCGGGGCGAGCTTGGTGAAGGGCGATGCCAGCACCTGCTCCAGGTCCAGCCCGAACTCGGCACAGTAGGGGCCCAGGTAAGCGCGCAGGAGGGCGCGGTCGCCATCGTCGCAGGGCGCCTGGCCGGCGCCGCGGCCGATGCGGTAGCCCGGGAACTCTCCCCGCACGTAGATGGCGCCGCCGTGCATACCCGTGCCCAGCCAGTTGCCGACCAAACGGCCGTTATCGCCGTTCGCCAGGCCGAGCACGATCAGCACGCCGCCGGCCATGTACTCGCCGAGGAAATCCCCGGCGCTGCCGCCAACGATGACGGCAGGGCCACCGTTCGGGCAGGCCTTCATGTGAATGCCAACGCGATAACCAGCGCTGCCCTGCACCCAGATCTGGCCGCCGCGCATGCTGTGGCCCACGATGTCGCCGGCGGCGCCGTGAATAATGATGAGGCCGGATGACATCGTGTTGCCTGCGGCGTTCTGGGCATTGCCGAACACGCGCAGCGTGGGCCCGTCCAAGAAGGCACCCAGGTCCTCGCCCGGGGTGCCGTGCAGTTCGAGTTCCACTTCGCCGGGCAGGCCGGTGCCGATGAAGCGCTGCCCGAGCACATTGCGCACCACTAATCTCCGGCTGCCGGCAGCGGCCAGGGTTGCCAGGCGGGCATTCAGTTCCTGGTAGTGCAGGCCGGTCGCGTCCAACTCGACGGCTGGGCTGGCTGAGAGGCTCATGCGCTCACTCCCTGCCGGCGGCCTGCACGCCGAGGATGGCGAGCGTCTCGCCGTCCAGGCCGACGGCACGCAGGCGCTCGCGGTTACCGCGCAGGCTCTCGACGGCGTTGATGCCCAGGGCGCCCAGCATCTCCTTGAGTTCAGCGCTCCAGGCATTCAGCAGATTGCCAAGGCGCTCCACGCCTTCTTCAACGTTCTGCCGCGCTGCCAGGGCCGGGTCCTGCGTCGTCAACCCCCAGGCGCAGCGACCGGTGTAGCAGGCCTGGCAGAGGGTGCAGCCCAGGCTAATGAGGGCTGCCGTGCCGATGGCTACCAGGTCGGCCCCGAGAGCGATAGCCTTGACCATGTCGGCGCTGCAGCGGATGCCCCCCGAGGCGATAAGGGTCACCTGGTTGCGGATGCCCTCCTGGCGCAGGCGGTCGTCTACCGCCGCCAGGGCGAGTTCGATCGGTATACCCATGTGGTTGCGCACCACCTTGGGCGCGGCGCCGGTGCCGCCGCGGAAGCCGTCTATGGTGATAAAGTCGGCCCCGGCCCGAGCAGCGCCGCTGGCGATGGCAGCGACGTGGTGCACGGCCGCGATCTTGACGCCCACGGGCTTGCTGTAGTTGGTGGCCTGTTTGAGCGCACCCACGAGTTGGGCCAGGTCCTCGATGGAGTAGATGTCGTGGTGCGGCGCCGGGGAGAGGGCATCCGCCCCTTCAGGGATCATGCGCGTGGCGGCGATCTCGGCCGTCACCTTCTCGCCAGGAAGGTGCCCACCGATGCCCGGCTTTGCTCCCTGGCCCATCTTGATCTCCACCGCTGCCGCCTGCTCCAGGTAATGCCTGTGCACGCCGAAGCGGCCGGAGGCCACCTGCACGATCGTCTGTGGCCCGAAGGGGTAGAGTTCCTCATGCAGGCCGCCCTCACCGCAGTTCCATAGCGTCCCCGCCGCCTGGGCAGCGCGGGCGAGGATGCGATGTACATTCAGGTTCACCGCCCCCAGCGACATGGCGCCTATGATGATGGGCGTGTCCAGCCGCAGCTGCGGCGGCAGTTCGGTCTCAAGGTGGAGCTCACCGGTTGCGCTCTCAGCCACGCGCAGGGCGGCCGGTTTGCTGCCCAGGAAGGTCGTCACCTCCATTGGCTCGCGCAGCGGGTCTATGGAGGGGTTGGTGACCTGGCTGGCATCCAGGAGCAGGTGATCCCAGATGCTGGGGTAGGCGAGGTCGTTGCCGGCCCCGGCCAGGAGGATGCCGCCCGTCTGCGCCTGGCGCAGCAGGTCGCTCCTCAGGGCAACCGGCCAGTAGGCGTTGTCGCGGCTGGCGACTTGGTTGCGCTGCACGCTGATGGCGCCCGTGGGGCAGAAGACGACGCAGCGCCTGCAAGCGACGCAGCGGGCGTGGTTGGCCTTGGGCCGTTTGCCGGACATCTCCAGGGCGGAGAAGGAGCATTCGCGGACGCAGCGACCGCAGCCGATGCAGGCGTCGCTCACCTGCACCAGGAAATCCGGCAGAAGGTAGCTTCTCATGGCTGCATCACCGCAGCGGCGGCCAGGCGGCCCTCAGCGGGAAAGCCGGCTTTCGGCGCCCACACGCTCTCCGGCTGAGGGAGGACAGCCCGGATGGCCGCTTCCTCTGAGGCAAGCAGGAAGAGATCGCCCTGCCTGGCTGCCACCAGCGGCCGCAGCTTGGCCCGGTCCGTCAGGCCGATCATGCCCTCAGGGTGGCCTATGATGATGCTGAAGGGGCCGTTGGCCATGGCGCTGCCGTACACCTGCCGCAGCGCCGTGTACAGCCGGCGCTTCTCCGGGTGTGACATGCGCTCGATCTGCTCCCAGAAAGGCGGCGCCAGGATGGCGTAGAGCGCCTGCCAGGGCAGGCGTTGGCGGCGGATGATGAGGTCCACCAGGTAGACGAGCACCTCGGTGTCGGTCTTGAGGGTGCACTTGTAGCCGTACATCTCGACATAGCGGCGGTTGATGCCATAGGACGAGATCTCGCCGTTGTGCACCACCGTCCAGCCCAGGAGGCTGAAGGGGTGGGCGCCACCCCACCAGGCGACGGTGTTGGTGGGGAAGCGGCCATGGCCGACCCACTGATACGCCTTGTATTCGTCCAGGCGGAAGAAGTTGGCGATGTCCTCCGGATAACCCACACCTTTGAACACGCCCAGGTTCTTGCCGCAGGAGACGACCCAGGCGCCGTGCAGCTCCTGGTTGATGCGCATCACCAGGCGGACGACGTAGTCCTCCTCGCTGAGGGTGCCGAGGTTGGAGGGCGGCACCTGCAGGAAGTAGCGCCACATGTCCGGCGCCAGGCCGATGCCGCGCGTCGGCCGGGTGTAGATGCGCTCGCTGCGCACCAGGAAGGTGGTGTTGCCAAGCAGTTGCTCGACGGGCTGGCGGTGATCATCGCGGTCGTACATGACGTGCAGGGCATAGCACTGGGCCATCTCGGGGTAGATGCCATAGCCGGCGAACCCGCCGCCCAGGCCGTTGCTGCGTTCGTGCATGGCCGCCATCAGGTTGGCAATCATCTGGCCGGGGATGGGCCGGCCGGCCTGATCCAGGATGCCACCGGTGGCGCAGCCCGAGGGAACGCGCCTGGGCTCGCCAGCCGGAGCGCTATCGGCAAGCCAGTCTTCAGGAGACATGCTCTCAGCCTCGCTATCAGCCCGATGGGCCGTTGGACCCTCCCGTGGTGATGCTGCCTGCCGCTATGCCGGAGGAAAACGAAAACCCCGGCCAACGTCGCTGGCAATCACTGCCAGGATGCGACGCGCCAGGGTCGCCAATGGGGAAGGTGAGGAAAAGGCTAGCAGAAAGGCAGCCATTCCGCAAGCAAGGCCGCCCCGCCTCAGCCAGCGCTGGTCAGGGCCTGCTGGCGCTGGCGCATCACCTCGAAAGCGAGGACGGCGGTAGCGGCGGTTGTGCCCAGGGAGATGTCCAGTTGGCGGCCGTAGGGGATGCGCAGGATGAGGTCGGCCTGGTCCAGGAAGGAGCGGGTGACGCCACGCCGCTCGCCACCGATGACCAGGAAGAGAGGGCAGCGCAGGTCGGCCTGAAAGAGATTTACGGCGCCGCTGTGGCTGGCGCTGCAGGCGACGAGCAGCCCATGGGCGCGCAGCAACTCCGCCGCTTCCGCGGCCGTTGCGACGGCGGTCGGCATGAGTTCGCTCGTGCCGGCTGAGGCGCGCCCGACGACAGCCGCCGCCGTCATCCAGTTGCGCGGTGGGATGATGAGGCCATCCGCCCCTGCGGCGTAGAGGGCGCGGATGCACTGGCCGAAGTTGAAGGGGTCCTCCACACCGTCGAGCATGGCCAGGAAGGGGGCCTTGCCCGGGTCACGGGGCAGGAGAGCCTCGACCTCCTGGAAGCGCCGCGGCCCGACGACGGCGATGACGCCGCCGTGAGTGCCGCCGCTCGCCAGTTCCTCGATGCGCTCGGGCGGGAGGCGTTGCAGAGGGACGCCGGAGCCGCGCGCCAGGCGCTGCAGGCGGGCAGTCTCCTGGTCGGTGCGGTCCTGGCGGATGTAGATGGCGTGCACAGCGCGGCTCCGCCCGACGAGTGCGGCGGCAACGGAGAGATGGCCCTCCAGGATCGTCTGTTCCTCGCTCACGCTCTCCTCCTGGGCCGCGTATGGCGGCAGGTGAGGCAACGAAAAGAGGGTGGTTCACACCACCCTCCGTTTTGTCCTGGGATATGCCGGCTGGCTCGCGTGGGCCGGCTACCCTGTCGCTGGCTTACCAGCGATCGCGCCCGCCACCGTTGGAGTAACGGTCGCCGCCGCGGCTGCCGCCACGGCTACCACCGCCGCTGTAGCCGCCGCCGCTTGTGGAGCGGTGGGTGGCGTAGCAGTCGGAGCAGTAAACGGGGCGATCTGCGCGCGGCTGGAATGGAACCATAGTCTGCTTACCGCAAGCGGAGCAAACGGCGGGATACATCTGGCGGGTTGAGCCACCAGAGCTATAGGAGCCCTCGCCACGGCTAGCGCGGCGGGCGGCACGGCATTTGGGGCAACGGCTGGGCTCATTGGTGAAGCCCTTCTGGGCGAAGAACTCTTGCTCGCTGGCAGTGAATACGAACTCGGCTCCACAGTCGCGGCAGGTCAGGGTCTTGTCTTGCATAGTACTTATACTAGCTCCACTGAGGAATTACTTGCTCAATCCGCCGGCGCACTTTCAGGGGTAGGATAGAGGACTGCGCGCGAGCCTGTTCGTCTGCCAACCTAGCCGCTTTATGTTGGGCCAGGCGGAATGCCACAAGTTTCAATATTATAGTGCAATGGACACAAATACGCAAGCCCCATTATCATCAGTCTCGTATGCCCAGGGCAGCCGTCAGCCGAGCGCCAACTACCCGGCCCTTATCCGCTCCCGCAGCGGAGAGGACAGCTGTGTTGGCACCCAGGCCACCCACCCTGTGCCCTGCATGTTGCGCCCACGGAGGTACCCATGCACCTGACTCGCTTCGACCGCCTCGACCGGTTTCTTGTCAGTGCACGCCCCTTCCTGATGGCGCGCGAAGCCGAGCACAACCTCATGCTGGGCATCGCCGGTTCTCTCCAGGCCGACCCCAATCGGTACGAGGGGCCGCCCTACCTGGCCACGGTCGAGGATGGCGGCGCCACCGTGGCCGTTGCCATGCGCACACCGCCGCACAATGCCCTTCTCTCCGGCATGGAGACCGTTGCACCCGTCGCACTGATCGCCGGCGATATGCTCGCTGCCTATGGCGTGCTGCCTGGCGCCAGCGGCCCAAAGCAGGTGGTGGCCGCCTTCGCGCGCGAATGGCAGGCGCGTACCGGCCAGAGCTTCCGCCTCAGGATGCCGCAGCGCATCTACAAACTGGAGCGGAGCGTGCCGCCTGAGGGCGTGCCCGGCCACTTGCGCCCCGCCACCCCAGACGACTGCCCACTGCTCCTCTCCTGGTTCCGCGCTTTCACGTGGGAGGCGGTGGGCACGAACGAAGACCCCGCCCCAGACGTGGACCGCTTCCTCCGCTTCGTCACCGGCGGCATGTACATATGGGAAGACGGGCAGCCGGCCTCTATGGCAGCCTGGAGCAGCCCCACAGCCAACGGCGTGCGCATTGCCGCCGTCTACACGCCGCCCGAATTGCGCCGGCGCGGCTATGCCAGCGCCTGCGTCGCCGCACTGAGCCAGTTGATGCTGGACCAGGGGCGCCGCTTCTGCTTTCTCTACACTGATCTCAACAACCCTACTCCCAACCGCATCTACCCGCGAATCGGCTACGTGCCCGTCTGCGACGTTGACCAGTACGAGTTCGCGTAGCGGGGCTCACTAGCCCGACCAGCCCATGGCGCCGCGACCTTCGGCGTGCTGTGCGGTACACACGACACGCCATCCAGCGTCATACGACGTAGTATAGGCGCTGGGTCAGCGGAGCTGACACATTCCCGTCGTTGCCGCCCCGTATGAAGACGCCCACAAGGGGCCTATATACTACACCGTGCTCTTCACTGCTCATCTGTGTCCCGCCCGTGCTCTGCCGGGGCTGCGGCCATGGGGGCGTCGAGAACTTCACGCACCTTGAGGGCCAGGGCGGAGCCGGTGAACGGCTTCTGCAGGAAGTTGGCGCCCACCTGCAGCGGCCCGTTGCCGCCCATTGTGTCGCTCGGGTAGCCGGAACTGAACAGCACCTTCAGCGCGGGCCGCGATGCCTTCAGCCGCTCGGCCAGTTCCGGGCCGGTCATGTTGGGCATGACCATGTCGCTGAGCAGGAGATGGATCTCGCCTTTGTAGGCTTCGGCTGCTCGCAGGGCGGCGGCGCCATCCTCAGCCGGCAGCACTTTGTAGCCGAGGCGCTCCAGCGTGCGCTGCATCACCACGCGCACGGCGCTCTCATCCTCCGCCAGCAGGACCGTCTCGGCGCCTTCGGGCATGGGGTTGCTCGGTGCTGGTGGCAGCTGCCCCTCCGTCTCCCTGGCGCGCGGCAGATAGATATGGAAGACGGTGCCCTGGCCTGGCTCGCTGTAGATGCAAATGTCGCCCTGGTGGTCCTTGACGATGCCGTACACGGTGGCCAGGCCAAGGCCGCTCCCCTGGCCCACGTCCTTGGTGGTGAAAAAGGGCTCGAAGGCGTGCTGCAGCACCTGCGGCGGCATGCCGATGCCGGTATCGCTGACGGAGAGGCGCACGTACTCGCCCGGGGACAGGCGCATCTGGCGGTTGCTATAGTCCTCGTCAATGACGATGTTCTTCGTCTCGATAACGATGCGCCCCTTGGCACCCGGCCCGCCTTTGGCGATGATGGCGTCGCGGGCATTGACTGTCAGGTTGGCCAGGGCCTGCTGGATTTGGCTGGGGTCGGCCTTGACCAGCCACGGCGCGGCCTCTGTCTGCGCCACCAGTTCGATCTGCTCCGGGATAAGCCGGTGGAGCATCTGCTCCAGATCGGCCACCAGGTCGCTCAGGTTCAGCAGCGTGGGCTGCATCACCTGCCGGCGAGAGAAAGTGAGCAGCTGGCGGGTCAACTCGGCCGCTCGCTTCGCCGCCTTGAGCACCTGCTCCATGTCGGCCCGGATGGGGTCATCAGCGGGCAGGGCGTTCAGGGCGAAGTAGGCGTGGCCGGTGATCGCCGTGAGCAGGTTGTTGAAGTCGTGGGCGATGCCGCCCGCCAACTGGCCGACCGTCTCCATCTTCTGGGCCTGGATGAACTGTTGCTCCAGCCGCTTGTGCTCGCTGATGTCGGCAGCAACGATGAGGACGCTCGCCTGGCCGGTGTGGCTGGCCGACGCCGGCGCCATGGAAACGCTGATGTCTATCGGCGTGCCGTCCTTGCGCAGTGCCCTCACTTCATAGGGGCCGAGGGTGGCGCCGGCCGTCGCTTTGGCCCAGCTTGCGGCGAAATCCCGGCGCCCATCGGGTGGCACCAGAGGCACGGGCTGGCCGATGATCTCGTCGCTGGCCCAGCCGAAGATGCGCTCGGCGGCAGCGTTCCAGGTGAGCAGGCGTTGCTCGCTGTCCAGGGTGAAGATGGCGACCGGCGAGGCCTGGATGATCGCCTGCAACTCCTCGCTCATCTGGCGCAGCGCGGCCTCAGCCTGGCGCGCCGCACCTTCGGCTTGCCGTGCCGCGGCCTCGGCCTGACGCGCCGCTTCCAGCGCCTGTACCCGCTCCGTCACATCCAGCACCGAGGCCATCAGGCAGATGGGACGGCCATCCTCGTCGCGGACGACGCTGGCGGCCATCTCGGCCTGGAAGGTGCTGCCATCGCGGCGTTTGGCCAGCACTTCGCCCGTGAAAGCACCATGCTCGAGCAACTGCCGGAAGGCCTCAAAGGCCTTGCGCCGGTCCTGCCAGAGGTACTCGGCTGGCAGGCCGATCGCCTCCTGCTCGTCCTTGAAGCCCCAGAGCCGGAGGCAGGATGGGTTAGCCATGGTCAGCCGCCCGTTGAGGTCGGCCATGGCGATGGCACTGCTCGCCGAGCGGATGGCCCAACCCTGGATGTGCAATTGCTGCTCGGCAGCCAGACGTTCGCTGATGTCGCGCGCAATGGCCAGGGCGACCGGCCTGCCCTCGAGTTCGAACCAGTGAATGCTGGTCTCCACAGGCCTCGGGCTGCCATCCTTGGCGCGCATGTTGCCGGAAAGGGTGGCACTACTCTGGCCGGCGAGCCCCGAGGCGCCCTCCGTGGCCAGGCGCACCAAGGAGTCGTCCAGTTCGGCGGGCGGCAGAGCCAGGAGTTCTTCCCGGCTGTAGCCGAGCAGGCGACAGGCGCTGTCGTTCACCTCCAGGAAGCGGCTGGCGTCGTCGCTCGTCTGCAGCTGGAGAAGGAAGATGGCATCGCCGGCATTCTGGAAGACCTGGCGGAACTTGTTCTCGCTCTCGCGCAGGGCGCGCTCCACCTGCGCCCGCTCGATGACCATGCCGACTTCGCTGGCCACGAAGCTGAGCACGTCTCGCTCCAGGTCCGTGTAGCGGACGTCCTCTCTGTAGCTCTGCACTGCGATCACGCCGGTGACGGCGCCGCTGGCGTTGTGCAGGGGCACGCCGAG
>DAOTVV010000269.1:0-17300 GCA_034436255.1 Anaerolineae bacterium
CGTATATGTCAGCGCCAACGTCGGCATAGCCCCAGGTGTAGGAGCCCCATATGGTAACGTCGCGGCGGAGCTCCATCGGCTCAGAAGCGGCCATCTCATGTGCGGCTTGGTTCATATGGGTCAGCTAGTGCTCCGTCTTGACGGTAGCCGGGCACGGCTACCAATCGGAATGTGAATCGTATCTGAATCGGGCGCTGCGAGGCCGCAAGCCACAGGTAGGAAGCCCTCCTGACCTCCGGCTGCGGCCGGAACAACATCTTTCGAAACTACTGCTTCGGGCCCACAAATTCCAATACTACATCTGGCCCCAAAGCCGGACAAGTCCACTGGATATGGTGGCGCCGGTGGATGAGGCGTTGCCCTGGCTCGACGGCTTTGCTACAATCGGCGCGGCACTGGAACCCTGTCTCGCACCGGTAATCAGCAACGCCCAGCTATCCAGGAGATGCTCATGGACCTTGCCGCCCTCATCCGCACCATACCGGACTTCCCTGTCCCCGGCATCCTGTTTCGCGACGTTACCACGTTGATCAACAATGGTCCCGCTTTCCGCGAGGCGGTTGACGTCATCTCGGCTCGATTCGCTGGCCAGCACATAGATAAGGTGGCCGCCATCGAGGCGCGGGGCTGGATTTTCGGCGCCCCGATCGCCTACAACCTGGGGGCCGGCTTCGTCCCCATCCGCAAGCCCAACAAGCTCCCCGCTGCCACAATCAGCTGCAGCTACGAGCTCGAGTACGGCACTAACTCGCTCGAGGTCCATTGCGATGCCATCCAGCCCGGTGATAACGTCCTTCTCATTGACGACTTGCTGGCCACAGGCGGCACCGCTCGCGCCTCCATCAACCTGATCGAACGGCTTGGCGGCAAGGTAGTTGGCGTCGGCTTCCTGATCGAGTTGGTGGACCTGGAGGGGCGGCAGCAGTTGGCTGGATACGACGTGGAGTCAATCATCAGTTTCGCCGGCGCTTGAGGCCAGCGGACGCCGGCCAGCAGAGGACGGTCGGCGTCGTGGGCTCGTGCCGCTTATAGGGTCACTACGTCCATGGGCTCTGGCAGGCGCACGTTTGTCAGGCCACGCTCACGCAGCGCGCTGGCCAGGGCCTGGATGGCCTCTTCCTCGCCGTGCACCAGGAATATGCCCTTCAGGTCGCTCGCTTTGGCGACTGCCTCGGCGTAGGCGACGAGAGCCTCGCGATGGGCGTGAGCGCTGTAGCCATCAATGCTCTCGACATGGGCACGCACGGGGTATTCCTGGTCGAAAATGCGCACGCTCTTGGCGCCCTCCTGGATGCGCCTTCCCAGTGTGTTCTCGGCCTGGAAGCCGACGAAGAGAACGGTATTACGTTCGTCCCCCAGGTTGTTCTTGAGGTGGTGCAGGATACGCCCACTTTCTGCCATGCCCGAGGCGCTGATAATGACGGCCGGCTGGCGCAGGAAGTTGAGTTCCTTCGATTCCTCAACCGAGCGGATGTAGGTCACCTGGGCGTTGCCCAACGGGCCGGAGCGGCTCTGCTCCAGTAACTGGCGCATCTCGGCATCGTAGCACTCAGGATGCAGCCGGAAGATCTCGGTCACATCCACGGCCAGGGGGCTGTCCACGTATATCGGCAATCGCGGGATCTTGCGCTGCTGGTCCAGCAGGTAAAGGTCATAGACGACTTCCTGAGTACGGCCGACAGCGAAGGATGGAATGATTATCTTGCCCCCGCGCTGGTAGGTGTCGTTGACGACGCGGCGCAGGGCCTGACGCGCCTCTTCAGGCGTGCCGCCGCTGCGGTTACCGTAGGTGCTCTCCAGGATCAGGTAGTCAACACTGCGAAGCAACTCCGGGTCCCGCAGGATGGGCAGGCCTCGGCGGCCGAGGTCAACGGCGTAGCCGAGTCGGACCGTGTGCCCCTCCTCTCGGATCACCAGCGAGATCAGGGCGGAGCCGAGAATGTGGCCGGCGTCGAGCAAGGTCGCCTCGACGGCGGGGGTCACTTGGAATGGCCGGCCATAGCCGATGCCGACGAAAGCGGCCATGGCAGCATCGGCGTCGTCGCGGTCATACAGGGGCTCGACAGGCGGCTGCCCCGACCGTCCCCGGTGACGGTTGAGGTAAGCGGCATCTTCCGCCTGGATGTGGGCAGAATCGCGTAGCATCGCGGCGCAGAGGTCGCGCGTTGCCGCTGTGGTGACGATGTTTCCGGCGAAGCCCATCTTTACCAGGGTCGGGATATTGCCCGAGTGATCTATGTGCGCGTGGGACAGCACCAGAGCGTCGGCACCGGCGAAGGCCTGGGCCCGTGACCGGTTGGTCTCGTTGGCTTCCTGACGGTGGCCCTGGAACAGGCCGCAGTCAATGAGCAGACGAGCCCCTCCCGCCGTGATCAGGTGCATCGAACCCGTGACGGTGCGGACTCCGCCGATGAACTGTAGTTGCACGCGCTGCCTCCTGGGGCCGCGAGCGTTCGGCCTCCGCCCTGCGGGCGCCGACACGCCGGCACCCTGGGCGAGGGGAAGATGGCTCAGATCAACTGGAAGATATCGTCCGCCACAACCTCGACGGTGCGGCTGTCCAGGCGCGAGACGTTAAGTGCGCCCCGACCGAGCACCTGGTCCACGCTCGACTCGAGCTTATACTCGGTGCGCAGGCGGTATGGCGGCTGGACGATGAGCGGCCTCGCCTCCGTCGCATGGCGGACTGCATCCTCGGCAGCCTCGCGAATGAGCGCCTGAGCTTTCAGCGGGTGCAGGCTGAGGGCATGGTTGCGTCCCAGGCCCTGTTTTACAGCCACGGTGCGCACCTGGTCGCCGAGAACGGCGCGAGCCTCGGCCACTCCGGCAGCGTCGCTGGTGACCAGAAGCACGGGGACACCCAGGGACCCGGCCATGGCGGCGTCCACGCCAATCTCGCCCACGCGCAAGCCGTTCAGCCACATGTTCTGGATGCCCGTGGAGGAGAAGCTGTGCGCCAGGACGCCGTTCTCCGTCCCGGCCATGGCATGGTAGGCAATGAGAAACAGCCCGGCGAAACCGCGCTCCAGGCCAAGCATGCGCCTTGGCGCTGGCGAGCCGATGACCAGGCGCGCCTCGGGGTGGAGTTCGTCGTAGATCAGGTTCAGGCCGCCGCCGTGGCTATCGTTGACGATGATGTCCGTGGCGCCGCCCGCCAGAGCGCCCTCGATGGCGGCGTTGATCTCGGCCGTGACCATGCGCCTGGCGAACTCATACTGGTGGCTAGAGGCGCCCAGTGGTTCGCCGGCGGTTCCGACCACGGCACAGGCGCCTTCAAAATCGGCCATGATATAGATGCGCACTCATCATCCTCCGTGGTGTGGTAGCCCTGGCGTTACGGGCCGGGCCTCCAGTCTGGCGGCAATGGCAGGGTAGCTTCCTTGCGCTCTTGGGCCGACTTGTAGACGGCCATCACCAGTTCGAGAGTATCCAGCGCGTCCCGCCCTGTCACCATCGGAGGCCGGTTCTGCAGGATCGAGTCCACGAAATCAGCGATGACCGGGACGTGGTAGCGGTGGCCGATGGCACCTGGGTCGGACGCGCCCGTGGGCAGGCCAAAGGCACGTGCGACCTGCGGCTCGCCCTGCACGTCCCACTGCACGAGGTCGGAGCCCTCGATGATGGCGCTCCCTTTGCTACCATGGATAGAGAGCCGCTCCGGGAAGCCAGGGTAGAGGGCTGTGGAAGCCTGGATCACGCCCAGGGCGCCGTTGTCGAACTCGACGATAGCGTCAATCAAGTCCTCGACCTCGATCTTGTGCAGGGCAGTGCGGCGGCGGGCGACGACCGTCCGCACAGGGCCAGCTACCCACTTGAGCAAGTCCACCATGTGCACGCCCTGGTTGATGAGGGCGCCGCCGCCGTCCATGGCCCAGGTGCCGTGCCAGGGGCTATCCGAGTAGTACTTTGGCTCACGGTACCATTTGATGGAGGCGTCGCACTCGATCAGTTTGCCCAGGCGGCCACCCTGCGCTGCCTCGTGTACGCGCTGGGCCGACTCTGTGAACCGCTTCTGGAAGACGACCGCCACCTTGACGCCGTGGCTCTCGCCTGCTTCTACCAGGCGGCGGCCGGCGGCAAGGGTAATGTCAAGAGGCTTCTCTACAAGCACGTGCTTCCCCGCCTCCGCCACCATCGTGCCAAGCTTGGCGTGAGTGCCGCTCGGGGTGCAGATGTGTACAGCGTCAATGTCGTCGCGCTCCAGGGCACGGGCCAGGTCCGTCTCGGCAACAGCACCGTATTCGGCGGCCAGCTGCTTGGCCCGTTCTTCGAACGAGTCAATGACGACCGTCAACTTGGCGTTCGGGACCTCGGCGATGGCTGCCGCATGTATGGCGCCGATCAAGCCACTACCCAAGATCGCGATTCTGACTGTGCCAGCCACCACGTACCTCCATCAGCGCTTGGCGACGCAAGCTGAAATGACGCACCAGCGGATTATAGTCAGGTGCCAGGTCGAGCGAAAGGGCTCCGCCAGGCAGCCGGGCCCAAAGTCAGGCTGAAGAAGCGAGCCCCAAGAGGACCAGGATGCGGCCATAGGCGCGGTTCAACATTGCCTGAAGCAGGTCCGCTGTGCGGCGATAATCGTCCAGGGAGCCGCCGATCGGGTCCTGGACATCGCCAGCCTCGTCGGCCAGGTCCGCCAGGGTATGCACTTTCCCCGCCTGATCCGGTGACTCGATCGCTATCGCCTCGGCGATGCCTTTCTCCATGGCGACCACGACGTCGGCGGCGGCAACGTCCTGGGGCTTGAGGAGATGGGAGCGGTGGGCCGATATGTCGAGCCCGCGCTCCTGCATAACTCGCTGGGCCAAGGGAGTGGCCGGGTGCCCTTCTTGGGCCCAAATGCCGGCAGAGCTCACCTCGATACTGCCGGCTTGCCCGTGCCGCCGGATTATCTCGTTGAGAAGGGCGGTAGCCATGGGCGAACGGCAAGTGTTGCCAAGGCAGACGATCAAGATGTGCTTCGTCATCGCAGAGACTCCTTGCCGCTACTGTCGCGCCGCTTCAACCGCATCCCCAAGCAGGTAGAGGCCGCCGGAGACGAGGCAATGGCCGCCCAGAAGCACGGGGACGCCGCATTGCTGCGCCGCTCGCGTCATCTCCTTCAGCCAGGGGTCCTCGATGGCCTCGACCTGGCCGAGATCGGAGTGGAAGCGATCCTCGGCTCTGGGCCACTGTCGGCAATGAGCCATGAGCACGCGGCTATCGAGGATAATGCTATCGGCCAACCGGGTGAGGGTGTCGAACATGGCTGGGAAGCCGACCTGGTCCGCCAGGAAACCGAGCAATGAGCGCACCTCGCCCCGTGCCAGCCTGCCGCTGGCGCGCATACCGCGCTCCTCGCTGATGATGCGCGTCTGGCAGGCGGCGCGCTGAGCGAAATAGGCCCAGGCATGGTGTGAGATGCGCCCGTAACAGAGGGCAGTATCGTCTATGCTGCCCAGGGATGTGAGCAGGGCCTCGAGCCGGCTGCGATCGAGCGGCGCTCGCTCGAGGATGGCACTCATTCGCGGGCCCAGCCCCTGGGCAAGGGACAGGAGGAGCAGGTCGGTGGGGGTGTCAATGTCGAAGATCGTCTCAGCTGTCCGCGGCAGCTCGAGCACCTCGAGCCCGGCACGGCGCAACTGCCAAGCGAGGTCATTATCCGTGTCCGGAGGCATGATGCGCAGGACATCGCCGCCTACCGGCCAGGCGATGAAGTCGCAGGAGTGCAGGTTGTTTGTGATGGCAGCGCCATCGCCGGCCGCTAGCGAGTTGCGGATCAACTCCAGCGTCGCACCGGAGAGCAGGGGCAGCCCGCCACCGACATAGAGCACGCCGAACTCTTCCAGGTGGCAGCGCTGGACCAGGCTCTGCAATTCGCGCCCGAAGTGGAACGGGTGAGTGCTGTTGGCCAGGCGCTCCAGGCCGGCCTGGCCAAGGGCGATGGCCTCTGGCTCGTTGGAACAGAGGATGAAGCGATCCCAGGCTCCCGCCTGAGCGCGGGCGAGGAGGTCCTCAGTGGCAGCGATACGTGCGTCCTGCACGAGGCGAAAGATATCGTCGTTTCCCGAGAAGCCGGACATCAGCACGATGGCGGTGGGTCTTGACACGCCTGGCTCCCAACCCTGAGATCACGATCGCTCTGGCTACATGAACACAGCGCTGGGCGGACAGCAGCCCGCCCAGCGCCGAGAGGTATCTACATAAGGTGTACCGACGCTACTTCATCTCTGGGTCTAGCAGACCGTAATTGCCGTCGCGGCGGCGGTAGACGACATTGATGCGCCCCGAGTTGGTGTTGAAGAAGACGAAGAAGTCGTGCCCGAGCATCTCCATCTGAGTGACGGCGTCTTCCTCGTCCATCGGGTCGAGGGTGAAATGCTTGACGCGCACGATGCGCGATGGCTGCTCCTCCTGCATCTCCTCAAGCACTTCAGGAGGGAGCGGCGGCACTTCCCCTTCGGCTACCGGCTGGGCCTTGGTGCGGCGGTCCATGCGCTTGCCCTTGTAGCGGTAAATCTGCCGGTGCAGCACGTCAACCACTTGGTCCACAGCTGCAGTCATGTCCGCCGCCGTCTCCTCGCCGCGGATGATGGTGCGGCCACCACTCAGGGTGACCTGGGCTTTGTTGCGCCGGTTCGCGTCCTTCACCGGCTCGCGCGTGAGTTCAACATGGGCGCTGGTGAGGATGGGCAGGTAACGGTCCATCTTGCCGATTTTCTTTTCCACGTAGGACTGGAGCCAATCGGTGAGTTCGATGTTTCTGGCGATGATGTTCACATCAAGCATATCCAAACTCCTTATGTGTGTGGGACCGGCGAAGCTGGCTCGCGTCCATCATTCGGCACAGCCACTTTCGGAGTAGGAAGATTATGCCGATAGCCGGCCCTCCTGTCAACGCCAGGCATGCGGCTGCAGTGCGAGGGCCAGGACGGGGCTGTTCATGGTACGGCCGGACGCGGAGCCGTGCGCCAAGGGCGAGCCCAAAGGTTCGCTGCCAGCGAGACGGCCAGGTTCTGTACCCTGGGGCCACAAGTGTTTGGCCCGCTGCATATGCTTGTTTGACACTGCCGGACCTGAGGCCGTATGATGGCCGCTTTAATAGGTTGGCCTTGGGCTTGTGCCCCCGAGAGGATGGAGGTGGAGAGCAAATGAGCTTGAGAGGTCCCTTGCGCGAAGCCCTGACTTTTGACGATGTGCTCCTGGTGCCAGGCAAGTCCGAGGTTCTGCCATCCGAGGTCTCGCTGCGCGTGCAGGCCACACGTGGGATCGAACTGAAGATACCGGTGTTGTCGGCCGCTATGGACACTGTCACCGAGTCGCGCATGGCGATCGCCCTGGCGCGCGAGGGCGGCCTGGGCATCATCCACCGCAACATGAGCATCGAGCGGCAGGTCGAGGAGGTGGACAAGGTCAAGCGCAGCGAGTCGGGCATGATCGTGGACCCGATAACCCTTGGCCCTGACGCGACTCTGGCCGATGCCGAGTCCATCATGAGCCGCTACCATATTTCGGGCGTGCCGATCGTCGCCGAGAACGGGCGCCTGATTGGCATCCTTACTAACCGGGATGTGCGCTTCGCCGACGATCCCGGCAAGCCGGTGAGCGAATACATGACCAAGGATAACCTGGTCACCGCACCGCTCGGCACCACTCTCGAGGAAGCCAAGGCCATCCTGCAAAAGCGGCGCATCGAGAAGCTGCCTCTGGTGGACGAGAACTTCATCCTCCGCGGTCTGATAACGGTGAAGGACATTCAGAAGAAGCTGGATTACCCCAATGCTGCTCTCGATGCTACCGGCCGGCTGCTGGTTGGTGCGGCCATCGGGGTGACCGGCAGCGCCAAGGAACGCCTGGCAGCTCTGGTGGAGAAGGGCGTGGACGTCATCACGATTGATACGGCCCATGGCCACCACAAGAACGTCCTCGCCATGACGGAGTATGTCAAGAGTCATTACCCACAGGTGCAACTCATCGCTGGCAATGTAGTAACGCGCCAGGGGACGCTGGACTTGATCGCAGCAGGGGCCGATTGCGTCAAAGTGGGGGTAGGCGCCGGCTCGATCTGCACCACGCGCGTCGTGGCCGGGGTGGGCGTGCCGCAGGTGACGGCGATCAGCGAGTGCGCCGAGGCGGCTGCGGAAGCGGGGGTGCCGATCGTCGCCGATGGTGGCATCAAGTATTCTGGGGACATGACCAAGGCCCTGGCGGCAGGGGCCAACACAGTGATGCTGGGCAACCTGCTGGCCGGCCTGGAGGAAAGCCCCGGTGATGTCGTGCTTTTCGAGGGCAAGTACTTCAAGGACTATCGCGGCATGGGGTCGCTGGGGGCCCTGGCCGGCCCGGCGCGCGACCGCTACGCCAGCGGCTCAGGCGCAACCCTGGGCAAACTGGTTCCTGAAGGCATCGAGGGCCGCGTCCCTTACAAAGGGAAACTGGCGGACTATGTCTATCAGCTGCTCGGCGGCGTGCGTTCAGGCATGGGCTATGTTGGCGCCGCCAGCATCCCCGAGTTGCAGCAGAAGGCGCAGTTCATCCGCATCACCAACGCCGGGTTGATCGAGTCGCACCCGCACGACGTGGTGATCACCAAAGAGGCCCCCAATTACCAGGTCTGGCGCTGAAGGACAACAAAGCAACACGGATGGACACGGGTAAGGCGGATCGGAGGCGGCTTTCGCCAGCCCCCAATCGGTGAGAATCTGCCTGTACGCGTGTCCATCCGTGGCTCCTGATTTTCCCCTACCTGTTCAAGAGTTCGCTGAGGTTGGCCTTGATCTTGGCCACGGCCTCGGCGAAGGCGTCCATGTCTCTCTCGCTGCCCAGCATCACCTCCTGGGGGATGCCCAGCCAGTGGCCGGCGGCGCCCTCAGCGTTGGGGCAGTTCATTTGCTTGTAGTCCAGCCTTCTTGAGCTCTGGAAGCGGAAACGAGCTTCGCTGAACAGAGGATGCTTGTAGAGCGTCCACCCTGCGCCGGCACCGCACGGTATGCCTTCGGCGCTGAGGGCCCGGGCGAAATCCTGGGCCGGCAGACCTCCGAAAGCCTCGGGATAGTAGCGCAGGCGCGGGTAGACGTAGCTCTGGCAAGTGATGCGTTCGTCCTCGCGCGGCCAGGTCAGTCCGCCGACCTCGGCCAGGCCCTGGGCGAGACGCCTGGCGTTGTTGTTCTTGCGCTGCAGCAACTCGTCCAGGCGGCCAAGTTGCACCAGGAGGACGCCGGCCTGGAACTCGCTCATGCGGAAGTTCCAGCCCTGGGCGACGAACATGCTCCCTTCCGGGCCCAGGCCACGGCCGTCGTTGTGCAGGATGTAGCACTGCTCGTATAGACCCTGGTCGTTCGTGGTAACGATGCCACCCTCGCCGGCGGTGATCTGCTTGTCCTGCTGGAAGCTGAAGGCGCTCAGGTCCGCATAGGCGGCGACCTTCTTGCCACGCCACTCCGTGCCGTGAGCGTGGCAGGCGTCGGCGACAACCTTCAGGTTGTGCTTGGCGGCAATGGCGTTGATGCGGTCCATGTCAGCGGGGTAGCCGCCCAAATGCAGGGGTACGATGACGCGTGTCCGCTCGGTAATGGCCTCTTCCACGGCCTCCGGCGCGATGCACAGCGTCTCAGGGTCAACGTCGGCGAAGACAGGCACGGCGCCCAGCTGCAGTGCCGGTGTGGCGGTGGCGATGAACGTGTTGGGTGGCATGATGATCTCGTCGCCAGGACCCAACCCGGCTGCGGCGTAGGCGATCTGCAGGGCGTCCGTGCCGCTGCCAGTGGCCACGGCGTAGCGGCAGTCATGGAAGGCGGCATAGCGCTCTTCCAACTGGTGCACCTTGGAGAGAGACATGTCACCGCCGAAAATGTAGGGCGCGCTGGTCCAGCGTCTGCTGCGCAGCACTTCCTCCAGGGCCGACAGCTCCTGCTCGTCGAAGAGCGGGCGCTGCGGCCAGCCCTCAGTGCGAACCGGTGTGCCTCCGTTAATCGCTAGTTTGCCCATGTCGCTTACACTCCTGTCATGCGAGATTGCGCTCAGCCGGCTCAATGGCGGCAGAATGCCACAGCGCTGATACTAGCTCATTCCGGCCCGGCTGAACAGCGGCCAGGGAAGATTGCCAACGTAGCTCATGCTGAAGTGACCGGCCAGGCGACGACGCTAGCGCGGGCAGTGGCAACCTCTACCATCCGCCAAGTTGCCGGGCAATGGAAGTGCTCAGGGGCTTGACGCGTGCCCCGTGAGGTGCTACTTAAAGGGGGCTCGGACAAGACGATGGGGAAGGAGGCTCGACATGCTGTTGCGCAGACTCAACCGCCGCCATTTTCTGGGATTCTCCGCCACTGTCGGGATAGGGACAGCGCTGGCGGCTTGCGGCGCCACGCCGCAGCCCGCCGCCAAAGCGACCGACACACCTGTACCAGCGCAGGCTGCAACCAGCGCTCCGGAAGCGACGGCTACGGCGCCCGCCGCTGCTGAGGCGACGGCTACCCCAGCGCCGGCTGCCGCGACGCCGGCCTCGGCCGGTGGGAAGACGACGGTCACCATCTTCGTCGGCATGGGCACCGGCACGGCGCCGGACCAGCAAACGGCGCAGAATGCCCTTGCCGACCAATGGAACGCCGCTCACGACGACATCAAGATCGAGTACATGTACGTCCCCTACGAGGAAAGCCGCACCAAATGGTCGGCCATGCTCGCTGCTGGGACGCCGCCCGCTATCAACATGCCCTCGGGCGTCGAGCAGGTGGGCCGCTTCCGGGATACCAACCTGGACATCGGCCCTTACATTGACCGGGACAAGGTTGACCTGAGCGACTTCGGCGATCTCATTCCCGAAGTGGGCAAGTACCAGGGCGTGCGCTACGGCATCGTCATGGGCGTGTACCCGAGCGTGCTCTATTACAACGAGAATATCTTCGACACCGCTGGTGTAGATTACCCGCCGCACGCCTGGGGTACGGCAGACTGGAATTTCGACGCCATGGTGCAGTCGGCCAAGAAACTGAGCCTGGATAGCGCTGGCAAGGATGCCTCTGCCGCCGACTTCGACCCCTCCAAGCAGAACCAGTGGGGCTACGACGAGATTGACTGCGGCCTTAGCATCAACGGGTTGGCCCTCGAATGGGGCGCCAAGAACATGGGCTGGAGCGACGACTTCCACACCCTGTACTTCAACCAGCAGGCCTGGGTGGATCGCCTCCAGTGGGTGAGCGATGCCATCTGGAAATGGCACATCATGCCCTCTGCCGAGCAGACCACGGCCGCTTCGCCCGGCTTCAACACCGGGAAGCTAGGCATTGACCATTGCCATTCGTGGCGGCTGGGCGAGATGCAGGAACTGTCTTTCCGCTGGAATGTCGGCGCTGTACCCGCTGGCCCGACCGGCATCCTTAAGGCCCAGTGCGACGTAGATGGCTTCCTCATCTGCAACAAGTTCCCTAACCTCGATGCTGCCTGGGAAGTCGCGAAATGGATGATGCAGCCGGACCAGATGCTGAAGCTGGACCTGACCTGGGGTGCACTGCCGCCCAGGTTCTCGCTGCAGCAGACCTATAAGGACCAGATGAAGGCGAAGTATCCGGAACTGGACCTGCAGGTGTTCTTCGATTCGCTGAAGTACATTGACGTCCCCAACCACGAGACCTACTTCCCGCGTTGGGGCGAGGTCTGGGACGCTTATGCCACCGGCCTGCAGAAGATCCTGACCGGCGATGAGAAGAACGCCAAGGTCGTCCTCGATGAAGTGCAGAAGATCTGCCAGGGGTATCTCGACGAGTACTGGGCGCACCCATCCTAGTGCCGAAGAGGGAAGGAGGCAGCCAGGCGCTGCCTCCTTCCTCATTTCCCTGACAGGAGTATGGTAGTGAAGGCAGGACGTTCGAAGGGCTTTCTTTCGTCTCCAGTGGGCCGGGAGGCTCTTTGGGCCTATGCCCTGATCAGCCCCTGGATCGTCGGCTTCCTGATCTGGACGGTCGGCCCCATGCTCGCCTCCCTGGTGCTATCTTTCACGCAGTACAACGTGGTGAGCCCGATCGTCTGGCGTGGCCTGGCCAACTACTCGGCCATGTTCACGGGCGACCCGTTGTTCTGGCAGTCCTTGAAGGTCACTTTCGTTTACGCGCTCATGGCGCTGCCAGCCGGGCTGGTCGTCGGCCTCGCCGTAGCGCTGCTGCTGAATCTGAACGTGCCCGGGTTATCCGTCTGGCGGGCGATATACTACCTGCCCTCGGTGATGTCCGGCGTCGCCGTAGCAGTGCTCTGGCAATACGTCTTCAACCCGCGCTTCGGCGTGCTCAACTGGGTCCTGAGCCTGATTGGCGTCAAAGGGCCGGGCTGGTTGGCCGACCCCAAATGGGCCTTACCCTCGCTGGCGATCATGAGCCTGTGGGGAGCGGGCGGCGGCATGATCCTCTACCTCTCCGCTCTGCAATCCGTGCCTACTGCCCTGTACGATGCTGCCAAGGTTGATGGAGCAAACGCCTGGCACCGGCTGCTATACGTCACCCTGCCCATGATCTCACCCGTGATCTTCTTCAACCTGGTGATGGGGACGATCGGCACCTTCCAGTACTTCACCAATGCCTATGTCATGACCCAGGGCGGCCCGATAAACGCCACTCTCTTCTACAATCTCTATCTCTACAACAACGCCTTCCGCTACTTCAGGATGGGCTATGCCTCTGCCCTGGCTTGGGTACTTTTCGTGATCATTCTCCTGTTCACGTTGCTCATATTCCGCAGTTCGAGTGCCTGGGTCTACTACGAGGGGCAACTCAGAGGGGGGAGAGCATAATGGTTGCCGCGAACGCTTCCGTCGTACCTGCCTCGCCCAGGGCAATGAGGCGGCCACGAGGTGCTGCGCTGAGCCAGGCTTTGGTGCTCATTGTGCTCAGCCTGGGTGCCATCGCCATGCTTTTCCCACTGGTATGGATGGTCTCGTCGTCCTTCAAACCACTGGCCCAGATTGATCTCTTCCCACCCAAATGGATCCCCACCGAACAGGTGAAAGTGCAGGTCGCAGGCAAGGAGTATCCTCTTTACGACGTCCAGGTTGACGGGCAGACACGCCAACTCCTGCTGGTCAACAAGGTGCAGCGCACCGGCACCTTCGCTGACCCGAGCGACCTTTCGCGCACGGTGGACGTTGACATCCGCCAGACGAAGCCGGTGGAGCGGGTGCGCTTCCGCTGGGAGAACTACGTCCAGGCGATGACGACCGTGCCGTTCCACCTCTATGCGATGAACACGGCCATCGTTGTCTTCGGCTCCATGGCGGGAATGTTGATCTCCACCATACTGGTAGCTTATGGTTTCTCGCGCTTCCGCGCCCCCGGCCTGAGCCTGCTTTTCCTGCTGTTGCTGTCCACCACCATGTTGCCCAGCCAGGTCACCCTGATCCCGACTTACATTCTCTTCAGCAAGCTTGGTTGGATAGATACCCTCAAGCCGCTCATTATCCCGTCGTTCTTCGCCGGCGCCTATGACGTCTTTCTCCTTCGCCAGTACTTCCTGACCATTCCTCTGGAGTTGGATGACGCGGCCAAGATTGACGGCTGCGGCGTCATGGGGATCCTGCTGCGCATCCTGCTGCCGCTGGCGAAGCCGGCCATTGCGACGCTCGCTATCTTCCACTTCATGTGGGCCTACAACGACTTCTTCACGCCCCTGATCTACCTGCAGCACCAGCGCAACTACACCATCGCCCTGGGTCTGCAGAGCTTCAACGCTTTCCGAGCCAAGCAGTATGACCTCTTGATGGCCGCCTCCCTGATCACAGTCCTGCCCTGCATTTTGCTCTTCTTCTTTGCCCAGCGGATATTCATCCAGGGCATCGTCTTCACCGGCATCAAGGGGTAATGGCCGCCTGAGCACTGCGCCCGGCCCGTCCGAGCCGGGCTGAAATGGTCAATGCCGATAATGGAGGAGTAGCTCGCCATGATCATCGCCGACATGCCTTTGGAGCAATTGCAGCAATACCGCCCACCGCAGACTAAACAGCCTGACTTCGGCGCCTTCTGGAAGCGCACCCTGGACGAAGCCCTGAGCCAGCCCCTCAACGAGGACCTGGAACCCATACCCACATACCCGGTGCCGGAGGTGGAAGTCTTCCGCGCCAGTTTCGATGGTTTCCGGGCCGGGCGCTGCGTGGCCTGGTACCTGCGCCCAAGGGACATCGGCTTCGATGCTTCCCTGCCCGCCCTGGTCTTCTACCATGGCTATAGCGGCAACAAAGGGATGCCCCACAACTATCTGATGTGGGCGCTGCAGGGGTACGCTGTGCTGGCGCTGGATGTGCGCGGCCAATCCGGCGAGAGCAACGACGGGATTATCTACCCCGAGGGACACATCAGCGGCTGGATGACCCAGGGCATCATGGACCCTGAGACGTATTACTATCGCGGCGTGTACATGGACTGCGTCCGCGCGGCGGAACTGGTGGCGGCTCAGCCGGAGGTGGATGCGAGGCGCATGGGAGCGGCCGGTGTCAGCCAGGGTGGCGGCCTGACGCTGGCAGCGGCAGCACTGAGCGGGCGCTTCGCCCTGGCGATGCCAGAAGTGCCTTACCTGTGCCACTTCCGGCGCGCCCTTGAGATGGCGCAGCAGGACCCCTATCTCGAGTTGTCTCGCTACTTCCGTGTCTACCCGGAACGCGAAGAGCAGGCCTTCCGCACTCTCTCCTATTTCGATAACCTGAACCTGGCCGACCGCATCACCTGCCCGGTGCTCATGACAGTGGGCCTGCTTGACCTGATCTGCCCTCCCTCGACGATCTATGCTACATTCAACCACATCAAGAGCGAGAAGAAGATGTGCGTTTACCCCTATCATGGCCATGAGGTTCCCGATAACCATGCGGAAGAGCAGATGCGCTGGGCCAACCGCATCTTGCGTGGCATCGAGCCCGGCAACGAAAAGTAGGCCGGCATGCACGTAACCCTCGTCTATGCCGGCATCGCCGGCAAGGGTTTCGCCAGCATCGGCCAGGGTATGGACTCTGGCTGGATCAGCCACGGTCTGGCGATTCTCAGCGCCGTGCTCAAGCAGGAGGGCCATGAGGTAGACCTACTCGATCTGCGCGCCCTCAGCGGGTGGGACCAAGTGCGGGAGGAACTCGTCCGCCGGCGCCCGGATGTGTGCGGCATAACCATGATGAGCGTTGATTTCAACCCGGCCATGCGCTGTGCCGCTTTGATCAGGGAGACGTTGCCGGGCTGCAAGGTCATCCTGGGCGGGCCACATCCGACCCTGGCCCCGGCTGAGGTCCTGGACGACGCGAACGTGGATTACGTCATCTCGGGTGAAGGCGAGATTGCCTTCCCCCGCTTGCTGCGCGACCTGGAGCGGGGCGCCAAGCCGCCCCGCTTGACCATCGGCGAGCACCCCGACCTGGACAAGGTGCCCTATGCCGACCACGATCTGTTTCTGAATGAGTGGCGCCGCTGGGGCTACAGCATTGACTCTCCGGAGGCGCCTTTCGTCCCCGAGCTGCCGCCGCCTTTCGTCACGATCATTGCCGGGCGCGGCTGCATCTACAACTGCGCCTTCTGCAAGCCCGCTGAATCCATCATTTTCGGCGAACGCGTGCGACGGCGCAGCGTCGCTAACGTCATTGGCGAGCTGAAGCTGCTGAGAGAACGCTATCGCTTCAACTCTTTCATGTTCCATGACGACTGCCTGACGGAGAACCCGCGTTGGGTGCGGGAGTTCTGCCAGGCGTACTTAGCCGAGGGCTTCACGCAACCGTTTTTCTGCCAGAGCCGGGCTGATATCATCGTCAAGCACGAAGAGACGGTGGCTTTGATGGCCAAGGCCGGCCTGAAGGGTTACTTCATCGGCTTCGAGAGCGGCAGCGACCGTGTGCTCGAGTTCATCGGCAAAGGGACCACGCGAGCCCAGAACCTGGAGGCAGCGCGCATCTGCCGCAAGTATGGCATCAGCATCTGGGCCAATTACATGCTGGGCTTGCCCACCGAGACACAGGCCGAGGTCCGCGAGACGATCTCGATGCTGAAGGAGATTGACCCGGACTACTACAGCCCGGCGTTTTTCACGCCTCACCCTGGCAGCCGGCTATTCGACTATTGCCAGGAGCATGGCCTCTCACTCATCACCAGCCACGATGATTACGCTCGTAACCCCAACGCGACCAAGATCAAGGGGCAGGACCCCCAGTTCTTGCAGTGGGCGCTGCGCGAGTCGCAGCGCCGCCGGCCGATCAACGCGCTAAGGCGCAAAGTGCGCTATCTCTGGCGACGCTACGCTCAGCCGCGCAAGGCCTGGCGCCGGCTGAGGCGCGTGCTGAAAGCAGGGGAATAGTCCGCTCAACCGGAACTGTCTCAACCCTCGATTGGTAAGACGTGTGACTTCTGCTAGAATGTGAATATAACGTGCTGTGGTGACGCCGGAGCACCGCCACAGCGCAACGCTTCCCGGCCCTGGTTGGTGGCTACTGGTGGCAGAGGGGCAACGAGCGGCTTAGCAGTAAGGTGCACTGTTGGGTCCGCCCAATGACTGTTGGAGTGTTCTCCCCATGATTAGCGATACCCAAGCGGCCCCCCAGGAAATGATGACGAGTGAAAGCGCGGCCCCTGGCACGGAGCAGCTGGCGAGCGAGGTCGAGCGTCTGCGCCGAGCCCTCGACGAGCGAATCGAATTCATCGAGGATATGTCGCACGAACTGCGCAGCGGGCTGACCTTCGTTCGTGGCTACGTTGATCTCTTCCTGAGCGGCGGGTTGGGGCCGGTGAACGAGAAGCAGGCATACGCCCTGGGCGTGATGTCGCGCCGTACCGACGCTATCGTGCACCTGCTGGATCAGATGCTTTCGCTCGAGCGGGCGAAAGCCGGTCACCTCGAGCGGCAGGACAGCGTGGACCTTGCCGAGTTGCTGCACCACGTAGCGGAGACGGCGCAGCCGGCAGCGAGCCAGGCCGGACTCACGCTCAGGGTCGAGGCGAGGCCTTGTTGTGTCGAGCAAGCCGACCCGCGGCGGCTGCTGCAGGTGGTGGAGAACCTGGTGAGCAACGCCATAAAGTTCAGCCGCGAGGGCGGCGTCGTCAGCCTGGCGTGCAGGGAAGAGGATAATTGGGTGGAAGTGACGGTGCGCGACCAGGGCGTGGGTATCGCTCCTGTGGACCGAGAGCACGTGTTCGAACGCTTCTACCGCGGCGCGTCAGGCAGTGGCCAGGCCTCGGGAAGTGGCCTGGGGCTTGTCATAGCCAAGGAAATCGTCGAGGCGCATGGGGGCCGCATTTGGGTGGAAAGCGAACTGGGGAAGGGTAGCTGTTTCTTCGTTCGCCTCCCCAGGCGAGCCTTGCCCGGGTCGCAGT
>DAOTVV010000270.1:0-6784 GCA_034436255.1 Anaerolineae bacterium
CCGCCGCCTTGCTCCAGCCCGGCGCTGCCTCGGGGCCGGCCCTTGGTCGGGCTCGCCCGGCAATGCTGTGCCCGGCTTCTGGCAGGTGCTGCCACGTGCCCCAAGAGTGCTCGCCCAGCCCTGTGGCACCTGTCCCGCATATTCTGCCGCGCCAAGCCTGAACCACGCCCGGACGCCAGCCGAAGCTGCACGCCCAGGGCCGGGCCTGGCCCACGGCCGGCATACCACAGCCCCGAGTTCACCGAACCACTATCTTGGAGCCGGGCCCCTCGCGAATTCCGCGCCGGTGCGTCCTCTACTGACTGCGGCCTGCCTCGCCGCGTTCTCCTCAGCATGCGCTATAATGAAACAGCCAGGGCAGGGGATTACGCGCAGCACGTCCCTGCATAGGAGAGGTGGAGCATGGCCGCAAGCGCAAGGGCGACGAGGCGGGCCTTGAGCCCGCGCGCAACCTATCAGCAGGAAGCGCTGGCTTCCGAGCTCTGGTCGCTGCTGCAGTCCCTGTCCCTGATCGCCCTTGCTGCCTGGCTCTATCTCTGCAAGGACACCGCAAACATCTATCTCGCCGGGGCTGTCACTGCCCTTACCTTGCTCTTGTTAATCGTCTGGTTGTTGCGTTCGCAGCCGGAACGGGCCGGACTCGCCCTTGTGGCCGGGCTGGCGCTCGAAGCCGTGCTCCTATCGAGGGTCGTACCATCTCTCGCCGGCGGTGGGCTCTGCGCCATACCCATCTTGGCCGGCGGGCTGCTCTTCGGCCCCACAGCCGCGCTTCTCCTGGCGGCTCTGCTCGCGCCGATGCTCAGCGCCTCTGCGCTCGGCGGCTGGCCAGCGGCCCAGCCCGCCCTGACGCTGCTGTGCATCGGGTTGGTCACTTGGTTCGGCTTGCGCCCCTGGAAGCAACGCCTGGACATGCTCTATGATCGCAACCTCACAGCCGACTCGCTCGTCGTCCAGCTCCGGGACCGTCAGGGCGAACTCAACTCAACGGTGAAAGCGCTGGATGTCGCCTACCGCCTGCTCGAGAGCAGCAACCGCGCCCTCGCCCTGGCACGCCAGGAAGCAGAAGACCTGCGCAAGCTCAAGTCCCGCTTCGCCACCAGCCTCAGCCACGAACTCCGCACGCCTCTGAACATCATCGTCGGCTTCAGTGAGATCATCTATCGCAACCCGGGCCTCTACGGCATGCCTCAGTGGACCGATGCTCTCCGCCGCGACCTGGCACAGATACAGCGTAACGCCGGCTACCTTTCGTCCCTTCTCGATGACATCCTGGACCTCGCTCGCATGGATGCCAATGCCATGCCCGTACGGCGGGAGTTACACGACCTTGGCCGCACGATCCAGGACGCCGTCGCCGGCATAGCCAGCCTCGCCCAGCAGCACGAGATCGTACTTGACGTGCAGTGCCAGGCCGACTTGCCCCCCGTGTACATGGACGAACTGCGCATTCGCCAGGTCCTCTTCAACTTATTGACCAATGCTATACGGGCGACAGAGAAGGGGACCGTCACAATCACCGCCGCCCACAAGGACAGTGAGGTCGTCGTCGCCGTCACTGATTCGGGCCCAGGCATCCCGGCAGAAGCGCGAGCCTGGATCTTCGACGAGTACCGCCAGCTCGACTCAGGCACTTACCGTGGCGAACACGGCAAGGGGCTCGGCCTGGCCATAGCCAAGCACCTGGTTCAGCTACACGGCGGGCGCATCTGGGTGGAAAGCGAACTGGGCCGCGGAAGCACCTTCTCCTTTTCGCTGCCGGTAGTCGAGCGCCGCGCCAGCACGCTAGCCCAGGCGGCACCTCTGCCGTTGCCGAAACAACGCGTCAAGCCCGTCCTGGCCGTGCTTTCCCAGCGTGAGTCCACTGCTGCCTACCTGCGGCGCCGTCTGGAGGAATATGACGTGATCCGCTTCGCCGGTGAGGATGCCCTGCTGGCCAACTGGCAGGCATTGGCGCCAATTGCAGTGATAGAGGACGGATCGGGTCAGCAGGTCTCCAGCCAGCCCGCGCCCGCCATCGTCTCGCGGCTGCCGCAGCCAATCCCGGTCATAACCTGCACGCTGCCGCAGTCGCACCGAGTCCTCGATGGGCTCGGCTTCTCGACCGTTCTCACCAAGCCGGTTTCAGGCGAACAGTTGCTGGCAGCTTTGGACCAAGCGCTCGGCGACGGACGGCCCCGGCGCCTGCTCATAGTGGACGATGATCGCGGTTTCGTACAGCTGATAGTGCGCCTGCTGCAGGACGCCGGCTACGCAGCCGACGAGGTATTCACCGCCTACAATGGTACTGAGGCGCTGCGCAAAGCTCGCGAGCACAAGCCAAGCGCCATCCTCCTGGACCTTGTCATGCCAGACATCAGCGGCACAGATGTCTTGGCAACTCTTGAGGCCGACCCAGGCATGCCCGCCACATCCGTCATTGCCCTTACGGGTGCCACACCCGCTGACGATGATGAAGGCAGCATGGGAAGCTTCCAGGTGTGGCAGCGGCGCCCCCTGGCGGAGAAGCAACTCCTCCGCCTGCTGCGCCTCGCCGTCAGCCGTCACCTTGACGAGCGTGGCGGCGATTCAGGCAGCGGTTGAGGGCTGCGATCAACTCGGCCTTGCCCACCGGCTTGGCCAGGCACACCGTGGCGCCAAGGGATTCAGCGAGCTTTGGGTCAGCTAGCACCGAGCAGACGACGAGCGGGATGTGGCTGGTCTCAGGTCGCTCGTGCAGCGTCTTGATGACGCTCCATCCGTCCAGGCCGGGCATGATTATGTCCAGGATTATCGCATCCGGCTGGGAACGCGATGCCATCTCATAAGCCAGTTTCGGGTTGGGGACGGCCTGCACCTGCCAGGACCCGCTGGACAGGTAGCGGCGGTACAACTCGACGGCGCCAGCGTTGTCCTCGACCACAAGCACCGAAGCGGCCCGGCCCCGGCGAAGCCTGAGCTGCATGCACACCCGCTCCGCACCCACGTCCGATAGCCTGCAATCAATTCCCTGGGTGAGGGCGATCCGCCCAGCCTGCTCCATCCTGGCGGCATCCAGGGCACCGAGGGTCGGGTCAAAAGTGATGCTCAGCGCGCAGATGGGACCATCCTCTGCCGTTCGTACCTGCACGCCGCCCCTAGGCCGGCTCTGGATTGCTGTGCTCATGGCCACAATAAGCACCTGCCTGAGCACGGCCGGGTCTACCAACACCACGTCGTCGCTTGTCTTCTCGTCACGGAGCAGGTCCAAGCTGGTGCCAAAGGAATCAGCCAGCGGTCGCAGCAAGGCAAAGACCTCGTCAACCAGAGCCAGCAGGTGCGTCGGTGCCACGCTGGTCGCCAGGCTCGCAAGCTCGTCGCTGAGCGAGTCGCCCGGCGTTGCTGCGCCTGCTTCATCGGCAGAACTGTCGTCCGATGCGCCTCTCGCCCAGGATCCGATCACCTTGGCTAGCTTCTCCTCCGCCTCAGCTAGATCGCGGTAGACCTGACGCCGGCTCAAGCAGAGCTCTGACATCACTTGAGGCAGAGGCAGATTCTCAACGTAGCGGAGCGACAGCACGTCATACGAGCGCGCTTCAAGCGAGCCGAATGGGACGCTGCGCGCCGGCCTCAGGACCTCGATCGCCTCGAGCAACAGCGCCCTCGCTCGCTCGCCCCGCTCATCGAGCTTGGCGATCGCCGTCAGCTGCGAGAAGTGTGCTACGAATGCGGTCTGAGACAGCGCCAGACTGTCATACATCACCTCAAGCGCGTCGTGAACAGTCTCTTTGTCGAGCACCTTCGCCTCACGGACCCGCCTCGGCGAGTCCAACGCCTGTAGAGCATGGCATAGACACGGCACAATTGTGGCACAGCAGAATATGGTTGTCATATTGCCAGCCGGGTATGATAGAGGTGAGGCAGCCGTATGGGCCGGCGACAGCCGCACCGCCGGCGACGCCACCGGCCCGTCATCGTCGCCAAGTTCGCAGAGGAGGGTGAACTATGTCTCGCTCGCAGTTGACACGCCGCCAAGTATTGAGAGGATTGCTGGTGCTGGGCAGCGGTACAGCCGCGCTCGCCGCGTGCGGCGCCACACCAACGCCGCAAGTGATCAAGGAGGTGGTGACATCCGTCGTCGAGCGTGAGGTCACCAAGATCGTCGAGGGCACGCCACAGGTCGTGAAAGAGACCGTGGTCGTGAAAGAGACACAGGTGGTCGAGAAAGAAGTCACGGTGCAGGCGCAACAACCGCAGATCGAACTCAAGCTGATGAGTTGGGACAGCGGCATCGGCGACACCAAGAAGATCAACGAAGTCACGCTGCCGGGCTTCCTGGCCGCGACCGGCATTAAGGTCACCTACGAGGCGCCGCCCTGGAACGAGTACTGGACCAAGATCCAGACATTGGCCGCCTCCGGCGGCATGCCCGATGCTTACGGCCAGTCGGTAGCTTACGGCTGGGACCACGCCAACAAGAAGATTTCGCTCGACGTGCAGCCGTTTGTGGAAAGCGACCTCAACCAGGCGGACTACTTCATGGAAATGGAACTTGGTTGTCATCGCTATCCCAGCCCGACGAAGGGTGACCTGTACGCTTTCCCGGTGCGATGGGTCGGTGAGTGGCTCTTCTACAACAAAGACATCTTCGACGCCGCCGGCCAGAAGTACCCTGACGACACGTGGACCTATGACGATATGCTCGTGGCTGCCAAGAACCTGACCAAAGTGAGTGGTGATAAGACGGAGATCTGGGGCATGCAGGCGCCTGCCGGGCACGTCGCCCTGGATGCTCTGATCAAGGCTAACGGCGGCCTGGTGCTCAGCCCAGACTACAAGAAGTGCATGCTGGACATGCCAGAGTCCGTGCAGTCCATCCAGTGGGCTGTTGACACTATCCTCAAGCACAAAGTAGCACCATCGCCGTCGGTGATCTCCGGCTTCACTGAGGGCCCGTTCGCCTCCAAAGTCCTGGCGATGACTCTCGACGGAAGCTATATGGCCGACACCTGGAAGAAGGCGGAGTTCAACTGGGATGTGTCCTTCGTCCCCAAGGGGACGAAGACCAGGGTGATGTACGGTGGGCCGGATAGCATCTCCATCGCTCGCCAGAGCAAGTACAAGGAAGCCGCCTGGGCCCTGATAAAGTACTGGGACGGCGAAGAGAACCAGATGCGCATGGAGGACCTGATCATCGGCGGCGTGCCCTTCCTCAAGAAAGCCGCCTACTCGGATAAGTTCCTCACCCGTGCTGGCAACCCCAAGGGCATCAAGACTATCCTGGACATGGCCAGCGTCCTGCGCGGAGCGGACTTCGGCTCCCAGTGGATGGAATGGCGCGTTACCATCATGAACCAGGAGCTTGACCAGGCATACCTCGGCCAGCGTTCGGTTGAAGATTCGGTAGCCGCGGCTGTCAAGGCAATAGACCAGGTCTTGAGCACCATCGAGTGGCCAGTCTGATCGCTTGTGCCTAGACCGGACCAGGGCCTGGAGCGCCCGACCGTCTCCAAGCCCTGGTCTGGTATCTCCATGGGGAGGTAAACAGGTGGCTGCAGCAGACATCGCTGCCCCAGCGGCGCGTGCCTCTGGCGGTTGGCGCCTTAGGCGGCCAGGGCTCGCGCAATGGCTGGAGGCACTTCCCTTCCTGTTGCCCACTATCATTGGCTTCTTCGTCTTCGTGGCCGGCCCGGTGATTGCTGCTCTCCTCCTCGGTTTCACCAAGTGGGACCTTCTCACCCCGCCCAAGTGGATCGGCCTCGGCAACTATACCCAGATGGCTCACATGCCGCTTTTCTGGAAGACACTGGGCAACACTTTCTACTACACGCTGCTCTATATCGTGCCCGGGGTGGCGCTGCCGTTCATCGTTGCCGTCTTCATGAATCAGAAGACGAAACTGATCAGCATCTACCGCAGTGTGTTCTTCCTTCCTGTCGTCACTTCGACTGTGGCGGTGTCGCTCGTCTGGGCCTGGCTATACAACCCAGAGTTCGGCTTGCTCAACTTCTTCCTGAGCAAGATCGGAATCAAGGGGCCCCTCTGGTTGGCGGACCCGAAAACCGCCATGTTGTCAATAGTCATCATGAGCGTCTGGAAGGGTCTGGGCTACACAATGGTTATTTACCTGGCCGGCCTCCAGGGTGTGCCCCAGGAATTGTATGAAGCCGCCTCGATAGATGGCGCCGGACGCTGGCGCCGGCACCTGAGCGTAACCTTGCCGCTGATGACGCCCACTATCTTCTTCGTGGCCGTTACCACGATCATGGGCTCGCTGCAGGTGTTCGAGCAGACGTATATCCTGACCCAGGGTGGCCCTGCCTACTCCACCACCACGCTCTCCTGGTACATCTATGTGCAGGCCTTCCAGTGGCTGCATATGGGGTTCGGTTGTGCCCTGGCCTATGTTCTCTTCTTCATCATCATGATCCTGACTCTCATTCAGTTCCGCCTCCAGCGCCTCTGGGTATTCTACGGCTGAGGAGCTTGTGACCTATGGTTGCTAGAGCCGCTACTGGCCAGTACTCCCGCATCCGCCAACGGCGCTCGGGGCTGGCCCTGGCCCGTGATATCCTGAAGCCGGTCTTCGTGCACGGCTTCCTCATTTTCTCGTGCCTGGTGATGGCCCTGCCTTTCATCTGGATGGTGCTCAGTTCGCTCAAGGCCCAGCCGGAGATCTTCGTCTTTCCGCCTCGTCTCCTCCCCCGGGCCTGGCTGTGGCAAAACTATGTGGACACCGTGAAAGCGATGCCCTTTGGCTGGTTCACCTACAACAGCCTCAAGATCGCCTTCCTCACGGTGGTCGGCCAGAGCCTGTCGGCCTCCCTGG
>DAOTVV010000271.1:0-5951 GCA_034436255.1 Anaerolineae bacterium
TTGCCCCAGGCATCACGCCTGGCAGTGGCCCCGCACACCTCGCCCTGTTCGGCTATGATCCGATCAAGTATGAGATCGGCCGAGGCGTGCTCGAGGTGCTGGGCATCGGCTTCCCGCTGCATCCCGACGACGTGGCCGTGCGCGGCAACTTCTGCACAGTGGATGCGAACGGCGTGCTCACCGACCGTCGCGCCGGCCGCATCGCCAGCGACAAGTCGGCCGAGCTTTGCCGCTTGCTCCAGGGAATACGCATCCCGGGCGTGGAAACGTTTGTTTTGCCGGTACGGGAGCACCGCTTCGCGATCGTGTTTCGCGGGCCCGGCCTGGACGCGCACCTGTCCGAGACTGACCCGCAGGTCACGGGGAAGCCGCCGCTGCCCCTCGTTGCCACAGCACCTGAGGCCGAGCAGACGGCGAAGCTCGTCAATCAATGGATCGAGGAGGCACGGGCGCTTCTCGCGGGTCACCATCCAGCGAACATGTTCCTGCTGCGCGGCTTCGCCAAGGACCCATCCCTGCCCAAACTGAGTGATGTATGCGGCCTGCGTGCTGCCGCTCTCTCCACCTATCCCATGTACCGCGGCGTGGCCAAGCTCGTCGGCATGGACGTGCTCGACGCAGGCAACAGCCTGGACGACGAACTGGCGGCGATGGAGGCTAACTGGCAGAAGTACGACTTCTTCTATGTTCACGTGAAAGCCACCGACAGCCGGGGCGAAGACGGCGATTTCCAGGCGAAGGTGCGTGTGATCGAATCGGTAGACGGCGCCATGCCGCGGCTGATGGCGCTGCGACCGGATGTGCTCATCGTAACAGGCGATCATTCCACTCCGGCCGCCATGAAGAGCCACTCGTGGCACCCTGTGCCCACCATGATCGTCGCTCCCTTCTGCCGCACAGACGAAGTGGAGGAGTTTTCGGAGCGAGCCTGTGCACGCGGCGGCCTCGGACACTTCCAGGCTGTCGAGTTGATGCCCATGGCGATGGCGAATGCTCTCAAACTGGAGAAGTTCGGCGCCTGACTCCGCAGGGCTGCGTGTCAACTACGAGGTGAGCCTGCCCGCTTTCCAGGGGCCGGTGGAGTTGCTGCTCGCTCTCATCGAGAGCCAGCGACTCGCGATCACGGCGATAAGTTTGGCCGCGGTCGCCGAGCAATATCTGGAACACGTTCGCAACATGCCCGAGCGCGACGCTTCAGAGTTGGCGGCCTTTCTTGAGATAGCCGCTCGCCTGCTGGTGATCAAATCGCGAGCGCTGCTGCCGACGGATGGTCCGGCCGACCAGGAAGCTGAAGATGCAGCCGGCGACCTGATCGCGCGCCTCGAAGAGTACCGCCGTTTTCGTAGCGCGGCCGAATGGCTCGGGGAGCGGCTGCATGCCGGCCACGAGCTTTTCATCCGGCGCGGCTTGCCTCCGGCCGGCCCATTGGTAGTCTGCAGGCAATACAGCCCTGCCGTGCTCGGCAACCTTGCTCTGAAATTGTTCGCCCGACGCGCTGCCGAGCCCCCGTTCGAGGGGGAACCGGGGCCCGCCGCTGTCGGCATCGGCGTCAAGCTTCGTGTTATCCTGCGTTTGCTGCTGAGCAGGAGTAAGGTATTCTTTCATGAGTTGATCCATGGTGTCGCGAGCCGCTCCGAGGTGCTCGTCACTTTCCTGGCCCTGCTCGAGCTGGTGCGGCGGCGACGGGTTGTCGTCAGTCAGGAGGGGCTATTCGGCCCGATCAGCGTCACCCGTTACCGGCAGGGCGACGCGGCAGTGTCGAGTGGCTCGCTCTCCGAAGAGCAACAAGTTCAGCCAGACCTGACCATGCCATAGGTTGGTGAGCGCAAGTTCGCAAGGACGGAATGCTAATGAGTGACGCAGTGGAAGAAAGCGGCAGTTCCCGGCCCACCGATTTCATACGTGAGCAGATTGCCGAAGACCTCCGAACAGGCCGGTTCAAGTACGTGCGCACCCGTTGGCCGCCTGAACCGAACGGCTACCTGCACATCGGGCATGCCAAGGCGATCTGCCTCGATTTCGGCATCGCCGAGGAGTTCGGCGGGGTCTGCAACTACCGCTTCGATGACACCAACCCCATCCGCGAGGAGCAGGAGTACGTGGAGGCCCAACTCGAAGACGTCCGCTGGTTGGGCTTCGACTGGGGTGACCGGCTGTACTTCGCCTCGGACTATTTCCACAAGCTTTACGATTATGCCGTCCAACTCGTCAAAATGGGCAAGGCCTACGTGGACGACTTGAGCGCCGAGGAGATCCGCGAGTACCGGGGCACCTTGACGAAGCCTGGGCGAGAGAGCCCGTGGCGCAACCGTTCCGTCGAAGAGAACCTGGATCTGCTCGAACGGATGCGACGCGGCGAGTTCCCCGATGGTGCACGCGTCTTGCGCGCCAAGATAGACATGGCTTCTGGCAACCTCAACTTGCGGGACCCGGTGATGTATCGCATCAGGCACGCCACGCACCATCGTACCGGGAACGAGTGGTGCATCTATCCGATGTACGACTTTCAGCACCCGCTCTCGGATTCAATCGAGGGGATTACCCACTCACTGTGCAGCCTTGAGTATGAGGACCATCGCCCTCTTTACGACTGGTTCCTGGATCAGTTGGGGGTGCACCACCCTCGCCAGATAGAATTCGCCCGCCTGAACCTCAGCTACACCGTGCTGCATAAGCGCAAGCTTCGTACACTGGTGGAGAAAGGCTTGGTCAGTGGTTGGGACGATCCGCGGATGCCAACGTTCGCTGGCATGCGCCGCCGCGGCTATCCGCCCGAGGCCATCCGCGACTTCATCAGCCGCGTCGGTGTGGCCAAGAACGAGAGCATTGTCGACATCGCTCTCCTGGAGCATTGCGTGCGCGACAGGCTGAACCGCGTGGCGCCACGCGCCATGGCTGTGTTGCGTCCGCTCAAGGTGGTTCTGGTAAACTATCCGGAGGGCCAGGTCGAGTGGTTGACAGCTGTCAACAACCCTGAGGATCCAACTGCTGGTGTCCGCCAGGTGCCTTTCTCGCGCGAGCTCTATATCGAAGAGGACGATTTTCGCGAGGATCCCCCCAAGGGCTACTACAGGCTCTCCCCTGGCAGCGAAGTGCGCTTGCGTTATGCCTATTTCATCAGGTGCGTTGACGTGGTCAAAGACCCTGCGACTGGCGCGATCCTCGAGGTGCACTGCACCTACGACCCACTGACAAAAGGTGGCGATGCCCCAGACGGCCGCAAGGTCAAGTCCACCTTGCACTGGGTCTCAGCCAGTCACTCTGTGCCAGGCGAGGTACGCCTCTACGACCGGCTGTTCAGTACCGAGAACCCTGAGATCGCGCCGCCCGGGTCCGACTTCCTCGCCAATCTCAACCCGGATTCGTTGCACGTTCTCAAAGGTTGCCGGTTGGAACCCGGCTTGCGCGAGGCAGCCCCAGGCAGTCGCTACCAGTTCGAGCGGCTGGGCTACTTCTGCGCCGACAGCGTGGATTCGCGGCCGGGTGCCCCGGTCTTCAACCAGACGGTGCCGCTGCGCGATCCCTGGGCTAAAGCCCAGAAGTCCGGCCGCTCCGGGTGATGCCCGTAGACATCGCCGTCTCGGGCGATGCCGGGGCGTTGCCCCGCGGCCGAGGCCTTGAGATTGCTGAACATATGTGCTACCCTTCCCTCAAGCCTTTTTGAGCATGGGGGCGTTCCTCAGTGCCACGATTCGTCCACCTGGCAGATCTTCACCTGGGCTACGAGCAGTATGGGCTGAAGCAGAGAGCGGTTGACCTGGCCGCCGCCTTCCGGCAGGCCGCCATGGCAGCGGCAAAGGAGCAGCCCGACTTCCTGCTCATCGCCGGCGACGTCTTCAATAGCCGAACCATTGACCCGACTACCCTGCTGATGGCCGTGGAGGTTCTGCGCCCGCTCCAGGAAGCGGGCATACCTGTGGTGGCCGTATCGGGAAACCACGATCGCGGCTGGCATGGCGAAAGCCAGAACTGGCTGGCCGTGTTGCATCGTCTAGGCTACCTGGTTCACTTGGACGTGAGCATCCGCCAGGGCCAACTGCAGTTGCATGGGCCCGACAGCCTGTCCCCATCTTATGTCGAGTTTGGCGACACGCGCGTCGTCGGCCTGCCCTACCTGGGAGCGACTCTGCCCCGCCTGGTTGGCCAGTTGGCACAGGCGCTCGCAGCTTTGCCCCCGTGCTACACGGTCTTGCTCACCCATGCTGGCCTCGAAGGCCAGATGCCCGGCTTCACCCAGCCGCTGCGGCTGGAGCAACTCGAGCCGCTGCGTCCGTACGTGCAATACGTCGCCCTTGGGCATCTACACAAACCCTTCGCGATAGATGACTGGGTCTACAACCCCGGCTCTCTTGAAGCACTTGGGGTAGATGAGTGGGACTTCAAGGGAGGATGGTACCTCGTGGAGACCAGCAGGCTCAGCGATGGCTGGTCGCACCGGGTGCGCTTCACACCGGCGAGGCGGCGCCCCTGCGCCAGGCTTCGTCTTGATCTCGGGGCTGCGGAGGGGCCGGAGGCGGCACTGCAGGCCGCCAAACGTCTGGCGGAGGACAACGCCGCCCTGGCCGGGAAAGACGCCATTGTCGAGCTCGCGATTGTCGGCAAGCTGAGCTTCGCCCTCGCCGCTTTGGACACGACCGCTATAGTGCAGGTCCTCGAGCAGCGACTACGCCCCCTCAAAGTGCTCGTGCGCAACCTGCTCGAGATAGAGGGAGTAGGGGCTATCTACGACGAGCACTCATCGCGAGACGAGATCGAACAGGCAGTGCTGGAGCAAGCGGTAGCCAACGACCAGCGTTACCATGAGCATAGCACCAGCCTGGCTAACCTAGCGCTGGCCCTGAAACGCATGGCGATCGCGGGCGCGAGCGATGAGGCGGTCTACGAATACGTGCTCGAGCAGAGCGCATCACTCGGCCTCTCCGTCCGCGGAGACAGCGATGCTGATTGACCATGTTGACCTGGAGAACGTCAAGAGCTACGAGCGGGCCAGCCTCGACTTTGCCAGGGGTACCATCGCCATCTGTGGCCAGAACGGTGCCGGCAAGTCCACTATCATCGAGGCCATAGGTTTCGCTCTCTTTGGCTCGCAGAGGGTGCGGCAAGAGCAAGTCATCCGCGAAGACAGTGCCTACGGTCGCATTTCCGTCCGTTTCGTCTCGGCTCTAGATCAGCGGCCATACCATGTGACCCGGGAACTGAGGCGCAGCGGGGCCTCGGTCGCTTCGTTATATAGCGCGGACCTGGACGCCGTGATCGCAACGGGCGTGCGCGAGGTACAGGAACTACTGGCGCAGCACCTTGGCGCGCGAGCCGGGGTCAAGCTGCCGGTGCTCTTCGAAGGCGTGGTCGGCGTTCCACAAGGCCAGCTGACGTCGGACTTCCTCCTTCCGCCCGCGCCGCGCAAAGTGCGCTTCGAGGAGCTTCTCTCCCTACAGGAGTACGAGCTAGCCTACAATCGCTTGTCCGGGCCTCTTCAGTACGGCCGGGAACAGCTGCGCGGCGCCCAGGGGAGGTTGAGTGCGCTCGAGGAGGAGTTGCGGGCAATGCCCGAAGTGCTGGAGAGGCTCGAGCGGCTCAAACTCGAATATGAAAGCCTCGATCGTCAGTTGGCACAGCTCGAGGCCGAACTCGTCCAAGTGCGTGCGAGGCGGCAAGAGCTAGATTCGCTTGAGGCCGATCTCCGCGAGGCTCGCGAGCGCAAGCACGCGTGCGCTGGGGCCGTTGAGCTCGCCCGCCAGCGCCTGAGCGAACTGGAGCGCCGCGTCAGTGAAGCAAGCGCTGCCCAAAGCAGGGCTGAGGCCAGCCGCTCCGGCCATGACCTCTTCCTTGAGCTCGAAGCGCAGGTCCAGACGATTGAGGCCTCGGCAGCGGAGCGCGACCGCCTGCGCGGCAGCCTGCACCAAGCTGAGAAGGCAGCCAGCGCTGAGGAAGCCACTATCGCCTCACTGCAT